>JAEXUB010000231.1 GCA_023453125.1 Bacteroidota bacterium
ACGGGAAAAATTATATTGCAATACCGGTTTCCGATTCCTCCGGTATACTGGGGATTATGGTTCTTGAGACTGATGCCGGAGATGATGAAACGGAATTCATCAGGACTGTCTGCCTCCATCAGGCAAATATACTTGCACTCTACATATCAAACTCAAAACTGAATAAAAAAATAAAAAATATTAACTCGCTTCTAGACCAGAAACTGGCATACCGGACCGAAACGATAAAACAGAAAAAAAGAGAACTGCAGACCATCCTGGATTCAATTAACACCGGCGTATTCATAATTGACAGAACAACATTTGACATTGTTGATGTGAACCACCACGCCCTAAACCTGCTTAAATTCGAAAAACAGTCGATAATTGGTAAAAACAGAAAGCAGTTCAGTCCTCACTGGAATTATCAGCCCGATCTGGATTCCCCCTCCTATGAAAACAGTGAAATTGGATTATTTAATAACGAGGGGAGTATTCTCCCGGGTCTTAACTGCATTAAAATGATTTCACTTAACGGGCAGGATTACCTGCTTGAATCTTTTATTGACATCTCCAAAATTAAAAGCGTTGAAAGGGAATTGCGGAATACGGAATACAGGTTCAGAACTATTTTTGAAAATGCGGCTTTCGGTATGGTGCTTACGGATAATGAACTTAGAGTTGTTGAATCGAATCAGATATTCAGGAAACTGATCGGGTTGACAGGCGACGAACTCAAATTCCGTAAAATCTCCGACTTTGTCTTCAAAAATGACCTGGTCGTTTTCAATAAGTATTTTTCAAGCGGCGTTCTGATAAATAAACATAACGAAATCAGGTTCGTTGACAGCAGGAAAGAAATCTTCTGGTGTAAAATTACCGCGACTGTTCTTAAGTATACTCCCGATTCGGTTTATTTTAAACTTTTCATGATTGAGGATATAACCTCGGTAGTAACCAGTAAAGACGCACTGTTCAAACACACCAATCTTCTTATGGGAGTTGCCGATGCTACAAATGCTCTTCTGACTCATCCCGATTATGAAGAGGCAATTAAAATGGCAATTGAATCGCTCGGCAAGGCCTCAGAGGTAGACAGGGTATATATTGCAAAGAATATCGGTGCATCCAGGCTTTCAGATTCTTCCATACGAATTCTTTTCGAATGGCATTCTGAAAGCTCGTCATTTATGAAAGATCCTGAATTCCTTAAAAATTTTAACTATATCGATTATTTCCCCGGATGGTTCGAGGAGCTTTCCGAAGGAAGGACCATTCACGGCTATATAAAAAACGGTGAGATTCCAGGCATTAAATTTATTGATCCCGACAAAGTGAAGTCGATAATGATTGTTCCAATTTTTACAGGGGACCAGTTCTGGGGATTTGTAGGCTTCGACGACAGTAAAAAAGAAAAAGTATGGACAGAAGTTGAAGAATCTATTTTGAAGGCAACTGCCGCCGGTATAGGCGGTGCAATTAAAATAAAGGAAGCCCAGGCAGAACTTCTTCTTGCAAAGGAAAAAGCTGAGAACTCCGATAAACTGAAATCGGAATTTCTTGCCCAGATGTCGCACGAAATCCGTACTCCTATAAACAGCATACTAAGTTTTTCCGGACTTATTAAGGATGAATTTGAACCCCGCCTTACATCGGAATACCGTTCCTGCTTTAATGCAATTAATAAAGCGGGGGATAGGATTATACGGACAGTTGATATGATTCTAAACATGTCGGATTTGCAGACCGGTTCATACGAGGTGCATCCTTCAGAGTATAATTTATTTGAATCGGTTAAGGCGGGGCTATCGGAGGAATTTACTCACAAAGCAAGGGAAAAAGGGCTCGAATTCAAATTAAATACCCCCGTATTCCCTACAATAATTCAAGCAGACGAGTATACCGTAAACCAGATTTTTGCAAATCTTATCGATAATGCCTTAAAGTATACGTCATCGGGAAAGGTTGAAGTTTCATTTGAAGACCTTAATAAGAATGAATTTGCGGCAAAAATTACCGATACCGGAATAGGAATATCGGAAGACTTTATTCCCCGAATGTTTGAGCCTTTTACTCAGGAAGAACAGGGATATACCCGCCGTTATGAGGGAAACGGGCTTGGACTGGCGCTGGTGAAAAAATACTGCGACCTTTCCAATGTTAAAATAAATGTAACAAGCACAAAGGGGAAAGGAACTACCTTCCATTTAAATTTCAGAAAAACTTAATACAGCCTCTTACCCCGTAATCTCCTTAAAATAGATTCCCATATATTTAGCCGCATCAGCTTCAGTAGATGCTTCCACAATGCATCTTATTATCGGTTCCGTATTCGATTTTCTCATATGAACCCAATGGTCCGGGAAATCAATTCTCAGGCCGTCTTCAATATTTATTTTTCCGTTTGAATACTTATCTGTTATTTTGCTGATCAATTCATCCGGATTTTTTGAGCCCGTCACAATTTTATTTTTAAGGATATGATACTGCGGAAGTGCATTTTTCATTTCCCCCATTGTGCCGCCGAATTCAAGAAGATGCTGAAGCATAATAACTGTGCCCGTCAATGCGTCTCTGCCAAAAAGAAGTTCGGGATAAATTACTCCTCCGCTTCCTTCTCCTCCAATAACTGCGTTAACTTCTTTCATTTTCTTTACAACATTGGCTTCGCCTACCGGAGAGCGGTAGACAGTGCATCCGAATTCTGCTGCCGCATCGTCAACTCCTCTTGTAGTGGAAAGATTTACCGCGCAGTTCCCCTTTTCCTTTGAAAGAATATATTTAACTGCCTGTGTAATAGTATTTTCCTCGCTGAATGCCTTTCCTTCGTTTGTTATAAGCACCAGCCTGTCAACATCCGGGTCAACAACAATACCAATATCGGCCCCGCTTTCTTTAACTGCCTTCATTGTTTCAGTAAGGTTTTCCGGTATCGGCTCGGGCAGACGGGGGAATATACCGTCTTTCCCGCAGTTTAATTCTATTACCTCGCACCCTAATTCCTTAAGCAGCCTCGGCATTACAAAAGAGCCGGCTCCGTTAACGCAGTCAAGCAGAACTTTAAATTTCCTTTTCTTCAAGCCTTCAAGATCAAGGTGCTTAAAAGAGAGGACTTTATTGATATGGTTATCCAGTCCCTCGCTGTATTCAGTATATTTGCCTATTTCATTCCATGGTTTGTAATTTTTCTCTGAATCGCCGAGAAGAGAGAGCATTTTTTTGTTCTCTTCGGGGGTCATAAATTCCCCCTCCCGGTTCATAAGTTTAAGAGCATTCCATTCATTCGGATTGTGGCTTGCCGAAATTGCAAGTCCCCCTGAAGCGTTCAGATTTTTTATATTAAGGAGAACTGTCGGTGTAGGGCAAATGCCAATATCCACGACGTCATTCCCTTTAGCAAGCAGAGTACCGGTAATAATGTTTTTTACCATTTCCCCTGTAATGCGGGCATCGCGCCCAACAACTATTTTACCCCCGCCGCAGAAATCGGCATATGCCGATGTATATTTTACTATTGTCTGAGGGGCTAATCCGTCACCAACTATACCCCGTATTCCCGAAATGCTTACCATTAGAGTCGGCATTGAGTCTCCTTTTTTTTTAATACACAAATTTAATACTCATTGCATTAAAATGTTATTATCATTTTTACCTATTTTTGCTCAACAGAATGGAAGGCGGAATGAAGGAAAAGGGAATAGTGATTAAGGAAGTAAATAGACTGCTTATAAAAAGGTACGGAGTGCCCCCTCGTCCCGCTGTTTTTCCCGATCCTGCCGAAATGCTCATTGCAACAATTCTTTCACAGAATACAAACGACAATAATTCATTCAGGGCATACAAGAATTTAAAGGCAAAATACAGGAATTTTGAAGATTTAATAAACACAAAACTTCCGGTGTTAGAAAAAACCATTTCTGTTGCGGGACTTACAAAACAGAAAGCATATGCCATTAAGAATTTTGTGAATACTATATACAAAGAGCAGGGGAGGATATCTATAGATTATTTAAGGGAAATGAAAGAGGAAGAGGCAATAGAGCATCTGATACGATTTAAAGGAGTAGGTGTAAAAACTGCAAGCTGTGTTCTCCTTTTTGCAATGGACAGGAATGTCTGCCCGGTAGATACCCACGTAAACAGGATTGTAAACCGGCTTGGAATAGTTAAATCTTCGGCTCCCGATAAAACATATTTCCTTCTCAACGAAAAATTCCCTGCCGGAATAGCGCACAGCTTTCACACTAATCTTATTAAGCTCGGGCGGGAGATCTGCAAGCCCCAAAAGCCTGCCTGTTCAGTGTGCCCAATAGAAAAATTGTGCATATTTAAGGAGAAGAATTTTGAGCCTGTGGCAAAAACCGTGAAACGGGAATTTATGCTGCTGGATAATGTTGAGCCGGCAGCCGGTAAGAAAAAATAATCAGGTAATGAAAGAATGTGGATCATATTTGCAGTATTAAATCCGATATCCGAAAGTATTAGAAGCCTAATAATAAAAAAAGCATCGGGCGAGGTTGAGCCGATAATTATAACCTGGGCCAACAACATAATTCCCGTGCTCCTTTTTCCTTTTGTAATGTATTTTACAGGAACCGGGATTAAATTGAATCCCCAATTCTGGTACGGATTTTCAATTGCCGGTGTAATCCAGATTGCGGCATCGGTAATTTACATGCGCGCTATTTCGCATGGTGAAATTTCATCCGTTATGCCGATGCTCAGTTTTACCCCCCTGTTTTTATTGCTATTCGGTCCTGTAATAATAGGGGAATTCCCAAGCGGGCAGGGAATAGCGGGCATTTTACTCGTGGTACTCGGTTCTTATCTTCTCAATCTTGACCTGAAAAAGATGAGCCTGTTGGAGCCATTTAAGGCAATGGCACGGAACAAAGGTACAAGGCTGATGTTTGTTGTGGCTATTTTATGGAGCATATCAGGCGTGTTCGACAAGATTTCCATTACCAATTCTTCTGTGCTGCAGCATATTACATTTACAAACATATTAATTTTCGTTGCAATTACCGGCTGGCTGACATTTAAGAAAAAAATTAAATTTAACGAAATATACCGTGCCAGAAAAAACCTGCTTCTCGTAAGCGGTTTTACAACGGCATCTTATTTCTTTCATTACAGCGCAATGGCTTTAACTCTGGTTGCTTATGTAGTTTCAATGAAAAGAATGGCCGGTATGTTCAGCGTTATACTCGGCGCCATTTTCCTTAAGGAGCCTAACATCAAACAGCGCCTTATTGGGTCTGCGGTAATGTTCATCGGGGTGCTGCTTATTGTGTTTTCATAATTAATTATTTGTTGCAATTAAATCATTCAGGGAAGTATTATGCATATTCATCGTAAGTTCAAAATGGAGCATTTGAATTTCAAAGGTTTTCTTATTGAGGTAGGGACTATAATATTCGCAGTACTTGTTGCCTTGGGAGCAGAAAGCTGGTGGGAACACCATAAAACAATGGAGATGGTTGATATGTCGGTGGAAAGGATTAATAATGAAGTAACATCCAATTTATACAGTATAGTATACACCGATAAAGAAGCGAGGCTTAAATATGAAGCCCTTAGGAATATGGAGAAGGATTTGGAGAATTCCGAAATTTTTGCGAAGCAGGCTTCGGCCTTTAACGGATACAGTGCCGTTATAATGAATACATCGGCCTGGAAGAGAATTCTTAATGATAAAGTTGCCGCATATTTCCCCGTTGACTATGTTGAAAGGACTTATAATTTATACCAGTATGCCGAAAGATTTGAAGATATTAAGAATAACCTTATGAAGTTTGTATTCAGCGAACTGTTTGTAAATAAAAATAAAGTTTCCGAAGCTTATGCCATTTCGAAGATATATTATAAAGAATTAACCCGCCTTACAGAAGGGGCTATTGAGGATTATAAGAAGTTCATAAAGGATTTTAATCCGGAAGAATACTACACGGTTGCCGCCAAGTGCGACAGTATAAGCAATTCAATTAAAAGCTTCAGGAATAATAATTAGCATTTGTGCCCCGTTAATAATGCAGTATAACTCGGGGATTTGTCTGCTGTTTTTGACAAAATTGTGCACAGACAATTTGCAACGAGGGAGCATTTTGGGTAAAAAGGCCGGAATTCTTTATTTTTTTAATTGGAATTTCTCTAATTATATTTGTGTTGTAATTAAAAACAGGATTGGAGCAAATGAGCAAACACTACGAAATAGCTATTTTAGGCGGGGGACCGGGAGGTTATGTTGCCGCTATTAGAGCGGGACAGCTCGGTTATAAAACCGTTGTAATTGATAAAGATAACCTGGGGGGAATATGCCTCAACTGGGGATGCATTCCCACAAAATCCCTCATTAAAAATGCCGAAATGTACGATGCCGTTAAAAACCATTCAAAGGATTTTGGAATTACCGTTGAAAATGTGAGTATTGATTTTTCCAAAGTAATTAAAAGAAGCCGCGATATCTCAGACCGTATTACGAAGAATATCGAATTATTAGTAAAGAAAAATAAAGTAGACCGCATCCGCGGTTTCGGCAAGTTCGTCTCTAAAAATCAGATTGACGTTTTTGGCCCGGGAGGGGAACAGATTGATTCCGTTACGGCTGATAAGATAATTATTGCAACCGGAGCTCATCCGAAGATATTTCCCTCAATTCCGGTTGACAGAAAAAGCATTATTACCAGTACAGAGGCTATGAACCTTGAGAAACAGCCTAAAGACCTTATTGTAATTGGCGCCGGTGCTATTGGTGTTGAGTTCGCTTATTTCTATAATGTCCTTGGTACCAAAGTCACTATAATTGAAATGCTGGACAATATACTGCCCATTGAAGATAAAGAAGTATCCGAAACACTCGAAAAGACATTTAAGAAGAGGGGAATCGAACTCTATACCTCAACAAAAGTGCTTAATGCCGAAGTCAAAGAGGATGGCGTTGTTGTAAAAGTGGAAAAGAACGGAAAAGAGATTGAACTTAAAGCAGAAAAAGTATTAAGCGCTATCGGTGTAACGGGCAATATTGAGGGGTACGGCCTTCAGGAAATAGGCGTTGAAATTGAAAGAGGGCATATAAAGGTAAACAAAGCAGACTACAGCACCAATGTAGAGAATATTTATGCTATCGGCGATGTTATTGGCGCACCCTGGCTTGCACACGTAGCCTCGGCTGAAGCCCTCCATTGTATTGAAACAATTAAAGGGCTTAATCCGCCTGCCATAGTTTACGGCTCAATACCGGGATGCACATACTGTCAGCCCCAGGTTGCCAGCATCGGATTGACTGAAGCAAAGGCAAAAGAAGCGGGATACGAAATTAAGATTGGCAAATTTCCCTTTATGGCAAGCGGGAAAGCGTTTGCAGCCGGCGAGCGGGACGGCTTTGTAAAAATTATTTTCGATGCTAAATACGGCGAAATACTAGGCGCTCATATTATAGGTCCAGAAGCAACCGAACTTATTGCCGAAATTGGAATAGCAAAGGCTATGGAAGCCGATTTCCATTCAATAGTAAAAACAATTCATGCGCATCCGACATTATCCGAAGCGATTATGGAGGCTGCCGCCAATGCATACGGAGAATCAATCCATATCTAGAGTAATTAAATATTGCGACCTGGGCTTTATCGACTACGATAAAGCCTGGCGTCTTCAAAAGGCAATTTTCGATAAGCGCCTCAAGGGGGAAATTGAGGATATCTTTCTTCTCCTTGAGCACCCCAATACCTATACCCTTGGCAAGGTTGCCAAAAGAGAGCATCTCGTCGGGAGCGAGGACTATCTTAAGGAAAATAATTTTTCTGTTTACGATATTGACCGTGGAGGCGATATAACCTACCACGGCCCCGGCCAGATTGTCGGTTACCCGATAATAAACCTTACCGACTGGAAACAGGACACCCACCTCTATTTACGCTCTCTTGAAGAGACTATTATCCAGACCTGCAGGGAATATGGGCTTGAAACAGGGCGCAAGGAAGAATATACCGGTGTCTGGATTGAAGAAAGAAAAATAGCGGCCATAGGCATAAAAGTAAGCCGTTGGATAACAATGCACGGTTTTGCATTTAATATAAACACAAACCTCGATTTTTTTAACGGGATTATCCCCTGCGGAATAAAGGATAAAGAGGTCACTTCTTTGCAGAGGGAATTCAAAAGAATTTTCGAAATTTCTGAAGTAAAAAGCCTGTTATTGAAACATTTTGCGGAAATTTTTCGTTATGATGTTATACAAAGAACAGATGCGGAAGATCTCCTTAAATTAATCCCCTAATTCTCTCTTTTTTCCCTTCCGAAACTTAATTCATCTGTTCCAGTATCCGGAACTTAAAATTATATTCTATAAATCGCGATTTTGAAATTATAACGGGAAAAAGATGGAAAAAACTGCAAAATCAAGGGCTCCGCTTATTACAGGAAAAACCGATTCCTTTGGCGGACTGACCAAAAATGAATTAATGAATGCTTTAAGGCTAATGCTTACATCCCGCCAGATTGACCACAAAGTGATGAATTTACTAAAGCAGGGAAAATCATTTTTCCATATTGCCGGAGCAGGACACGAGGCAACACAGGTGGCTTTTGGACTCGCTATGGAGAAAAAAGTGGATTGGGGTTTTCCTTATTATCGGGATATGTCCTATATGATAGCCCTCGGTGTAAAGCCGGAAGACATATTTCTGCATATGCTCGGCAAGGCGGATGACCCGATGACGGGGGGAAGACAGATGCCGTGCCATTGGGCTTCGAAAGAATTTAACGTCCCTACTCAATCAAGCCCGACCGGAACTCAGTTTCTTCAGGCTGTTGGAGTTGCTCTGGCCGAAAGAAAAAAGGGGAATAATGCAGTCGTTTATGTCAGCTCAGGAGAAGGAACTACAAGCCAGGGAGAATTTCACGAGGCGGTTAACTGGGCCAGCAGGGAAAAACTACCTGTTGTATTTGTAATTCAGAATAACAAGTGGGCCATTTCTGTTCCCGTTACTCAGCAGTCGGGGGGAAGGCATGCCTCAATTGTTGAAATGATGAGAGGCTACGAAAATTTATTAAGGCTCGATTGCGACGGTACCGATTTTCTTAATATGAATGCAGTTGCCCAGAGCGCATTTAAATACGCGCGTCAGGGAAAAGGCCCCGCTTTAATTGAGGCTCACGTTGTAAGACTTTTTTCTCATTCATCATCAGACGACCAGAAAAAATACCGCCCGCAGGATTCTCTTGAAGAGGATTTGAAGAAAGATCCTATTGAGAATTTTTCAAGACTTCTAATCCAGAAGGGAGTATTAACCGAACTTGCTTACGAAGAATTTAAGAAAGAAATTGCACACCATATAAACGAAGCTGCCGATTGGGCACTTGCACAGGCCGATCCTAAATCGGAAACCGCACTTCATTTTGTACTTGATGATTCGGGACGCAGGGAAAAATTGTCTTACGAACAGGGGAGAACCGACGGTAAGCCTGTTGTTCTTGTTGATGCCATAAACCATGCTCTCCGTGAAGAAATGGAACGCAACGATAAAATTTATGTCTTCGGCGAAGATGTTCAGGATGGCAAAGGGGGTGTGTTTACCGCTACAAAAGGTTTATCAACACAGTTTGGCAATGAGCGAGTATTTAACAGTCCTCTTGCAGAGGCAAGCATTATGGGGGTTGGTATCGGGATGGCACTTGCCGGCTTAAAGCCCTGCGTTGAAATCCAGTTCGGCGATTATATCTGGCCGGCATTTATGCAGATTAGGGATGAGCTTTCAATGTACAGATACCGCTCTAACAATCTCTTTGAATCGCCTTTTGTAATACGTGTTGCTGTAGGCGGCTATATTCACGGAGGATTATATCACAGTCAGAATATAGAGGCATTCTTCTCCCACATTCCCGGACTTTTGATAGCATATCCCTCCAACGCTGCTGATGCTAAAGGACTCCTAAAGACGGCTCTGAGGTTAAATGATCCGGTGCTATTTTTGGAACATAAAGGATTGTACCGCCAGAGTTATGCAACTGTACCGGAACCGGATGCTGATTACCTGCTTCCTTTCGGAAAAGCAAAAGTTGTAACTGATGGGAACGATTTGACTGTTATTGCATACGGTGCAATGGTTCACGAGGCGAATTTCGCAATTCAGAAACTGCAGTCCGAAGGGCATTCCGTGGAGCTTGTAGATATAAGGACAATTGCTCCTCTCGATGAAGAAACAATTATAAAGTCGGTTAAGAAAACAGGGAAAGCGGTTATAATTCACGAAGACACTTTAACAGCAGGTTTCGGTGCCGAAATAGCAGCCCGTATTACCGATAAGTGTTTTGAATATCTGGACGGCCCTGTAAAGAGAATTGCCGCTGCCGATACACCTATTCCGTATCATCCGAATCTTGAAAATGTGGTTCTTCCGAACCGTAATAAAATATACAGTTCCATTAAAGAATTGCTCGCTTACTGACCAGGAGAAAAAATGAAAATTGAAATAGTTATGCCCCAGATGGGGGAAAGCATTACAGAAGGGACCATCATTAAATGGCACAAGAAGAAAGGGGATGCCGTTAAAAAGGATGAGATCATTTATGAAATAAGCACCGACAAAGTTGATACGGAAATACCGAGCCCGGCAGACGGAATTCTTGCTGATATAAAAGTCTTTGAACAGGAAACAGCCCCTGTTAATACAGTGGTGGCACTTCTCGAAACAGACAGCAATGCTGTTATTGAAGAAGAGCCTAAAATCGGCGCGCCTTCCACATCTCAGGTAGGAGGCAGCCTTGTTGATGTTCCAATGCCGAAGATGGGGGAATCTGTTATGGAAGGAACCATTATTAAATGGCATAAAAAAGCGGGGGATCCGGTTAAAGCTGATGAAATAATCTTTGAAATTAGCACTGATAAAGTTGATACTGAAGTCCCTTCTCCTGTTGATGGAGTTTTAGTGGAAATTTTAACCGGAGAGCAGCAGACTGTACCGGTGGATACCGTTGTAGCAAGAATTAAATCTTCAACAGGGCTTAATAAAGTTGAACCTTATTCTGCTCCCAAGCCGGAAACAAATGCTCCTGTTATCCAGTCAGTGAGCGCCCCGGCACCTGTTCATCAGGTTAAAACCCAGCCGGTTGATGATAACCGTTTTTATTCACCTCTGGTATTGAATATTGCCCGCAAAGAGGGAATCGATTTTAATGAAATGTCTCTTATACAGGGAACGGGATTAAACGGAAGACTTACTAAGAAAGATATTCTCGATTATGTAAGCCGTAAGAAATCGGGTGCGGCCCCTGTTTATAAGGCTCCCGCTCCGCAGGTTAAAGAACAGACCCAGTCAGTACCTGCAGGGGTATTTAAATCCACCGAAACCGGCACAGTTGAAATAATACCGATGGATAATACCCGCCAGAAAATTATGCAGCATATGGTTAAAAGCCGGGATACCTCGGTGCACGTTACGGCTATTGTTGAAGTGGATGTATCCAGAATACATAATTTTATAAACCAGAACAGGGATGCATTCCAGAGAAACGAGAATATTAAGCTTACTTACATGCCCTTTATTTCATATGCCGTTATTAAGGCTCTAAAGGAGCATCCTTTAATGAACGCTTCGGTTGAAGGTAATAATATAGTTCAGAAGAAATATATTAATCTTGGTGTTGCAGTTGCAGTGGAGCCGAACGGGCTTATTGTACCCAACATTAAGAATGCCGATGAAAGGAACATCCGCGGTCTTGCAAAGGCAATTGCGGAAATAGGATATAAGGCAAGAAACAAAAAGCTTACCCCCGATGATGTTATGAACGGGACCTTTTCCATAACTAATTACGGGGTATTCGGCTCCCTTTTCGGGACTCCGATTATCAATCAGCCCGAGGTTGGAATTTTAGGGGTAGGAACGGTAATAAAAAAGCCGGTTGTTATAGAAGTTGACGGCAACGACGTAATTGCCATTAAACCGATGATGTATTTATCACTAAGCCACGATCACCGTCTTGTAGACGGAATGCTCGGGGGCAGATTCCTTAAATCGGTTAAAGATACACTCGAAAACTTTGATACAGGAATGGTCTAGGCCATTCCTTCTTTTATCCTCAGTTTATTAAAATAGGGGAATTCAATTTCCCCTTTTCCTCCTTATTTCACCCTACAATAAAACCCAAAATTTATTATATTTATGCCTCGAAAACTTCTTTAGAGGATAAATTGAATAGAGAAAAGATTATTGTAACATCGGCCCTTCCCTATGCGAACGGCAGAATACACCTTGGCCACTTAAGCGGCGCTTATCTGCCTGCAGACATATATGTAAGATAT
This sequence comes from Bacteroidota bacterium, assembly GCA_023453125.1. Taxonomy (GTDB): domain Bacteria; phylum Bacteroidota; class Ignavibacteria; order Ignavibacteriales; family Melioribacteraceae; genus JAEXUB01. The sequence continues at coordinate 12,278 of JAEXUB010000231.1, forward strand.
AAGAGATTAAAAGGGGACGACATTATTTATATATGCGGTTCCGACGAGCACGGTGTACCGATTACAATTACAGCGGATAAAGAAAAAATAACTCCTAAAGAGGTTATAGACCGTTTTCACGGAATCAATAAGGATGCTTTTGAGCGTTTCGGAATGTCATTTGACATCTATTCAAGAACAAGCCTCCCGGTTCATCATCAGACTGCCCAGGAATTCTTCACCGCATTCAATAAGCAGGGGCTGTTTGTAGAAAAAACATCTATGCAGTTTTATGATGAAAAGGACAAAAGATTTTTGCCGGATCGTTATGTGGAAGGTACCTGTCCGAAATGCGGAAATCTTGAAGCCCGAAGCGACGAATGCGAAAAATGCGGCTCACTGTACGATCCTTCAGAGCTCATTAATCCTAAAAGTAAAATCACAGGGGAAACTCCTAAACTAAAAGAGACCTCGCACTGGTATTTCCCCCTTGGACGTTATCAGGAACGCCTTGAGAAATATATCGATGAAATGAATAAAAAGTATAACTGGAAGGATAATGTTCTTCAATACTGCAAAGGATGGTTCAAAGACGGACTTAAAGACCGTGCTGTTACCAGAGATGTTGACTGGGGAGTTAAGGTGCCTCTCGATTCGGCAGAAGGGAAAGTGCTTTATGTATGGTTCGAGGCGGTTCTCGGATATATTTCCGCAGCCAAAGAATTATCCGAATTAAGGGGGGATAAGGACCTTTGGAAACGCTACTGGCAGGATGAAAATACAAAATATGTAGCATTTATCGGAAAGGATAATGTCGTTTTCCATACAATTATGTTTCCGGCAATGCTTATGGCCTGGAACGACGGCAGCAATGAAAAATATACTCTTCCTCAGAATGTGCCGGCAAATGAATTCCTCAATTTTGAAGGTAAAAAATTTTCAAAATCGAGAGGCTGGGGAATTGACGTAATTGAATTCCTTGAGCTCTTTCCTGCAGACCTTCTCCGTTATACACTGGCGGCTAACCTCCCGGAAAATAAGGATACTGATTTTTACTGGAAAGAATTCCAGGGGAGAACAAACGGCGAACTTGCAGATATATTAGGTAATTTTATTAACAGGACTTTCACCTTTGCCCATAAGCATTTCGACGGTAAGGTGCCGGCTTTAGGTAAACTGGATACTATTGATGAAGAAATGATAAAGCTTCTTAAAGAATATCCGGCAAAAATTGCTGACCTGATTGAGAGATATAAGATTAAAGACGCGGTTTTCGAGATGATGAATCTTGCGCGTGCCGGAAATAAATATTTTAACGATTCGGAACCCTGGGTCTCGGTTAAAAAAGATAAGGATAAATGCGCTGCAACAATTAATATCTGTCTGCAGGCAATCTATACTCTTGCAGAAATATTTGAGCCCGTTATTCCTTTTACCTCGGAAAAGATTTTTAAATTTCTTAATGCCTCAAAAACGGAATGGCTGAAAGCGGGGGAATTAAATCTGCCTGAAGGGCATCAGCTCAATCAGCAGGAAATTCTCTTTACAAAGCTCGAAGATAAAACCATAGAAGAACAGACGGCAAAATTCTGCAAACAGGAAGAAACCGCACCTGTAGAGGTTATACCTGAAATAACTAAGGACGAATTCTTTAATGTCCATTTGAGAGTGGCCAAGATTCTTGAAGCCGAAAAAGTTAAAAAAAGCGATAAACTTGTGAGACTTCAGGTTGATCTTGGTACTGAAAAGAGACAGATTCTTGCGGGTATTGCCCAGAGCTACGAACCGGAGCAGTTGGTCGGTAAAAGGATTATAGTAGTTGCTAATCTTAAGCCTGCAAAATTATTCGGATTTGAATCTCAGGGAATGCTTCTTGCAGCTGAAGATGAAAACGGAAAGTCGCAGGTTCTGGAAGTTAAGGAAAATGTTAAACCCGGAACACGGGTTAAATAATAGAGTATGGCAGAGAATAAAACCCGCAACAGAACTATACGCCTTTCAAGAGAAGAGGAAAAGAGGTTTGCTAAGGAACTTCTTTCCCTCTCTTCATTAATGCCTGTTACCCGGATTGCAAATAAAATAATCAACCAGGATTTTTTCGATGCAGTTAATTTTCTCCCCGATAAATTTGTAGATCTCCTTATTCTTGACCCGCCATATAATCTTCAGAAAGATTTCAACGGACTGAAATTCAAGCCGATGTCTATTGAAGGGTATGCAGAATGGATTGAAAAGGTAATAGTTAAATTACTTCCCCTTTTAAAGCCGGATGCTTCAATTTACTTCTGCAGCGACTGGAAGACCTCAACATCGGCGCATTTGGTTCTTGAAAAGTATTTCAAAGTGAGGAACAGAATAACCTGGGAAAGAGAAAAGGGGAGGGGTTCTAAGCTGAACTGGAAAAACAATTCAGAGGATATCTGGTTCTGCACTCTTTCAAATAAGTACCGGTTTAATGTTGAATCGGTAAAAATGAGGCGAAAAGTTATTGCCCCTTACCGTATTGAAGGAAAACCGAAGGATTGGAAGGAAGATAACGGGTCTCCGGTAAGAATTACCTATCCATCCAATATCTGGAACGATATTTCGGTTCCATTCTGGTCAATGCCCGAAAATACAGAGCACCCGACTCAGAAACCGGAAAAGCTTATAGCCAAATTGATTCTGGCGAGTTCAAAAAAGGGGGATCTCGTATTCGATCCTTTCGCGGGGGCAGGAACCTCCTGTGTAGTTGCTAAAAAACTGGAGCGGAAATACTCGGGAATTGAAATAAATGCCTCATATGCCTCTTTGGCCCTTAAAAGATTGGAAATTGCTGAAACAAATAGGGAAATACAGGGTTATAAAGAGGGGATTTTTTGGGAAAGAAACTCCTTCCCCTATAATAAATGAGATTAGATTTTCTCCCTTTCAATAGGTAAATTTCACAACGAATTTTTTGCAATTTCGGAGGTCTTTGATGCGTTTTTTCATAAAATCTGCACTTTTTCTCATTTTCCTAATTTCTATTACTTCTATTTCGGCCCAGAATAAAAAAAATAAGGCTAACCCGGCTAAAAAAGATATTGTAGCTTCCTTTAAAGGAGAAAATATCTCAATTGCGGAATTTAACAGGGCATTTGAGAAAGCCGGTATCCTTAAAAAGACAGACAAAATTGATACCCTCCAGGAAAAAAAGAATTTCCTTAATCTGTATCTCAATTACAGAATGAAACTGCGCGATGCTCTCGATAAAGGGTATGATAAACTTCCCGAGACAAAGAAAGAGATTGAGGAGTACAGGAATTCAATTGCATCAAGCATGTATCTTGAGAAAGAGGTGATTGAAAAGGGAATTAAGGACCTTTATGAAAAAAGAAAATATGAAGTTAGAATTGCACATATTTTCATAAAGTACGACTCTTCACAGACCGACCTTGGAATGGAAAAAGCGAAGATGGTTCTGGATAAAATAAAAGCCGGAGCTAAGTTCGAAGATATGGTACTTCAATATTCAGACGACGAAAACTCAAAATTTAAACAGGGGGATTTGTATTATCTGAATTATGAAGATGTGCAGGACAGAACAATGGTGTCTGCACTGTTCGAAACCGAACCAGGTACTGTAATAGATAATATATTTGATACATTCAAAGGTTATCATATTATAAAAGTTTTAGAAAAGAAACCCAGAATATGGGGAATTCATTTGAGCCATATTCTTACTTTGTATAATCCCGACGGTAAAGGGGTCGATAGCGCAAGAGCAAAAAACAGAATTTTTGAGGCTTATACAGAACTTAAGAACGGGGTTCCATTTGAGACTGTTGCTGCAAAATACTCCGATGACAAGAACAGCTCTCAAAAAGGGGGTGCTATCGGGGTAGCTGCAAGGAATAAAATGGTAAGAAACCTTGAAGAGGAAGTACTTAAACTGAAAGAAAATGAACTTTCGGATATATTAAAGACAGATTACGGTTATCATGTATTTAAGGCTACAAAGATTGATCCGGCTCCATCATATGAAGAGGAAAGGGAAAAGTTAAGAACCCAATTCAAGCAGACGAAAAATCAGGAATCAATGCAGAGGATAATAAGAATTCTTAAAATGGAATCGAATTACAGGGTAAACGCTTCTCTATTCGATAAGTTATTTGCAGTTAGAGATTCATTCCTGGTCGGCGATGACATATATATGGAAAAACTTAAAAAGCCTTATAAGGATTCCATACTTGTAACAATAAATAACGCACCGGTACACGCCGACAGTCTGTTTGAGTTTATGGAAAATTCAGAGGATATTGCGGGTAAGAGATATATGTCAAGTCTACTTTCTTATGCGCATGAAAAATTCATTACAAAGATTCTCATAAACCGTAAAGCTTTAAGCGAATACCGGGATGATCCTGCGTTTTTAGAGATAATGAAAGACTACAAAGAGGGGATTCTCTCATTCAAAGTCACAGAACAGAATGTGTGGAGCAAGGTTAAAGTGGATTCTATACAGGCAAAGAAATACTGGAATGCCAATAAGGAAAAATACCGCACAAAACAAAAATATGCTTTTAGCGAATTATTCCTGAATTCAGCCCATCTTAGAGATTCAGTATATGCAGCGCTCAAAAACGGCACTCCATTCGATGAATTATTGAAAAAGTGGGGAAAGCAGGGGGTAAACGGATCGAGAAGCTTATCTGCAGATGAGAGCCCGCTCGCCGCTGCGGCTGCAAGAATTGACAAGGCGGGAAATTATGCGGAGCCTCTTGAAAATAACGGCGGATGGTCTATAATAAGGCTCGATGCAAATCTGCCTCCACGTATTAAAACATTTGAAGAGGCTAAAGGGGAAGTATCGGCTGCGGTTCAGGAGATTGAAACCGGTAGAATTGATGCGGCTTATATCAAATCTCTTGCAGCTAAGTACAAACCCGTATTATATTCAGAGAATATCAAATAAATATGCACGGGATAAAGAACTCAATATTGACGGCGCTTCCGTTTATTCTGCTTTTAGCTTCCTGTAAAGAGGAAAAAGAGGTAAAGGATTATTCTGCCCGTGTTGAGAAGGATTATCTATACAACAGCACACTCGATTCTGCGCTGACTACTGAAAAATATAAGAATTTATATAAAGAAGAGTTTGTTAACAGGTGGGTGCACGACCGGCTCTTATACAATGAAGCCGTTAAAAACGGTATTCTGGATGATGAAGAGTATAAAAAAATAGTAGCGGCCATTAAGGAAGAAGCTGCAATTGCCCTTTATATTAAAAAGCTGAATGATGAATTTGATCTTTCCTTTAATGAAGACGATTTAAAGGATTTTTACCGGGAATCTGCAGAAGAATTCAGATGCGGCGACGATGCGTTTGTTTATAATGAAATTAGGTTCGTCAGTTTCGATAAAGCTGTTCAATTCCGGCAGGTCCTAATGGAAAACGGGTGGGATAAAGCGTTGCAGGTTTTCAAAGGGGATCCTACAATCCGTTCACTGTCTCCCAACAGGTTCCTTTTCGGAAATCAGATTCAGCCTTTTGAAATATATAAAATTGTAGTTAATATGCAGGCCGGTGACGTAAGCATTCTTACAGAGACGGAACCGGGGGTTTTTACGATTGTACAACTGGTTAAGAGTTTCCCAAAGGATTCGGTTCCTGATTTTGAATACATAACAGACCTGGTAAAAGACCGTTTCCTGATGCAGAAAAGAAAAATTCTGCTCGATGAGGCTGTTCAGAAACTCTATTCTAAATATGATATTGAAATAAAAAAGGATAAATAATGAAACGCTTTTTATTAGCATTTTTAATTTTTGCCGGATCGCAGGCCTTTGCGCAGGAAGTACTTGAAAAGGTTGTGGCCGTTGTTGATAATGAAATTATACTTAAATCGGAACTTGATAATTATGTGCTCCTTGAGGCTTCTAAAAATAATATCGATCCCGCAGATATGGCATTCAGAAAGAAAATCCTGAGCCAGCTTATAGACCAGAAGCTTATTTATGCTCAGGCGCAGATAGACAGCATTAAGGTTACCGATGAAGAGGCAAATCAGGCTGTTGAATGGAGATACGGACAGATACTGCAGCAGTACGGTTCAAAGGAGGCTCTTGAAAAGGCATTTAACGGTCCGGTTGATAAACTGAAAAAAGTACTTAAAGAAGAGCTCATTAAAAAGCTTATGAATGACAGGCTGATTGAGAAAAAGTTCGGAAGAGTTACCGTAAATTCGGAAGAAGTAAGAGCGTTCTATAATTCATTTAAAGATTCTCTTGGAATGGTTAATGAAAAATATAAAATAGCCCACATATTTGTTAACCCGAAGACCGGAGAACGAATTCAAAAAGAGGCAAAGGATTTTGCGCAGAAACTTCTCGATTCACTTAAAAATGGCGCCGATTTTGCCACTCTGGCAAAGAGACATTCAAATGACGGTTCTGCTGCTAACGGGGGAGATCTCGGAGAAGCTAAAAGAGGAATGTACGTTCCCGAATTTGAAGCCGCGGCATTTTCTCTCGCGCCTAACCAGATAAGCGACCTGGTAAAAACTCAATACGGCTACCATATTATTCAGCTCCTCGAAAGAAAAGGGGAAATGATTAGATGCAGGCACATTCTTATTAAACCTAAAAGCGACGATAAAAACGATCTGGAAGCTATCCAGTTTCTCAGCGACCTAAGAGACAGCATTATGCTGAAGAAAAATACTTTTGAATATTATGCCCGTAAATACAGCGATGATAAGAATTCAGCGCGTCTCGGAGGTGAACTCGGAACCTGGGAAGGTTCGCAGCTCGATAAACAAATTATGGAGCAGCTCGCAAAATTGAAAGAAGGGGATGTCGGCTTTGCTAAAAGATACGACATAGGAGGAGACGTTTACGGGTTCCACCTCCTTAAACTTGTTAAAAAAGTGCCTCAGCACAAGGCCGACCTCGATCTGGATTATGACGAAATTAAGAATATTGTTATCCAGAAAAAAAGGGCTGATTTAATTGCCAAGTATATTGAAGAGCTTAAAAACAGCATATATTGGGAAATCAGGTTATAGGGAAATTGTTGAGCGGAAACAGGGAAGATAACGGAGATCTTTTATTAATCGAAAAGCTTTCATTCCAAATGGGGATGGTTAAAAGCGAGATTAAAAAAGTAATAATAGGACAGGACGATATCATTGATAAACTCCTTACCGCTCTTCTCTCAAAAGGGCACTGCCTTCTTGTAGGTGTTCCCGGGCTGGCAAAAACTCTTCTTATTAAGACTCTTGCAGAAGTATTGGACCTTAAATTCAGCAGGATTCAGTTTACCCCTGATTTGATGCCTTCTGATATAACGGGTACGGATATTCTTGAAGAGGATATGCAAACAAGGAAGAGGGAACTGAGGTTTATTAAAGGCCCGGTATTTGCCAATATCATTCTGGCCGATGAAATAAACAGGACTCCTCCAAAGACTCAATCCGCACTTCTTGAAGCAATGCAGGAGTATAAAGTTACGGCAGCAGGCATAAACTATCCCCTAGAAGAGCCGTTTTTTGTGCTTGCGACTCAGAACCCTATTGAACAGGAGGGTACATACCCCCTTCCCGAAGCACAGCTTGACCGCTTTATGTTTTCGCTATGGCTCGATTATCCGGATTATAAAAATGAAATTGAAATTATAAAATCGACCACGGGAAATATTACTCCCCGTCTTGAAAAAATTATTACCGGAAGGGAAATTATGCAGTTCCAGGAGGTTATAAGGAAAGTTCCTGTTGCCGATAACGTTGTTGAGCATGCGGTATCGATTGTAAATTCAACCCGCCCGTCGGCCCCGGCAAGCGGAAAATTTATTAAGGAATATGTAAGCTGGGGGGCAGGTCCCCGTGCCGCTCAGTTCCTAATTCTTGCGGCAAAGACAAATGCGGTTCTTAAAGGCAGACTAACTCCTTCAATCGGTGATGTAAATGAATTCCTTCTTCCGGTCTTAAGGCACCGGATAATTCCCAATTTCTCAGCCGAGGCGGATGGAATTAACGCCCTCGAAATAATCAAAAATTTAAGTAAATAATTTTAACTGATATTCTCCGGTGA
>JAEXUB010000254.1 GCA_023453125.1 Bacteroidota bacterium
TTTATTTAACTTCAATTAACCTTTTGCAAATACATTCAACTTAGGTTAAGGCGTCATGAGACGCTGCGCTTAATCCTCCCCGCCAAAAAGCCGGCGGGCAAGCACAGACGGACTGACGGAACTGCAAATCTTTACTTAGCTTCTTTGAATCTCTTTGCGACTTCATCCCAGTTGATAACATTCCAGAATGCTGAAACGTAATCGGGACGGCGGTTCTGGTAATGGAGATAGTATGCGTGTTCCCATACGTCAATACCTAGAATAGGGAAGCCTTTAACATCCACTACATCCATAAGAGGGTTATCCTGGTTAGGAGTAGAGGAGACAGCCAGTTTGCCGTTTGACACTGTAAGCCAGGCCCATCCGGAACCGAAACGGGTAGCTGCTGCAGCGGCAAATTTTTCCTTGAATGCATCGAATGAGCCGAATTCAGAATTGATAGCTGCTAAAAGATCTCCTGAAGGGGTGCCTCCCTTGCCCGGAGCCATAATATTCCAGAAAAGGGTATGGTTATAATGTCCGCCGCCGTTATTGCGTACGGCAACGGGATATTTGGAGATATTTTTCATTAAATCTTCGAGGGATAAACCTTCCATTTCGGTCCCCTCAATTGCCTTATTAAGGTTGGCAACATAAGCGGCGTGGTGTTTGCCGTGGTGAATTTCCATAGTGCGTGCGTCAATATGCGGTTCAAGAGCGTCGAATTTATATGGCAGAGCCGGTAATTCATATTTTGACATTTTACTGTTACTCCCTGATTTATTATTAAATAAACTTACAATCGATTTAGAATCTGTTGTTCCTGCTATAGATAAAATGCCAACAGAATACAAAAAGTTCCTTCTGTTCATATTTTTATCCTGATTTGTTAAAGAAGAAAATTAATTATGGCAGCTGCAGTTGTGAACGGTATTGGGATTATCAATAATAAAACCGCCGCAGCATCCTTCTTCTTTAAAATCGATTGTGGAGCCGTTTAAAAGGGGGGCGCTTTCCGAATCTACAAGAATGGTGAGTCCGGAAAGAGGGATTGAGATGTCCTTTTGATTAAATGCCGAATCGAAACCGAACCTGTAACTAATGCCTGCTTTAACACTCCCTTCAACGGTAATCCTGAGGGAATAGCTCTCGTCAATGGAGTTATCCCTCATAATTTGTTTAAAACGGGAAAGGGCGTTATCGGTTACCGAAAGTGTTAAAGAATCATTATTACTGTTCATAAAGAAGAACCTTGCGTTAGTTTACTGCTTCTACTGCCTTAGTTTCTTCTTTAACACCCGAATCGAGTGAAAAATTCACTTTCCAGGTAAATTTACCGAGACGGGTCAGCTCGTTCTGTTTTTCGAGATATTCGGCAAACTGGAGAGCAATTTTTTCGGCAGGGCCGTATTTAACTTTAACCTCTTTCTTCTCGAAATAGGTCATAATTGCATACTGGAGGTCCCGAAGGAAGAGATTGGATTTAGAGAAAAGGGGATATTTCTCTCTCATAAAGGTAAAAAAGATAATTTTATTATTCTGAAGTTCGCTTAAAATGTCCATTTGTATCTCCTATAAAGGATTAAATAAACTCATCATCAAGTTTAAAAAAAAGCCCTTTCAGAGGAATGAAAGAGCCTTTTTATTTTCAAAATTAAATTATAATCCTAACATTGCAACGCAGTTCTTTGCAAGCTCAACAATAGGGGAGAAGTAGATGCCGAAAAGAATTGCGGGTACTGCAAGGATAAGAACGAGAATCTTCTGAGAAAAACCGGGTACTATTTCAACCGGCTGAACGCTTGGCTTAACAAGGAACATATGCTTCATAACGCGGACGTAGTAGTAAAGAGATACAACCGAGTTTAGAACGGCAATAACAGCTACAACATACATCTTGGCATCGACCAATGCTGAGAAGAGGTACAATTTGCCGATAAAGCCTGCTGTAGGGGGGAGTCCCGTTAAGGAAACAAGGAAGATAGAAAGGCAAATGGCGAGGAAAGGAGCCGAATAGCCGAGCCCGTCGTAATCGTCTATATCTTCGGTGCCTATCTTGTTTGCTATAAGCATTACAACAAGGAAAGCGCCGAGATTCATAATCATATATATTGCAAAGTAGATTAAAATGGCAATTACTCCCTGGTTTGAGAAAACGGCAAGGCCTAAAAGCAGGTAGCCTGCGTGGGCAATGCTCGAATATGCGAGCATTCTCTTAATATTATTCTGCCAGAGGGCAGTAAAGTTGCCTAATGTCATTGTCAGAATCGAAAGAATAACCAGAACAGCTTTCCAGTCGAATATCGGGTTCATCATCCAATAGCCGTTATCGAGAGTTGTAGCGCTGAAAGCGGTTTTAACAAAGCGGATAAGGAGCGCAAAACCGGCAGCCTTGCTAGCAACTGATAAGAATGCTGTAATTGTAATAGGAGCGCCTTCATAAACGTCAGGAGTCCAGAAATGGAACGGAGCGGCGGAAATCTTAAAGCCGAATCCGGTGATTACCAGAATAAGAGCAAAAGAAAGGGTAAGGACGTTAACCTGAGGACCCTGAATAAGGCTGTTTATTACATATAAATTGGTCGATCCTGTAATTCCGTAAATTAAAGAGATACCGAAGAGCATAATGCCCGATGAAACAGCGCCGTAAATAAGATACTTTAAGGAAGCTTCGCTGTTGCGGTCTCTCAGTTTTGTAAATCCGGCCAGAACGTAGGAGGAGAGGGAGAGGAGTTCCATTGATAAATAGATAAGAATGAAATCCGCGGCAGAAACCATAAGGAACATACCGAGAACCATTCCGAAAATAAGCACGTAATACTCGCCCAGCCTGTCAGATGCTTTCTTAATCTCATCCGAGAATGAGGTAAAGAATACAATAAGAACGGCAGAGATAAGTATTAACAGTTTAAAGAATGTACCGAAAGAATCTACAGTAACCATTCCGAAAGCTTTGAAAGAAGATTTAGTTGCAAAACCGAAACCGCTCATTCCGAACTGCTGAATAACGAAATATCCGGCGGCGGCAAAACCGAGCAGGGCAACCCAGGGGATTAACTTCTTATCCTTATGGAATATAAGGTCGAATATGAGAACAAGAACCAGTCCTGCCGAAATAGCTATTTCCGGTTTTAACAGCTTTAACGATTCAATTATGTTTGATACATCCATTTTATAATTCTGTCTTTATTATCTAAAATAAAACTTTAGCAAATCCGTTATTTACAAGATTAACAAGCGTGTTAACCGAGGTAGTCATTACATTAAGCATAGCCGATGGATAAACACCGAGGAAGATAACGATAATGGTAAGAGGAATGAACATAATATATTCGCGTGCTTCGAGGTCTTTTAATGAAGCCCATTTTTCATTCAGCTTGCCAAGGTATACTCTCTGCAGTGTCCAGAGCATATAGCCTGCGCCGAGGAGAATGCCGAGAGAAGAGATAATTGTGATAATCCTGATACCGTCAACGCTGAAGGCGCCTACAAATACGAGTGCTTCGGATACGAAACCGCTCATAGAAGGAAGGCCGATAGCCGCAAAGAATGCAACTGTAACAAATCCGGTATAGACAGGCATATGGAGGCCGAGTCCGCCGAATTCATCCAATCCTCTTGTGTGGGCTCTATCATATATAACCCCCACAATAAGGAAGAGCATTGCGGTAATTGTACCGTGGTTGAACATCTGGAATACAGCGCCGCTAATACCTGCGGTTGTAAGGGATGCCATACCGAGAAGTACATAGCCCATATGGGAAATGGAGGAATAGGCAATAAGCTTTTTGAAATCTTTCTGAGCAAGCGCAACGAATGCGCCGTATAAAATATTTATCATTCCGAATAATGCAATCCACCACATAAGCTGTTTGGTAATATCGGGGAAGATAGGATAGCTTATTCTTAAGATGCCGTATGTACCCATTTTAAGAAGAACGCCCGCAAGAATAACGCTTATAGGGGTTGGAGCCTCAACGTGAGCGTCGGGGAGCCAGGTATGGAACGGGAACATCGGTATTTTAATGGCAAAGCCTACGAATAGAGCAATGTATGCAATAAGCCTTAAGTTACCCGGATTAAACGGTGAAAGGATTCCATCGGGACCATAGTTGGCAGGATTCATCATAGCGAGCATATTGAATGTATGAACCTTGCTGCCGTCTGCCAGTGTCTCAAACGCGCTGAAATAGAGGCCGATCATAACGAGAAGCATAAATACGCTTCCGAAGAGTGTATAGATAAAGAATTTTATGGCCGCATATTCCTTGCGTGGACCGCCCCAGATACCGATAAGGAAGTACATAGGGAGAAGCATAAGTTCCCAGAAGATATAGAAGAGGAAGAAATCGAGAGAAACGAAGACTCCCATCATTCCTGTATCCAGAAGGAGGAACATAGCGAAATATCCCTTAATCGACTTTTCGATATTCCAGGAGGAGATAGTGGCAATGAAAGCAACGATGGCCGTAAGGAGAAGCATTGGCATACTTAAGCCGTCTACTCCAAGGAAGTAGTCGACTTTAATTGTACCGAGCCAGGAAATCCCCTTGACATCGATCCATCTGAATTTTTCTATGAACTGAAAAGAGCTCTGGTCGAAAACACCGGGAGCGTTGTAGTTGTAGTGGGTCATCATAAAGGCCGCAAGAACAACCTGAAGCCCTGTAATGAAGAGAGCGGTGTATCTGATGATCTGACCCTGCTCTTTTTTCAAGAACATAATTATTATCATCCCTATTACGGGAAGAAATGTTAGTAACGATAAAATTGGAAATCCTTCCATATCAAAAATCAGCCCTATTTTTTAAAAACTTAATTTATTAAGTAAACCAATTAATATGGCTTGAAAACAAGCATTATGATAATTATTGCAAATATTACGAACACCAGATAAGTCTGAACCTTACCTGTCTGAAGCTTTCTGAAATTTAGACCAATAAAGCCGCTTATGAAAGCGGTAAAATTAACAAAACCGTCTACAACGTAGGTATCGAAGAGACCGCTTACTTTTGAAGCCATTTTGGTAACAGTTGCGGCTCCGTTTACTATACCGTCAATAATATAGGTATCGAACCAGGCCAGTGCCTTGCTGAATGCCATTGTACCTGCTATCCAGGTAGCGTGGTATAGTTCGTCAATGTACCATTTGTTAAGAGAAAACTTGTATAGCCAGGGCATACTGCCGGCGAGCTTATCGGGATCAATTTTGCGCCAGTGGTACATAAAGAAGGCAAAGAATATACCCAATCCTGCTACACCGAGCGAAAGGAACATAGCAGGGTAGTGGGCGTGGTGCATTGCTTCTGTGTACATTTCGCTGTGAATTACATGATGTTCTGCTTCCGGTTTAGCTTCGGCTGCTGCACCGTGTTCTTCTGCCTTCACCTCTTCTGTCTTCATAAAATTAAAACGTGCCTCCTGAGGAACAACTGTATGAGGAGTCTTAATCCATTTTGAGAGGAACCATCCCTGATCTGCGCCGATCGGATTAGGAGTATACCAAACAAAGATTGATAGGGCAGCCAATACTACAAGGGGAGCTGCCATTACAAAAGGAGATTCGTGTGCGTGGTCATATTTATGATGGTCGCGCGGTTCGCCGTGGAATGTAAGAATAACCAGGCGGAACATATAGAACGCGGTCATAAGAGCAACCGAGAAACCGATAACCGGAATTAACCAGTGGCCGGTTAGGCTTCCGAATGCCATTGTGCCGGCAAGAATGCCGTCTTTGCTCAGGAATCCCGATGTTAAAGGCACACCTGAAATAGCGAGTGTTGAGATCAAAAATGTATAATAGGTAATAGGCAGTTTCTTCCTGAGTCCTCCCATATTTCTGATATCCTGCTCGTGATGCATTGCGTGAATAACAGAGCCGGAGCCGAGGAACAGACAGGCTTTAAAGAAAGCGTGTGTAACAAGGTGGAAGAATGCGAAAGCATAGGCTCCCACGCCTAAGGACATAACCATGTAGCCGAGCTGGCTGACGGTGGAATATGCCAGAACCTTTTTAATATCGTTTTGAGTAATAGCTATAGTAGCGGCTATAAAGGAGGTAAATGCGCCTACTACTGCAATAACAAGCATTGCGTCAGCAGTAAGAAGTGCAAATATCCTAACCACAAGGTAAACGCCTGCGGCAACCATTGTAGCGGCGTGTATTAACGCGCTCACTGGGGTCGGGCCTTCCATAGCGTCCGGAAGCCATACGTGGAGAGGGAACTGTGCCGATTTACCGACTGCCCCCATAAACACTAGAATTCCGGCGGCAGTAAGCCAGGCACCGCTGTCGAACGGGAGATTACCCATTGCTATCTGTTCAAAAATCTTGTCGAATGTGAATGTCTTATAGTTGGTGAACAGGATCAGGATACCCGCGAACATTCCTATATCGCCCACTCTGTTGACGATAAAAGCCTTCTTGCTGGCATCGGATGCGGATTTCTTTTCGAACCAGAAACCGATGAGAAGATAGGATGAAAGGCCTACAAGCTCCCAGAAGATATACATCATAAGGAGGTTGTGGGTTATTACAATTCCGAGCATCGAAAAGGTAAAAATTCCCAGATAGGCAAAATAGCGGGTGTATCTCTTATCCCCGTGCATATATTCAATAGAGAAGAGATGAACGAGGAAGCTTATCAAATTCACTACAATAAGCATTAATACGGTAATATTATCAATCTTAACTCCTATCTCAAAATCGATACTGCCTATTCCCGGTACGTTGTTGAAACTGAACCAGTTGGCAAAAGCAACAATATCCTGATTAGTGTAATAGGTAAGCTTAAAGAAAGCCATTACGCAGGATATCAGAAGAGCCGAGGCTATAATTCCGACTTCGAAGAGGTAGATTTTAGGGAATTTCTTGCCCGTAAAAATAACTACGGTAAAACCGAGAAGGGGCAGAAAGAGTGTTATGATCGATAAATTAATTAGTAATGATTCAGTCATATTTTATTCTTTTAAGTTACTAATTTCGTCTACGTTTACGTTTGCAAAAGTCTTGTAAATGTTCAGTACAATGGCAAGTGCAATGGCAGCTTCGGCCGCGGCAAGCACTATAACAAACAATGCGGTCAGCTGTCCGCTCAGCCCGAAATTGCCGAACCGGGCAAAGGCCACAAAATTTATATTGGCCGCATTGAGAATGAGCTCAACCCCCATAAGAACCATAACAGCGTTCTTGCGGGTTATTATGCCGTAAATGCCGAAAGAAAATAAAATTGCACTAACAACCAAAAAGTGTGTCAATCCTACTTGAAGCAATTTACTCTCCTATAATTAAATTTAATTAAAGCCCCCCTTAAAGAGGGGATAAACATTTTATTCTTTTTCTCTTCTTGCAATTGAAGCGGCTCCTACAAGAGCAACCAAAAGGAGTATGCCGAGAAGTTCAAATACAAGCACATATTCAGATATGAGTATTTCCCCTAATCCGTAAATGGTTGTAGCAGGAATCGGGGCCGGGGCTGAGAACCAGTCGGTCCATATCATTATAGAGGTTACCAGTCCCATGAATATACCAATCAGAATAGAAGCGGTAAGAACATTCAATGTACCTGTTTTAATTTCAACGCTTGTAATTTTATTGGTAAGCATAACGCCGAAGATGAGGAGAATAAGAATACCGCCGACGTAGACCATAATCTGAACGACGGCAATAAAATCGGCAGCCAGTAAGACATAAAGCCCTGCCACCCCGAAGAAAGTAAGCAGAAGGGAGAAGGCTGCGTGGATAATATTTTTAGATGTAACAACAATCATTGCCGATACGATTGTAATCGCGGCAAAAAGAAAAAATATAATGTCGTAAAGAGTCATTGTTTTTACTCGGTTTTGTTTTGATCTGCCGGTTTAGGAGCTGCCGCAGCTGCTGCTTTGGCTGCCGCTTTTTCGGCTTCAAATTTTTCATAATTAGCTTTTTTCTCTGCTACTTCTTCCGGAGTCATACAGGAGAATTTGTAAATAAGGTCATCCCTTTCAAATTCGGAATACTCATAGACATCGGTCATTTTAATGCATTCCGTAGGGCAGGGGAATACGCACAGCTGGCAGAAGCAGCATTTGGCAATGTCTATATCGAAACGGGTTACCCACAAAGCCTTCTTCTTGCCGTTAGAAGTTGTGCCTACCGGATCGGCAGGAATGCTTTTAACGGTATCTATGGTAATACAGCTTACCGGACAGGCTTTTGCGCACTGGTCGCAGCCGATACAGTCTTCGATATTAACATAGAGCCTGTTGCGCGCCCGTTCCACCATTGGAACCTTTACTTCCGGGTACTGAATGGTAACCGAACGGGTGAATAGGTGTTTAAAGGTTATCTTCATACCTACAAGCGCGGTATAAAGTCCATCCCAAGTATTTTTTAAGTATTGTCTCATTAGTCTATAATAAACTTATTATTCCGATAATAATTAAATTAAGAAAAGCATAAGGAATCAGATATTTCCAGCATAAAGACATCAGCTGGTCAACGCGGAGCCTCGGGAGGGTCCATCTGAGCCATATTTGAACAAAAACGAAGAACATGCCTTTGGCGATAAACCAGAAAGCCTGTTCAAATGGAATCATCCATTCGGCGCCTAGTGTATTGCCCAGGTAACCGAAAGGAGACTGATAGCCGCCGAAGAAGAGGATGGCAACAATTGCAGAAACGGCAAACATATTGGCATATTCGGTAAGCATAAACATAGCGTATTTAATGCCCGGATATTCGGTAAAGTAGCCGGCAACCAGTTCCGATTCAGCTTCGGGAATATCGAAAGGTGTACGGTTAACTTCGGCAAGTGTTGAAATGTAGATTATAATGAATCCTACAACCATAAAAGGGATATATAAAAACTTTGAAAGATCGGTTCCCGGGCCTCCGAAAATATACCAGTTCCAGAACGAAGAGGTCTGGAGCTCGCTTACTTTTGTAAGGCTGAGTGTGCCGGTAACCATAATCATACTCAGAACCACGAGGGCAGTAGGAATTTCGTAGCTCACAATCTGGGCTGCCGAGCGCATTGCGCCGAGAAGGGAGTACTTATTATTAGAAGCCCATCCTGCCATCAGAATGCCAGTAACCATAAAGCTCGATACGGCAATTATATAGAAGAGGCCTATTTCAATTTCGCTTCCTATAAGTTTGCTCGAGAAGGGGATTGCGGCAAAAGCTGCAAAGCTTCCGGCAAATACAAGAATAGGGGCGAATTCATAGAGAGGCCTGTCTACTTCCTTTGAAGAAGGAGCTTCTTTCTGAAGGATTTTCATGAAGTCGGCTATTAACTGGAGAGAGCCGTGCCATCCCACGCGCATTGGGCCAAGTCGGTCCTGAATATGGGCGGAGATCTTTCTTTCGAGCCAGACGGCTACCAGTGTAAAGATTAAGATAAATACCAGCGGAATGCTTGCCGTTAAAAGAGATGCCAGTATTTGATTGCCAAGTAGTTCGTATAAAAATTCGTACATTATCTGTCAACTTCTCCTAATACTATGTCAATGCTTCCGAGAATTGCCATTATATCGGAAATAAGGTGCCCTCTGCAGAGGTCATCCATCATTTCCAGATGGACAAATGACGGAGGTCTTACTTTGACTCTGAATGGATTTGTGTTTCCGTCGCTAATAATAAAGTAACCAAGTTCGCCGCGGGGATTTTCAACGCGGGCATAAACGTGCCCTTTTGGGGGCTTAATTTTCTTAGGAACAGCTGATTGTACATCCCCTTCGGAAGGCATCTGGTCTAATGCCTGTTCTATAATCTTGATGCTTTCGAGCATTTCCTGAACGCGTACATAATAACGGTCCCAGGTATCTCCCAGTGTGCCCTGAAGTCCCTGGCCGGTAATTACATTGAAATCAAACTTATTATAGATGGAATAGGTGTCATCTTTTCTGAGATCGTAAGCCAGACCGCTTCCGCGGAGTGTGGGGCCGGTGGCGCCGAAATTGATGGCGGTATCCAGCGGGAGTACCCCGATATTGGCTGTACGCTCAATAAATATCTTATTATATGAAAGGAGGTTATTAACCTCGTCAACCGTTGGTTTAAAGTAATCCAGGAATTCGCGGGTCATTCTTACAAAGTCGGGATGTACATCGTGCGAGAGGCCGCCAACCCAAATATAATTATAGAGGAGTCTTGCTCCGCAGGTCATCTCGAATAAGGTAAGAATCTTTTCCCTGTCGCGGAATAAATAGAGGAAGGGGGTCCATGCTCCGATATCGAGGCCGAATGTACCAACTGCAACAGTATGGGATGCAATACGCTGCAATTCTCCCATTATTACTCTTATATATTCAACTCTTTCAGGAACCTGAATTCCAAGTAGTTTCTCAACTGCAATGGCGTAACCCCAGTTATTATACATAGCTGCGAGGTAATCCATTCTATCGGTATAGGGAACAACCTGATTATACTGCATAGCTTCGCAGTGTTTTTCGAAACATCTGTGGAGATAGCCTATATGTGGAGTAACTTTAGTTACAAGTTCCCCTTCAATTTCCAGTTCGAGCCGGAGCACGCCGTGAGTACTCGGGTGCTGGGGGCCCATATTCAGAACCATTCTTTCCGTTTTAAGCGCCATTTTTCCTCAATCTCAAAGAAAAATATTAATATGGAACTTTCATTCCGTGATAAAATTCAGGATTTTTATAATCCTTTCTAAGCGGGTATCCTTCCCAATCGTATGGCATCAGAATTCTGATCAAATTAGGGTGATTCAGGAAGATTATTCCCAAAAGGTCAAATGCCTCTCTTTCGTGCCAGTCTGCGGTTCTCCATACAAAGGAAACCGACTCAACTTCGGGCTTTTCGCGGGGGCAGGAGACTCTTAATGTAACTTTATGTTTAAGGTAAATTGAGTCCAGATGATAATAAACGCTCAAAGTGCCGCCGGTTATAACATCTGCTCCCGATTCATCCTTTGTTTTTGTTCCGTTTGCATCATCCACTCCCGAAAGGAGCATAAGGACGTCGAACTGCAATTCCTCAGTAACCCTTAAAAAATTTGAAACTTCTTTAATTTTCAAGGGATCGATGTTGATAACCGGTTCGGTTGGGAGTGAAGTGTCCATACCGAGCACAGCATCGGCGAACTGAGTCTTTAAGATTTCAAATATTTCTTCTCTAGTTTTCATACGGTCTTTTTCCGCATAGATTCATTTCTGATTTTTTCCTGTAATTTAAGGAGGCCTTCAAAGAGGGCTTCCGGGCGGGGAGGGCATCCGGGTACATAAACATCAACCGGGATCACGCGATCGACCCCTTTTAAGACGTGATAACCGTGCTCCCAGTAAGGACCGCCGCTGTTTGCGCAGCTTCCCATCGAAATAATATATTTCGGGTCGGGCATCTGTTCGTACAATCTTTTTATTCTGGTAGCCATTTTAAGGGTAACGGTACCGGAAATGATAATCGCATCCGCCTGGCGGGGAGTATTGCGGGGGATAACGCCGAAGCGGTCAAAATCGTAATTGGCTGCCGAAGTAGCCATCATTTCAATAGCACAGCAGGCTAAACCGAAGCCAAGCTGCCAGATTGAGGAGAGGCGTGCCCAGTTAAAAAGGTCGTCCACCTTAGCAATTACGATGTTACCTTCAGAAAATTCTTTATCAAGTAAACCCATAATCTCGTTCTATTTAATTAGTTTAATTACTCTTTATTATTTAGAAGATCGTCCAAAACCGGGGGTTTAGGATGAGGGCGGGCCCATTCGAGATCCCCTTTACGCCATTCGTAAGCCATGCCGAGACCAAGGACAAATAAGAAGATAATCCCAGCAAGAAATCCGATTATACCGAAATTTTTATATACCAGGGCCCAGGGGAACAACAAAACCACTTCTACGTCAAATATAAGGAAGATAAGAGCGATGACGTAAAAGCGGATATTGAACTTAACCCAGGGAGAGCCTACCGGATTTTCGCCGCATTCGTAGGTTAATTGTTTCTCGTGAGTAGGGCGGTGCGGGCTAATTAGTTTAGCCGCGATGATGGCTATTGTAACGAATACAATACCAAGCAGTATAAATATGAATACTTTTCCAAATTCGGTTAACATAAGCCTTTTAAAAAAATTTTTGTCGCAAAATAAAACTACTCATGCTGAATGTCAAGATTATCCCCCTATTTTTTTAAAATAAAAGAGTTTAACCCACTTTTTTTGTATGTAATTGTAACATCTTTTCTTAAATTTCGGTTGGTTAAGAAGAGAACTGGATATTAAAGATGAAAAAAGTACTTTTTCTGTTATTGATATTAATTTTTTCATACAATTCTTTTATTAATGCCCAGGGGGCTTCAAAGAAATGGGCTATCGTTCAGGATCTTGATGACCGGATTGTTTACCTCGATACAACCACCATTCGCGAATTCGATAATAAGATTACAATATGGAGCCTTGTAAGCTATAAGACTCCTCAGGAAATAAAACCGCTCCAGCAGAAGGTTTCCCAGATCCGTTCCCAGTTTATGATTAATTCCCTCCTTAAAAAGTATAGCGTAATAGGAACCCTTTATTACGATTCCAAGGGGAGAATGATAGGGGAGTCGGCTATTCCAAACTATAATTTTAATACAACCGAAAATTTCCAGATTGCAATTGTTGAAGGCTCTACTATAGATGTGCTTCACAATAAAGCCAAGGATTATCTGGCTACAGGCGAGTTTGGGGACGGAAGAAGCGATTTTATTAAAAACTACTATAAGAACAATCCCGATAAAAATGCCGGACAAATAATTCCGAATGAAGCTGTTAAAGACTCCATTCCCCAGGCAAAGCCAA
>JAEXUB010000064.1 GCA_023453125.1 Bacteroidota bacterium
GTACTTACCCATTGCCGGAAGCACAGGTTGACCGTTTTATGCTTAAGGTAAAGATTACCTATCCCCAGAGAAACGAAGAACTGAAAATAATGAAGCAGAATGTTGAAGGACTAGACAGTAAGGTTAATGCGGTTATAACTCCCGAGACAATTATAAAAGCCCGTAATCTGGTTAAAGAAGTTTATGTAGATGAAAAGATTCAGAAGTATATTCTGGATATAGTATTTGCCACAAGGAATCCGAAGGAATTCGGATTGGACGAATTATCCAATTTGATAAGCTACGGCGGTTCTCCCCGCGCTACAATAAACCTTGCTCTCGGCGCAAAGGCAATGGCCTTTATAAAGAGAAGGGGATATGTTATTCCCGAAGACGTAAGGAATATCTGTCTTGATGTACTTCGCCACAGAGTTGCGGTTACATACGAAGCCGAAGCAGAAGAAATAACATCGGAAAAAATAATCCAGAAAATTCTTAATACCATTGAAGTGCCATAATAGATACATTTTAAGAAAATTGAGTATACGGTAGAAAATGTTGACTAAAGAGCTGCTTAAACAGGTTAGGCAGATAGAAATAAGGACAAAGGGGCTGGTAAACCAGGTCTTTTCCGGCGAGTACCATTCGGTATTCAAAGGAAGGGGAATGGAATTCTCTGAAGTAAGAGAATATCAGTTCGGCGATGATATACGCAATATCGACTGGAATGTTACGGCGCGGTTCGGGCATCCGTACGTTAAGGTATTTGAGGAAGAGAGAGAGCTTACCGTAATGCTCCTTGTGGATTTGAGCGGTTCTCAGGTTTTCGGAAGCGGAGAAAAGACAAAACAGCAGATTGCCGCGGAGATAAGCGCAATCCTCGCGTTTTCTGCCCTTAAGAATAATGATAAGGTGGGGCTTATTCTCTTTTCGGATGAAATTGAAAAGTATGTCTCCCCCCGTAAGGGAAGAAGCCACGTTCTAAGAATTATCCGGGACCTGCTTTCATTTGAACCGAGAGGTAATAAGACAGATATTAAAAGCGCGCTTGAATATTTTAATCATACGGTAAAAAAGAGATGCATTGTTTTTCTTATTTCCGATTTCATTGATGACGGCTACGAAAGGATTCTTAAGATAATAGGAAAGAAGCACGACCTGATAGGGGTTGTTCTTCAGGATCCGAGAGAAAGCATTATGCCGCAGGTCGGATTAATTAAATTCCGCGACGCCGAAACAGGCGAAATAAGGTTTATTGATACAGACGACAGAAGAACCAGGACCTGGTTTGCGGCACAGAATGTTAAGAGGATTGAAGAGAGAAAAACAATGTTCCTGAAGAGCAGGTTAGATTCAATAAGCATAGACACTTCGCTTTCATATATAAAACCTCTTGTTGACTTCTTTAAAATGCGTGAGAAAAGATGGTAAATAAAATTAAGGCTTCTCTGCTTTTTATTATCCTGCTTGCATTGCCGGTTTCGGCCCAGCAGATAACTGTTAAGGCGGTTACCGACAGCTCCAAATATAAAGTAGGGGATTATATAACCTACAAGCTCGAATTCGCATACGATAAAAACATCAGGATTAATTATCCTTCGGTAAAGGACTCGGTTAAGAACCTTGAATTCATAAAGGAGGAACTCCCTTCAAAGAGCGAATCGGATAAAAAGGTAATGGAGAACAGGATTTACATCTTCTCCAAATATGATTCCAGCATTGTAAACATCCCTTCATATAAAGTTTATTACACAGACGGGCAGACGCAGAATTTCGTAACTGTAAATCCTGTTACCCTTACAGTAGAAAAAATTGCCGTTGATACTACAAAGGATATTCTGGATGTAAAGCCTCCGGTTGAGATCCCCTTTAACTGGGTACTTGCATTAATAATTTTCGGTATTGCAGCGGCTCTCGCAATTGCCGGGTATTATATTTATAAACATTATAAGAGCAAAAATCAGCCTAAGGCTAAGCCGGAGCCCAAGATTCCCCCTTACGAACTTGCCCTTATTGAGCTTAAATCTCTGAATGAAAAACAGCTCTGGCAAAAGGGTCAGATTAAGGAATACCATTCCGAAATTACTGAAATTGTAAGAAGATATTTCGAAGCCCGCTTCGGTTTCCTTGCGCTCGAAATGACTACGGGCGAAGTTCTTAAATGCCTGGAACAGTCCCGTGAAGGTTATGCGGTTAATCAGCTTGCCGAAAAATTCTTAGGCAATGCAGACCTTGTTAAGTTTGCTAAATTTGTACCAATGCCGAGTGTTAACAGCGAAATGATGGAACAGGCATTGGAAATTGTTGAGAAGACAAAACCTGCTGAACCAGAGACTCCAAAGAGCGGGGGAGAAAATGTTTAGCGATATCTCCTTTGCATACCCGGGATTTCTCCTTCTTCTTCTCCTTCTTCCATTAATCGGATGGTGGTACTGGAAAAAGGAATACCGGTTCAGCCCGGATATGACTTTCTCTTCTCTGAATATATTTAAAGGGCTAAAGCCTTCTCTAAAGGAAAGAATGCGCCACGTGCCTGTTGCGCTTAGACTTCTTGCCCTTGCGTTTTTAATTGTTGCGGCAGCAAGGCCCCAGACTTTTTCGTCGGGAGAAAATATCTATACCGAGGGAATAGATATTGTTATGGTCCTTGATATTTCAAGCAGTATGCTCGCGGAGGATTTTTCCCCCAACAGGCTCGAAGCCGCTAAGGATGTTATTGATAACTTTGTTGAAGGAAGGACCACGGATAAGATAGGCCTTGTAATTTTCTCTGCCGAGAGCTTTACACAGTGTCCCCTTACAATCGATTACCCCGTACTGCGCAACCTTCTTAAGGAAATTAGGAGCGGAGTGCTGCAGGATGGAACCGCAATAGGAATTGCCGTTGCAAACGGAATAAACAGGGTAAAGGATAGCAAGGCAAAGAGTAAGGTAATGATTCTGCTTACTGACGGTATGAATAACGTGCCCGAAATGGACCCCCTTACCGCAGCGCAGATTGCGCAGACATTCGGAATTAGGATTTATACAATCGGTGTAGGCTCAATGGGACAGGCACCATATCCTTTTGATACTCCTTTCGGGAAGAGATATCAGATGGTTCCAGTTGAAATTGATGAAAACCTCCTGAAGCAGATTGCGCAGACCACAGGCGGAAAATATTTCAGGGCTACAAATAACAGAAAGCTTCAGGAAATTTATACCGAAATTGACAAGCTTGAAAAAACCAGAGTGGAAGTTACAAGCTACCGCCACGCAACGGAACTTTACTTTATCTGGACTCTGATAGGATTTTCGCTTCTTCTTGCCGAGGCGGTTATTTCCAAAATTTATTTAAAAAGGATACCGTAATGTTCAAATTCGGAAGGCCCGATTATTTATATCTTCTCTACCTGATACCGGTTTTACTGGTCTCCTTTTATTTTATCCGGAGGAAGCTCGATCTTTTATTTAAAAAGTTCGCAAATGAAAAGCTTCATAAAATACTTTCTCCGCAGCACAGCAGGCATAAACATTATTTCAAGTTTATTATTTTTCTCCTGGCACTCTCACTCATTATTATTTCCCTTGCCCGCCCGCAGATTGGCTCAAAGATTGAAGAGGCAAAACAGATAGGGATGGATGTAATGATAGTTCTGGACGTTTCGCTCAGCATGCAGGCAGACGACATCAAACCGAGCAGGCTCGAAAAGGCTAAGCACGAAGTCGGAAGGCTGATTGAAAGGCTTCAGGGGGATAGAATAGGACTGGTGATTTTTTCTGGGAATGCATATGTACAGTTCCCTTTGACTTCCGATTATGCTGCCGCCAACCTGCTTCTTAATGCTGTTGATGTTAATTCCGTTCCCCAGCAGGGTACCTCAATTGCTTCGGCAATTCAAATGGCAGCAGGGTCCTTCCGTTCCGACGAACAGATTAAGAAGGCTATCATCATAATTACGGACGGGGAAGATCACGAAGGGGAAATTGATAAAATGATTGATGATGCCGTTTCGCAGGGAGTTTCAATTTTCACTATAGGGCTCGGCACTACTGCCGGAAGCCCCATTCCTTTATACGGACCGGGGGGTGCAAAGGCAGGCTTTAAGACAGACCAGCAGGGGAATGTGGTTATTACTAAGCTCAATGAAGAAGTATTGAAGGACATTGCTTCAAAAGGGAGCGGAAAATATTTCCAGGGCACCAGCGGAGAATCGGAAATTGACAGAATTTATGATGAACTCTCCAATTTTGAGCAGACTGAGTATGGAACGAAAAGAATTACCGATTATGAAGACCGCTATTACTATTTCCTTATTCCCGCACTCCTGCTTCTCATTGCAGAGTTCTTTATAACTTATAACAGGTCGAAAATTTTTGAAAAATTCATTAAGTCAGATTCCTAATATGAAGAGAGTGACTATTAAATATATACTCTTTATCCCGGCGGCTCTTCTTTTAGCGGCCGGAAGCATTTGCGGCCAGAGTAAAAGAAGCCTTATAAATGAGGGGGTTGACCTTTACAAATCGGGTAAATACAACGAGGCGGGGGAAAACTTTAATAAGGCAATTAACAAAGAGCAGGAACAGTTTGAAGGGCATTTCAATCTGGGGGATGCATTATTTAAAGCAGGCAAGTATGAAGAGGCAATAGGCTCATACAAAAACTCGCTCGGCTTTACCGAAGATAACGAAGCAAAGGCCAAAGCCTTTTATAATATCGGCAATTCGCTCCTTAAATCGCAGAGATACGAAGAATCTATTGATGCCTATAAAAATTCGTTAAAGCTTAATCCGAAGGATCCGGAGACTAAATACAATCTCTCATATGCGCTTGAAAAACTGAAACAGCAGCAGCAGAAGAATAAACAGGATAAGAAGGATAATAAAGACCAGAATAAGGACCAGAACAAGCAGGATCAGAAACAGGACCAGAATCAGAATAAAGACCAGCAGAACAAACAGGATAACAAGGATCAGAATAAGGAGCAGCAGCAGCAACAGCAGAAAAACCAGATTTCAAAGAATGAGGCGGAAAGGATTCTTGCCGCATTGAAGAATAAGGAAAACGACCTGCAGAAAAAAATGAGGCAGAAAAAGGCACGCGCTGTTCCGAGAGAAAAAGACTGGTAGGATTTTAAAAAGAATTAAAAATATATGATGAAAAAAATATTTATTGCGGCAGCGGCAATCATTTTATGGGGGGGCTCTTTATTTGCCCAGCAATTTAATGCAACCGCCGATAAAACCGTAGTCGGGCAGAATGAAAGATTCCAGATCTATTTTACTCTCTCCTGCCCCGATTATAACAAGGCATCGAGCTTTAAAGCTCCAACCCTTAGCGGATTGAAAATTCTGAGCGGACCTAACCAGTCCACAAGCATGCAGATTGTTAACGGTAAGATGGATGCTTCGATAACTCTCTCATATCTTGTGTTTGCTCCCGATATGGGGAGTGCAACTGTTGGTCAGGCCAGCATTGTATATGACGGCAAAACTTATACTTCGAAACCGATAAGCATAAAAGTTGAAAAATCTTCCGCCCCGGCACAGCCTCAGCAGGGGGGACAGCAGGTAATTTCCGAAAAGGAAATTGCGAAAAATCTCTTTATTGTTGCCGAGGCAGATAAAAGCAGTGTACATCAGGGGGAACAGGTAACCGTTACTTATAAACTTTATACTAAAGTTAATATCGCTTCCCCCCAGATAACTAAGCTTCCCGTATTCCAGGGCTTCTGGACAGAAGAACTGGACCTCCGGACTATCAACTTTGATATAGCAATGTACAAAGGGGAGCGCTTCAGGGTGGCTGTTATAAAGAAAGCAGCTTTGTTCCCGACCAAATCGGGACAGCTTACGGTTTCTCCATTCGAATTAAAAATACCCGTGCAGGTTCCCAAAAAGAGAACCGGAGGGGGAGATATCTTTGATGAGTTTTTCAATGATCCGTTTTTCGGAAGAAGCGAACAGGTTGATTTTACTGCAAAGTCCAATTCGCTTCAAATCAATGTTCTTCCTCTGCCGCAGAATGGAGTGCCTGCCTCATTTAACGGAAACGTTGGAAGTTTTACCATTAATTCGGCAATTGATAAGAAAAATTTAAAGACGAATGAAAGTGCTACAATAAGGCTTACAATTTCAGGCAGCGGCAACATAAAGCTGCTGGCGCCGCCTGAATTGAAAGTGCCTGCCGGATTTGAAAAATATGAACCGAAGATTGCCGAAACAATTGAACGCTCCGGAGCGATTAGCGGGCAGAAGGTTGCAGATTATCTTGTTATACCCCGGAACCCTGGGGATTTCGAAATCCCATCAATTGAGTTTTCTTTCTTTAACCCGAGAGAGAAAAAGTATGTTACTCTGAAGACGGAATCCTTTAAGCTGCACGTTGAAAAGGGGGAAGGGTATGTTGAGAACGCTCCCAATTACGCAAACGAAGATGTACAGCTTCTTAATGAAGATATCCGTTATATAAAATCATCCGATAATTCATTGGAAA
>JAEXUB010000098.1 GCA_023453125.1 Bacteroidota bacterium
CAGTAAAGAGGGCAAATAAAATACTGGCAGTACACGCCGAAGACAGGGAAATGATTCTTAACGAGGGGCGTTTAGCCGGCGCGGGGGAAATGAAACAATGGGAAACCTATTGCAGAATGAGGAGTACGGGGGCCGAAGTTAAAGCGGTAGAATATATGATAAGCATTTCCAAAGAGACCGGATGCAGGGTTCATATTGTTCATTTAAGCTCGGGCGCGGCTGTTAATTTAATATCTGATGCACGCTCAATAGGAATTCAGATTACTGCAGAGACCTGTCCCCATTATCTTTATTTTACACAGGATTCATTCCGTAATAAAAGCATAAGAAATTATTTAAAGACAGCCCCCCCGGTTAAAACGGAAGAGGACAGGGAAGCCTTATGGGAAGGGCTTGCCAATGGAACGCTTGATTTTGTATCGACAGACCACGCCGGGTGCAATCCCGAAAGGGAAAAATCATCATCCGATTTTTCCGAAGTCTACGGGGGAATACCGGGGGTTGAGCACCGGGTCCCGTTCATCCTTTCGGAGGGATTTCTTAAAAGGAGAATTACGCTTGAACAGGCAGTAAATATTCTTTCTTCAAATGCTGCGCTGATATTCGGGTTGAAGGAGAAGGGGTTCATCAAAGAAGGATACGACGCCGATATAGTTCTTGCTGATGCGCGTACGACTGAAATGATTTCGGCTTCGGATATGCATTCAAAAGGAAAATACACTCCGTTCGAGGGGGTCCGTTTAGGAGTCTCGGTTAGAAAAACTTTTTTAAGAGGAAATCTGATTATAGATAAAAATTCCGCTTCCGTTAATACAATGAATAATCCAAAAAGAAACTGCATTGGCCGGTTCATTTATGTATAGGAGGGAATAGCCATGAAAGACAAGATCATTTCAATTGAAAACTGCTGGATTTGTCCAATTGAAGGATCGAAAGTGCTCCCCGTTTTCGGAGATGTTATTATTGTTAACGGTGCAATCTCTAAAATAAGGGGAAAAAGCTTTGCAACGTATCAGGAGAATCCAGATAAGGTTAATAAAGAAAGTTATAATGCCGCCGGAAGAGTGGTTACAATTCCGAATGTAAATTTTCACGATCATATTTATTCCCGGCTTGCCAAAGGTCTTCCGGCAAACGGGGGCAGCGGTGATTTCATTTCTATACTCCGCAATTTATGGTGGAAACTGGACCGTATTCTTGACGCGGATATGATTGCCGCTTCGGCAAGAATGGCCTCTCTCCAGTCAATTAAGAATGGAGTTACCTATATTTTTGACCATCATTCATCGCAGGAATCAATAGAAGGAAGCCTTTCCGTAATAAGAGAGAATCTTAAATCGTTTGGAATTAGGGGCGTACTCTGTTTTGAGACATCGGACCGGAACGGATTCCCGAATGCGCTTGCGGGACTTGAGGAAAACAGAAATTTTGCGGCCTCGCTGACAGGAGATGATTTTGCCGCCATGCTCGGCCTGCACGCGTCCTTTACGTTATCCGACGACCTTCTTGCAGAAGCGTTCGCCCTAAAGAAAAATTCAAAACTCGGAATCCACATTCACGTCGCCGAGGATAAAGCTGATATTAAACTGAGCGAAGAATACACAAAATATAAACCGGTTAAGAGGCTCTGGAAATATAAGCTGATGGATGATATGGGAATTCTGGTGCACGGAGTTCATCTTAAGAAAAGAGATTTTGCAATGATTGAAGAAAACGGATCCGCTCTGGCATTCTGTCCTGATTCGAATATGAATAATTCTGTTGGGCTTCCCCAGTTTAATTCCATTCCCCCCGGAATCCCTTTTCTTCTCGGCACAGACGGAATGCACGCCAATCCCGCTGCTTCAATGAAACAGTTCTTTCTTCTTTCGAGGCATCAGGGATCCACATTTGAAGAGGCATTCAATCTGGTAAATAAAATTTATTTTGACCAGCATTATTTCATTAAAAAATATTTCCCCGATTTTACCTCTCTTCACGAAGGGGAAAGGGCCGATATGATCGTATGGGATTATGTGCCCGTTAATCCTCTCAACGGTGAAAATTTCTGGGGGCATTACATTTACGGAATTCTTGATTCCCCGGTTAATACGGTTATTCAGAAAGGAAAATTCCTGATGAAGAACAGGCTCGTTTCAATAGCCGATGAAAATAAAATAAAGAATGAGATTACCCTGCAGGGGGAACGGCTTTACAAGGCCTTTGCGGGAAAGAAAAATTAATTGCAGAGATAAATGATGAAAGAAAAATTTTCTGTTGTGGGAAAACCGATAATAAGAGAAGACGGTATGGGAAAAGTAACCGGCTCGGCAAAATTCGCCGACGATTACAAATTCCCCGGCATGCTCTACGCCGTTATGATAAGGATTCCCGAAACCCACGCCAAAATCAATTCGGTTGATTTCTCAAGAGTGAAAAATAAAAAAGCGGTTACCGCTGTAATTACGCAAAAGGACATACCCGGTTCAAAAAAAATGGGGGTAATTAAATTTGACCAGCCCCTTTTCTGCGCCGATAAAGTTGTTACTTCCGGGGATGTAATTGCTATGCTTGTCGGTGAAAATTATAATGAACTGCAGAAAATGGCCAGCGAAGTTAAAGTGGATTATACTCCGATTCCAGTTTTAACAGACCCTTTAAGGGCTCTGGATGAGGATGCCGTAATTATAAATGAAGAAGCGGGTACCAACCTTATGGTGCATCACCCTCTTAGAAAAGGTGATGTTGAAAAGGGTTTTGCCGAAAGCGAATATGTGATTGAAAGAAAATATTCAACGCAATTAATTGAACACGCATATATTGAGCCGGAATGTGTTACTGCAATACCGGATGGAGAGCGGGGAATAAAAATAATCGGAAGCATTCAGAATCCGTTTACGGCAAGAAGAATTGTAGCCGCCGTTTTGAATATGCCTCTTGCAAAGGTGCGTGTTGAACAGGCAAATCTTGGCGGCTCATTCGGCGGAAAAGATGATACAATGTGTATGCTTGCCGCCAGGGCAGCGGTTGCTGCAGTCAAAACAAAACGTCCCGTTAAAATACGCTATTCAAGGGAAGAGTCGGTGCTCGAATCGTACAAGAGGCATCCCTATTTTATGAGCTACAAAGTCGGTTATTCCGGTACCGGAAAAATTAATGCAATGAAGATAGATATAATTGCAGACGGAGGAGCCTATCTTTCAATGACTCCCTTTGTAACCTGGCGCACTGTGGTTCAGGCCACCGGTCCTTATTCAATTGAAAATGTTCATACGGATGTAAGGGGAGTTTATACTAATAATCCTTATGCCGGAGCAATGAGGGGGTTTGGTTCACCGCAGCCCATTTTTGCACAGGAATCACTCATGGATGAGATTGCTGTATCTCTTAATATTTCCCCGGTTGAAATAAGAAAATTAAACGGCCTGAAAGCAGGATTGGTTACTGCCACCGGGCAGACTTTAAAAAATCACGATGTTAATCTGGAAACTGTAATTGATACAGCCGCTAAAAATTCCGGCTTCGAAGAAAAATGGAAGACGTATCAGAAAAAGGATAAAAAAATATTTATCCCCTCTGCTTCAAATCCGGTGCCTGATGAAAATGATTTTATTAATCCGGCGGATGTAATTAAAAAGGGAATTGGGCTTGCGGCAAGTTTAAGAGGATGCTCGCTTGGCGCAGAGGGTATTGATGCCGCCGCCGCTTATCTTTCTGTTCAGAATGACGGTACAATGTATCTCAACTGCGGACTTGCGGAGAACGGCCAGGGACTTAGGACAACATATGCCATCATAGCTTCTGAAGTACTCGGCGCATCTCCAGATAATGTTTATTATCTGGAGCTTAATACCGGTATTACTCCCGACAGCGGTCCGACTGTTGCTTCCCGTTCAACAATTATCGGCGGGGCGGCAGTAAAGAATGCGGCGGAGATTATTAAAGGCAG
>JAEXUB010000100.1 GCA_023453125.1 Bacteroidota bacterium
GCCCCTTTCTTCTCGTTGAATGTCATTTTCCCCATTGCATCCAATTGTTTCTTAAGAACCTCAATGCCTCCCTTAACAACGGGCTTTGAATTCTTTTCGCTTATCTTAAAGAGAAACTTAGGACCGATATACCAGGCAATTAGCATTGCTGCAATAACAACCGGAAGATTAGCAAACATCCAGTCGGTATAATAAACTTTTGTATTCGACATACTGAGAATAAAGGAAACTGCTATAAGATTGGCTGTACTGCCGGTCATAAAGCCGGAAGAAAAAATATTTATTCCGAACAGGTTCTGAAGAAAAAGGTTCCTGCCGAAATTATTCGGATTATCGTTTGTCGATCCGTAAATGGAGGCAACTATCAGCATTATGGGAAGCGTAATTACGGTTCGTGCCGCCGTTGCTGGTATAAGAGGCGCAAGAGCCAGCTGAAGCACCAGAAAAGCAATAAGCATTGGCAGCGCGCTATGCCCGAACTTTACAATTAGATTAAGCGCAATTCTCTTGGCAATATTTGTCTTAACGAGGAGAGAGCTTAATATGAACGCAAGAACATTAAGCCAAATTACGTCAAAGCCCAATACTCCCAGAACATCTTTCATTCCCCATCCGTTAAAGAAGACCAGCATAACCATAAGCACAAGAGATGTAACGTGTGTGGGAATTGATTCGGTTACCCAGAGAATAAGAGCAAAACAGAATGAAGCAATAACAGCCTGCCCCGCCGATGTTAATCCGGCGGGAGTAGGCATATAATATAAAACAAGGAATACAAGAATACCCGCGGGAAAACCGAGATACTTCATCCATCTTTCACCGGGAGTGGATTTCTTCTGCGGTATTACCGAAAGCTTATGCTTATCAAGGTCCAGCAGGTCATCAAGGTTTTCACCGTTCCGTCCGTTTAATCCGTCGGCTCCGGCCTGCGCGGTTTCTTTAAGGAGAGACATCTATCCCTATTTCTCCCATTTAGTATAAGGGTTCTTCATCAGCATCGAATTAAAGTACTTAACGTCGCCGGTAACTTCGGCGCCGAGCCATCCCGGTTTTGCGAATGCCTCATCTTCCGAAGCGAGCTCAATTTCCGCTAATGTAAGTCCCTCGTTTTCTCCGTAAAATTCATCAACTTCAAATGTATGAGCGCCTTCCTTAACCAGAAAACGGGTTTTATCAATTACTCCCGGTTCGCATATCTTAAGAAGCTCTTCAACTTCCGCTGTAGGAATTTCCTTTTCCCATTCGTAGCGTGTTGCGCCGGAAGCGTTCCCGATTCCTTTAATGGTGATAAATCCCTTATCCCCTTTAATTCTCACCCTAACGGTTCTTTCCGGCACGGATGAAAGATATCCCTGAACAATGCGGGTCTGTTTTGAAGCCAGGCTTTTAAATTCTCCGGTAACTAAAAACTTGCGTTCAATTTCGTTTGCCATTTCAATTCTCCTATTTCATGCCTACAAGGTTTTTTAAACCTCTCAGGTAGTTAATATTCGGAAACGCATCAAGTCCAAGCTCCTTAACTGTTTTAATGACCAGTTCGGGATCTTCCATTTCAACGGCGGCTGTTTTGATTGTCTTTCCGTCAACTGTTACTTCGGCAATTTCTACAATTGTATTATTAATTGTATAGCCGGTTCTCTTCTTGTGGACATTAACCGCTTTAAGAAGTTTTGATGCTCCAATTACTTCCTTCAGATACTGATCGAAAGTATATTCTGTCCTTTCAAATTTGGGAGGAGCCACTTTAAAGCATTTAAATACCTTCTCAATTTCAGCAACCGGAAGAGGAAATGTTCCTTTCATTATAGGGAGCCACTGCTCCAGCCTGTCCTCATTAACCTGCTGTAGGGTTTTGATATCCATCAGGTCATCTCTAACTTTAGTATTATCCATACTTACTTCTGAAAGGATATAAACTTCATCACTTTCCCTTGTTTTGCCTTCGGGATGTTTCTTGATATTTTCCCCGGCCTGGCCAAGGTCGTTAGTAAATGTTCTGAATTCCCAACGAGGAATAATTTCTTGCATAACAGCTCCTTTTTTTGAATTATTAACTGCTCCATGGCTGCAATCATTGTGCCATTTATCACACTCTTTTATTCCCCCCAAAACCCTTTAATTTCTCCCTTTTATTTCCTATTTTGCCCAGAGAATGACGAAAAATAGTCATATCGACGTCCGTTCGTCGTCACTTCCCCCGATTTATGGGAAAAAAGTGAAGAAAAATAGAAAACAGGCGCTTTTTCTTTGGAATGATTTTTCTATAGGTAAAGAAAACAAATGATAATTGTTAGAAATATGACCAGGAAAAAAATAAGACTCTATTCAACTGCTGCGCTTCTTATTACTGCCTTTTTTACCTGGCTGTTCTATAATTATACGCTCGATATTGAACAGCAGATTTACAGAAATGAAGTCACGCTTCCAAAGCCCGATGCAGGAAAAAAAGAAGTGGTATATATAGGTGTTATTTCCCGCTATCCCCCGAATGTAATTTACCGGGGCTACCAGCCGATGCTCGATTATATCTC
>JAEXUB010000139.1 GCA_023453125.1 Bacteroidota bacterium
ATAAAGCTTGTTGAACCAAACATCCCCGACTAGGAAATAATAAATTAAATCCCGGCCGTAGAGCCGGGACTGAAAACATTCCATTTGCCATTAGCAGTCCCGCATCTTAATTTTCTAAAAAGAATACCGGACATTAGATGCATATAGAAATAAAAAGCAGAGATGGCGAAGTTTTCACTTTTAGAAAGTTAGAGGAAGGAGATTCCGGCAGGCTAGGAAAATTTTTCGAATCCCTCGGCAGTGAGACCAGTTCCCGTTTCGGCCCGCATCCATTGAATGCCGAAACTGCCTGTATACTCTGTACTAACGCAGGAAAAGATAACACTGACCGCTTTGTAGTGCTTGCAGGGGATTTAATAATCGGCTACTTTATTATTGACTATAATAATTATGAGCACGACGCCGCTCGCTACAAAGGCTACGGAATTGAATTAAATTCTGCTGCTGATCCGGTATTTGCCCCCTGCATTGCAGACGGATATCAGAACAGGGGCATTGCCCGGGGAGCCATGCATGCAATTATTGATTATGCCCGCTCAAAGGGAGTGCGAAGACTTGTTCTTATGGGGGGTACTCAGGAACCAAATATACTTGCGCGGGCTTTTTACTCTAAATCAGGATTCAGGGAATATGGTACATTCTATACAGAATATAACTGTTTGAATAATATTGATATGATGCTAACGCTGTAAAATAAAGGCGCCTGTAAGGCGCCCTCTTAAAATTATTTCCCAAGTAAGAATTCAAGCCAGACGTGAACCCGTTCCCGCCACGATTTCTCCGAATGGTCTTTCCCCGGAAAAAATACCGTTTTCCATAGGTTTGAAGGATAACTCTTCATAATCTCGTCAACTCTTTTCTGATGAGGAGGATATGAAGCATCGAGTGTCCTGTCTCCGTAATCGAAATAAATTTTATTGCCATCAAGTTTAGGCAGACTTTCTTTAATATACTGTGCAAAGGCAAGCGGAATCGGATTTTCGGGACTGTCATTCATTCCAATCCAGTGAGTGGAAATGCAGGCTGCCCCTCCAAAGATATCGGGATACTGGGTTATGGCGTACATAGAAATTAATCCCCCCATACTGCTACCGGCTACAAAAGTATGCTTCTTATCGGTATAAACGGAATATGCGGAGTCAATAAAGGGCTTAACCTGAGTAACAAGGAAGCGGAGATAATTATCGGAATTGGGTTTAAAGGATTCAACAGCCTTATCTATTTCAGCGGCAGGTATCTTTCCCTCTCTGCGTGCTATTTCAATTGCTGTCCCGAAAGGTTTCTGCGGAAAATAGTCGGTGTGCCGGGTTGCATTGTCATTCCAGATCCCAACTATTATAAATTCATTAAGCTCTCCATTATTAATCATCCGCCCCGCAATATCGTCCATATCCCAAGCCTGTTTATTCCAGGTGGTTGAGGAATCATACAGCATCTGCCCGTCGTGCATATAAAGTACGGAATACTTTTTCTGCGGAGTGTATCCATCCGGCAGCCATACTTCTATATTTCTTGCGGTAACGTATTGCGATTTAAAATCTTTATAAAGGTCAATTTTGCCCGAAGCCGGTTTCTGAATCTGCGCATTAACAGAGCCGATAGCAAATAATAGTGCAAGGAGTAAAATTCTTTTAAACATTGTATCTCCGAGGTTATAATTAAAGGCAAAAATATAATTAATCCCGCTTCGCATCAATGCAATTAAAAATATTTTGCCGGCACTCTTAAGGAAAATAGAGGTGCGATTAGCAATAGTTAGCGCTACCTGTGTGAAATTGGAATAAAAACAAATTTTGTCTTTTATTCCTGCAATAAAAAATCTTAAAAGAAAAAGGGGTGCATCCCTTTTAGGCGCTTGATTATTTGTCCAAACAAACTTATCATTTATAGTTTATTAAAAAGGAAATCGTCATGAAAATCAAAAGCATAATTTTATTTTTGATATTTGCTGCATCGTTATACGGCCAGGCAAAAACATCAGTTGTACATCCTGAATGGTCAAAAAATTCCGTTATTTATGAAGTGAATGTACGCCAGTTTACCCCCGAAGGTACATTCAAAGCATTTGAAAAACACCTTCCGAGATTGAAGACTCTGGGAGCAGATATTCTCTGGCTTATGCCTATACATCCCATTGGAGAATTAAACCGCAAAGGTTCATTGGGCAGCTATTATTCGGTACGCGATTATAAAGCAGTTAACCCGGAATTCGGAACAACTGCCGACTTCAAGAAGCTCGTTAAGAAAGCTCACTCAATGGGATTAAAAGTTATTCTGGACTGGGTTGCAAATCATACATCCTGGGATAACGTATGGCTTAAGGATCATAAGGATTTCTTTACGAGAGACGCAAAGGGGAATTTCGTTGCTCCGGTTGCCGACTGGACAGACACACAGGATTTGAATTATGAAAACAAGGAATTATGGAAAGCAATGATTGACGCGATGTCTTATTGGGTTAAAGAATGCGATGTTGACGGATTCCGCTGCGACGTAGCCGCGATGGTGCCTACCGAATTCTGGGTTGAGGCGTATAAAAAACTCAACGGTATTAAAAAAGTGTTTATGCTTGCCGAAGCAAATGAAAACTATCTCCACCAGGCATTCGATATGACCTATAACTGGCCTTTGAAAGACTTAATGAATGATATTGCAGCAGGAAAGAAAAAAGCATCGGAACTGACCGCTTTCTTCGAAAAGGAGAAAAAGGAATATAACCCTGATGACTACAGAATGAATTTTACATCCAACCACGATGAAAACACCTGGAACGGCACTGAGTTTAAACGCCTGGGGGACGGGGCTGAGACATTTGCAGTCCTGTGCGGTGTTGTACCCGGAATGCCTCTTATATATACCGGGCAGGAAGCCGGAATGGATAAACAGCTCCGCTTCTTTGACAAAGACACGGTTGTGTGGAAAGAGCATAAAATGAAAGGAATTTATACTCTCCTGAATAAACTTAAAAAAGGGAATCAGGCAATCTGGAACGGTCTGAAAGGGGGAGAATTGAAATCTCTTGAATGCGGCAGCGAAAATGTCTATGCTATGGTAAGAGAGAAGAATGGTAATAAAGTATTTGCTGTTTTCAATTTCTCAAAGAATCCGCAGAAGATTAAGATTTCATCTGATGCAATTACAGGCAAATATAAAGACCTCTTTAAGAAGGGGGCGCTGCGCAATGTAGGTAAAACATACGAAGCGGAATTACAGCCTTGGGAATACAGAGTATTTGCAAAATAGAGCAATAGGAAAAATTTATGAAAAAACCACGTTTAAGTTTCTGGCAGATATGGAATATGAGTTTCGGATTCCTCGGAATTCAATTCGGATTTGCGCTTCAGAACGCGAATGTAAGCAGAATATTTGAAACGCTCGGCGCAAAGATTGACGAGATTCCGATTCTATGGATAGCAGCGCCCGTTACCGGATTAATTATTCAACCCATTATCGGGCATATGAGCGATAAAACCTGGACCCGCCTCGGCAGAAGGCGCCCCTATTTCTTAATAGGAGCCATACTTGCATCGCTGGCCCTCTTTATAATGCCTAACTCTCCGGTATTGTGGATTGCGGCCGGAATGCTCTGGATTATGGATGCGTCAATTAATGTTTCTATGGAGCCGTTCCGCGCTTTTGTGGGGGATATGCTGCCGGCTGAACAGAGAACCATCGGTTTTTCAATGCAGAGCTTCTTTATCGGCACCGGAGCAATTGTTGCTTCGGCTCTTCCATATATGATGACAAACTGGTTCGGGATAAGCAACACGGCTGCCGCAGGGGAAATTCCAGCTTCGGTTAAATTCTCATTCTATATCGGCGGTATAGTTTTTCTTCTTGCAGTATTATGGACAGTCTTTTCCTCAAAAGAATATTCTCCCGAAGAGCTTGAGAAATATTCTGAAGAGGAGAATGAAAAAGCCGAAAGGGATGAAGGATTTATTTCCCATTCTGTATTCTTAAAGCAGGGCTCAATCTTTTTTACTGCAGGACTCGTGTTGTTTTTACTCTTCTACTATTTTATTTATATGGATTACGGGCTCGGAGTATTTTTCGGAGGCATCGCGGTATTCGGATTAATCCAGATGCTTGTCGGATGGCTGACTCAGAATGCCAAAACTGACAACGGACTGG
>JAEXUB010000143.1 GCA_023453125.1 Bacteroidota bacterium
CCGTTGCCCGGACAGGGGGGGGGGCTGCTTCCAGGGAGCAAACCTACTGAAGAAGAAACACATCAGGCGGAAACCGATAGACTTAATGAAATCGGGAAAGAGATTGCTTCTGAAATTAAGGACGGAATGAAAGACAACCCTGCATTCGATGCGATTGTTTCAAATATCATTTTTGAGCCCACTAACGAGGGGCTTAGAATAGAGATGATAGAAAAAGGGGATAATATTTTCTTTGATCTCGGGAGTGCCCAGCTGAATAATAAAGCGGTTCAGATTCTTCATATTATTTCTAAGCAGCTGGTAAAACTTCCCAATAAGATTGCAGTTGAAGGGCATACCGATTCAAGACCCTTTGTTTCTGCCAAAATGCCCGGTTATACAAATTATGAGCTGAGCGCCGACAGGGCTAATGCGGCCAGAAGAGAACTCCTTAATATTGAAGGAGGAATTAAAGATTCGCAGCTGGACGGAATTGTCGGTTATGCGGACAAGAGGCTGCGTGACCCCAAAGATCCATACAGTCTGGTTAATAGAAGAATAAGCGTAATTGTAAAATATAATACTAAGTAAATGTCAAAAAAAATAATCATAGTTGAAGACGATCCCTTTTCGCAGGATTTTTACAAGTTCATTTTCGGAAAAGCCGGATTTGAAACCGAAATTACAGAGGACGGGGATAAACTGCTGGATCTTCTCAGGCATTCCGATATATCATTGGTTATAATGGATATTAATCTGAAAAATACTTACCTAAACGGGGAGAGGACAGACGGAATGAAACTATCGCGCGTAATTAAGCAGGATAAGCAGATTTCCAAGGTCCCGATCCTTCTTATTACGGCTTACACAGCCAGCAATATAGGAAAGAATTTTTTTGAAGAAAGCCTTGCAGAGGATTATATTACTAAACCGATTCTTGATTTTAATTTACTACTGAATAAAGTTAATAAACTGATGAATGCTAATGGCGCTTGATAAAATACTCATTGTAGAAGACGAGAAGGATACCCGTTTTATTCTTGAAAAACTCCTTACTAAGAACGATTACGAAACCGTTTGCGCTACCAATGGGGCAGAAGCACTCGAATTACTGAAAACTATGCGGCCGAAAGTAATATTGGCCGACTGGACCATGCCGGTTATGGACGGAATTGAGTTATGCAATGAAGTTAAGAAGATTGAAGAATTCAAAACCATATATTTTATTATTTTAACTGCACGCGCCTCACTTAAGGACCGGGTAACCGGACTGGATGTGGGGGCAGACGATTTCCTTATAAAGCCTATTGAAAACCAGGAGCTTCTGGCCCGTATTCGCTCCGGAATTAGGATTCATAACCTTCAGAACGAAATAAAACAGATTGAACATACAAGAGCATTAATCGAAATGGCCACTGCAATAGGGCACAATTTCAATAATCCCCTCAGCAGCCTGATGTTATCCCTCAAAAACATACAGGATGAGCTTCAGGAACCCGCAAAATCACATTTGGCTGAAGATTTGAATATTATTGACCAATCCCTTGAAAGGATACAAAATCTGGTTAAAGACCTTACAAATCTTCAGAATCCCGAAATAATTAATTATTCCTCCGGGAATAAAATGCTCAAAATCGGGTAAAAAATCCCTCAATAAATTAAATTTTTTTCATTATTCTCCGATAATAAGGGGTCGAGATATATATGTTAAATGGAATCATAAATATCGCCGCCGGCTCCGATTTTAAAAATGCATCGAAACCGGACCGGAACCTGAAGAATAACAGGCTTGCAACATACCAGATGTATGAAGGGCAGGATTCCATCAGTATTTCTCCGGCTTACGGCTATCTTGCAAAACATAAATGGAAAGTGAAAGAGCTTAATGTTGAGGATGAAAAACTCTCAATGAGCTTTACGCTTCAGGGATTTGAGTTCTCGGTGGTTATTCCCCTTGCACAGCTTACTAAACTTACCGGGGTTGAGTATAAAGTACTCGCCGAAAAAATTGAGGATGGAATAAGCAGAAGGGTTGTTGCTAATTTTCTTGTTAATGTCTCAAAGATTAATTATGAGGAAAAACAGCACGGTTCGAACTTTAAAAATATTCAAACGTTCTTTAACCGCATCTTCCATCTTAATCTTAAAGGGGAAATCGGTCCCAATGAAAGAAAAGTAATAGACAGTATTCTGGAAGGGCTGGCCGAAAATATTCAAACTGAATTTGACTCGATAAATAACGGTTTATTCATATTTATCGAAAAGTATTTTAAATTAAAGCTTAGCGGATTGGATTCCAAACCGGTTACAGAAGAAAAAGTATTCGTAACAAGAATCCGATCCTTTACACTGGAATTATAAATTTAATGCAATTACTATTATGCGGGCTGATTAATGATTAACTATTCTTTGTCCAGACCAATCCTTCTTGTTAATAAAGGGGGCGAAATTGTCTTTATAAGCGAATCGCTCAGAAACGCCTTTTCGTTGAATGCAGGGGGGAACATATCATTAATGGAATGCGACCCCAACCTTGAAAGTTTGATAGCTAATTTTGCTTCGGCTGATATTAACGGTTTCAAATTTGACCTTCATCATCCTCAGCAGCAGGGTAAAGAACTGGAATTCGCCGCGGAAATCCAAAAAATTGCCATTAATGGGGAAGAACTATATTTAATTCTGTTAGCTCCCAATTCTGAAACAGCCTGGATTGAAAAAAGAATTAACAGCCTCCATAATGCTCTTGAATACGGTTATATACCCGTAATAATTACGGACGGTGACGGGAAAATAATCTATTCGACTACTTCATTTGAAAGAATTTTAGACACTGAGGCAGATGCCTTATATAATAATTACCTCGTTTCGGTTTTATCTGCTTATTTAGGGAACGACCTCCTTCAGATGCTCCAGAAGTCTATAGCCAATATGTCCTATTGGAAGTCGAATATCTGCAGCCTAAGCGAGACCGGTTCCCTAAAATACTGGGATATTGAGCTTAATCCGGTAAAAATAGAAGAGGGGAAATCATTCTCCTTTATCCTTACCGCGCATGATATATCAGATTATGTTCAGAAAAACAGGGTAATTAAAAAATCGGAAGAAAGGCTAAAGCTTTTTATAAATAACATCTCCGACCTGCTCCTGATCGTAAGGCAGAAGGATAATATCGTTTATCTTGAAAATGCCAACGATAATTTCTGCCAGTTCTTCAATTTCGATAAGGAAAAGGATTTTCAGAAGAATATGTATGAATTCTCTAAAGTGCCCGTAATTTCATCCGTAATGAAATTATTCGGCGGAATAAGCGAAAATTTCTACATAGGAATTGAACCGATAAATACACCTAAAGGATTAAGACAATACTACATAAAAATTACTGCTATTGATGACCTGGTTGAGGATGAGAAATTATTCATAGTTAACCTTAATGACATAACGGACCAGCTTGAATATGAAGCCAGATTAAAGAGAGCATACGAAAAGGAAATGCACCTTAACAAGCTAAAGACTGCGCTTATAGAAAACCTTTCGCACGAGATCAGGACTCCTTTCAATGCCATTATGGGATATTCCGATATAATAGATGAATGTATTCAGTCAAATGATTTTGAAACGCTCACCGAAGTTTCTTTCTCTCTTAAGGATGTTTTAAACAGGGTGCTGAACCTGTTCACCAATATTGTAGAAGTTGCTCATCTCGAATCGAATGAAGTGACGGTTGAGAAGGAATATTCGAATTTTCACGATGCAATACGCGCCATATTCCAGAAAAAGGAGAGAGAGGCAATTAATAAGGCTCTCGATTACAGGCTTAACCTTGATACTGAAGAAGTAATACTAAATACCGACTGGATTAAGTTCGAAAAGGCTGTACTCTGCATTCTGGATAATGCAATTAAGTATACATATAAAGGATTTGTTGAGGTTTCATCAAAACGTACTCACGAATATGTTATTATTGCAATAAAGGATTCCGGCAGGGGAATGGATAAAGAAGAAATGGAACGGCTCCTTCAGCCCTTTGAACAGGGGGAAATTGTATACAACAGGGACTATGAAGGGCTTGGACTAGGTCTTACAATTGCATACCGTCTTATTCAGATACTGGGGGGCAAACTTGAGATGGAAAGCGAAGTTAATAAG
The DNA here is from genome assembly GCA_023453125.1 of Bacteroidota bacterium. GTDB lineage: Bacteria > Bacteroidota > Ignavibacteria > Ignavibacteriales > Melioribacteraceae > JAEXUB01. Next base: position 4,126 of record JAEXUB010000143.1, read on the forward strand.
GGAACCGAAGTTAAAATTTATTTTCCCATTAACTGATTTTATTTAACCGCACTGTTTTTATTCCGCACGAAGATTTAAAATTAAAAATCAGGGGCGAATTACAGCATTCCGCTCCTGCAGAATCATTTCCCTGGAAAGATCATATTTCCCGGCTTTGAGCAGGAAACCGGTATAAGGGTGGGAAGGGGTTTTAAGTATTTTATCGGCGGCTCCTTCTTCGATAATTTTCCCGTTAAGCATAACAAAGATATAATCTGCAAGATTGCCTATCGGGGCAAGGTTGTGTGAAATAATGAAAAAGGAAATATTCAGATTTTTATTTATTTCTTTGAAGAGAGAAGTAAAATTATTCTGCGAATCGGGGTCCTGAGCAGAAAACGGCTCGTCCATTATTATCAGGTCGGGTTTTCTAAGGAGAATTCTTGCCAATGCGGCTCTTTGTCTCTCGCCGCCGCTCAACGTGCCTCCTTCGCGGTCAAGAAGTGAAACATCCAGATTCAGCAGCCCGCATATATTTTCAATGTCAGTCATTAATGGGGATACATCCTTCAGTATATCTGATACTTTACGGGAAGGGTGCAGGAGTTCCTCGCTGTTTTGAAAAAGGAGCTGAATATTTTTCCCTTCTGTAACTGAAATTTTCCCCGAAGTGGGTTTCTCTATCCCCGCTAAAATTTTCGCCAGAGTTGTTTTTCCTCCCCCCGATTCTCCTATGAGAGCATAAATGGAATTTTCTTTTAATTCGAGGTTGATTCCCGTAATAACTGGTCCCTCTTTATTTTCAAGCAGGGAATTGCTGAATGAATAATTCAGGTTTTCTGCTTTAAGGATTACCGGCATTCCTTCTCCATATAATTATTAAAGAAGGTCTCAGTAGGAATAAACGGGACTAAACTTTGCGAATCTATTTTAGCTGTTTCGCCTCCGATTCTGCGGGCAAAGGCAAAATCCTGTGTTATAATTAATATTGATGAGCCTGCCTCGGAAAATTCATCGCACCGGGCGGCAAGCAGATTTGAAGAAGCCAGGTCAAGCGCCGAATTCGGTTCATCCATTATAATCAGGTTGGGCTCTGCCGCAAATGAAAGAGCCAGAGCAATTCTTTGCGCCATCCCAACAGATACTTCATGCGGGTATTTTAAAGCTAATTCATCAAAAGCGGGGAGGAGAAAGAAATCCAACTCTTTCTCTACTTTTTCTTTTGGAAATGATGAAAGGGAAAAATAATACTTGAATTTTTTTAGCGGATCAAAACAATTAACCGGGTCCTGAAACACATATTTAATTTTCTTTCTTATTATATTTCTCATTTCGTCACCGGAGCATTGTAATATATCTCTCCCTTCGAAGAATACTTTTCCTTCTACAGAAAAAATATTTTCATCGAGCAGATTTGTAAGAGCCAAAGAGAGAGTAGTCTTACCCGAGCCGTTCCTCCCAAAGAGGATATATTTTTTCCCCGGGTGGAGATTAAAGAAGCAATTGTTCAGAATATTTTTTTTATTCTTCCCGCTGGATACACTAATATTGCATATTTCAACATTGAACATGTGGCATTCTTTAATTTTGGAAATATTTATAACAAATTTGTGAAAATTTTACAAAATTTCACTATTATAATACCTGAAAAGTCAAAAAAATTGACCAAACCACCACAACAAATCAAAATTAGAATTTTGCTATGAGAGCTATACTTAAAATTGCGTTAATATCATTAATAGTAATCGTTTTCGGTTGTACCGGAACTGAAAAAAGGGATAATTTTATTGTTGCAATAGCTTCGGATGTACAGACTTTTAATCCGGCATTTACAATGACTATGACCGAAGGCAACATATCTGAATTGCTTTACCTGGGATTAGTCGGCTATAACTGGAATGAAAACAAGGGAGTTCTTGAACCCTACCCGCTTCTAGCCGAAAAGTGGGAATGGAACAGTGACTCAACTTCTGTTGAGGTTTTTATTGATAAAAGGGCCAAATGGAGCGACGGCAAAGATGTAACGGCTGATGATGTCTTATTTACCTATGATATTTATAGCGATCCCGATGTCCAGTCGAAATTTTACGGCTCATTTGAAAATTTTGAACTCGAAAAAGATAACTCCATTGACCTTAAAAAGACATTCTTAATAATTAATGACAAGACAATTAAAATAACTTTTAAGAAGGGGGGAATCGCGTCAACTTTCTGTTTTGACCTTCCTCTGCTTCCCAAACATATTTTCGGAAACATCTCCAGAAAAGAGCTCGTAAATGCTCCGCAGAATCTTACACCGGTCGGCTCCGGCCCTTATAAAATGAGTGAATGGAAGAAGAATCAGTATATAAAGCTTTCAATTGACAGGAGTTCATATCTTGCAGGGGAGACGAGTATTAACGAAATATTATTCAAGGTAATACCTGACTACAACAGCAGGATAGTGCAGCTTAAAAAAGGGGAAATTGATTTTGCCGAGGAACTTAAGGCATCCGATGTAAAGGAGTTATCAAAATCGAATCATCTGAACATAGTCACTGTAAAAGGAAGGGATTATGATTATCTGGGGCTCAACAATATTAATCCTGCATCCTTTTCAAACAGGAAAATAGAGCAGCACCCGTTATTCGGAGACTCCCTTGTAAGGAAGGCAATTGCATATGCCGTAGACAGGGAAATGATTGTAGACGATTATCTGGGGGGATACGGCAAAACCGCAGTCACACCGGTTGCGCCTATTTTTAAAACTTTGGTAGATTCACTAATTAAACCATATCCCTATTCCCTTAAAGCATCAATAGAGCTTCTTACAAGAGCTGGCTGGAAGGACAATGATAATGACGGAATTCTTGACAGGGGTGGGAAAAAATTTTCATTCAAACTGGCTATTCAGGGGAATAATAAGTTAAGGAATGAGATTGCTACAATTATAAAAGACAACCTTAAACAGATAGGGGCCGAGGTTACTATTGAAGTCCTTGAACCTGCAATCTTTGTTGAAAGTATGTTCGGCCGTAAATTTGATGCATTTATTTCCGGCTGGTCGGTACCCATTCCAATAGATCTCTCCCCATACTGGAGCTCCGATTTGGAGAATAATCCCGCTAATACTGCCGGATACCGGAGCAAAAAAGCTGATCTGCTCCTTTCGAAAATGAAATCGAAAATAAGCGATGGTGAAAGATCCGGATTATATAAGGAATTTCAGAAAGTAATTTATAATGAGACTCCGGTTGTATTTCTCTTCTGGAGCGATAAAATAGTTGCCTTCAATAAACGGCTTGCCAATCCCGGCTTTTCGCCTCTCGGTACAGTCCATTATTGCTGGAACTGGAGGCTTGCAGAATAAAAAATGAGAAAACTCTTATATCTCAGTCTTAATAAGCTGTTTTCATACGCTCTTACGCTTTTTATACTGGTTACAATAGTTTTCTTTATGATTAGAATTACTCCGGGGGAGCCGTCGGCAAAATACCTCTCACCCGGATTCAATCTTGAATTATCCAAAAAAATAGAAGATTCCTTCCATCTCAATGAATCCCTGGTATCCCAGTATTCTGCATTTATCGGCAATGTAATCAGGGGGGATTTTGGAATTTCATACCAGTATCACCTCCCTGTATTCCGGGTTATTATGGATTACCTCCCTTTTACGGTAATATTTGCGGCTGTAAGTTTCATTATCCAATTTGCCGGGGGAATATCAATTGCATCAGCCCTGTCCAGGAGAAAAAATCCGAAGCTCACTTCAATTGCCGATTCAATTGCCCTTATTATATATTCAATGCCTGCTTTTCTAATAGGTATAATACTTATCTATATCTTTTCGGTTAAACTTAATTTGCTCCCATCTGCCGATCTATCGGGTAGCGGCGGGGGATTTTGGGATACGGTAGTTCATATGATTCTTCCGGTTATCACACTCTCTCTCCCAGGTATGGTGTTATTTTATAAATATGCTTCAGAAAATATTAATACGGTCAAGGGAAAAAATTACATAAAATACCTCCGCTCTGAAGGGATTGAAGAGAGAATCATTTACCGGAAACACATTATTCCGAATATTCTTCCTCCATTAATTTCACTATCTGCTGTTGAGTTAAGCATATTGCTGGGGGGAGCTCTTGTTACCGAAGTACTTTTCAATTTGCCCGGTATGGGAAGGGTTACTGTAACGGCAATTCTTCAAAGAGATTATCCTCTAATAGTAGCCTCAACTATTATTACCGGTTTTTTCGTAATTATGTGCGGGCTCGCCGGAGAAATAATAAGAGGTATCTTAGACAAGAGAAATATAAAGGATTTTACGGGCTGATATGAAAGGGGTAAAGTTTTGGAAGATATTTGTCTCAGTTCTTAGCCTGCTGGCAGTTATTAAACTGGTCAAAAATCTTTTTATTGTCAGGGCTGTTCCGCTTACCGTTTTCAGCGAGGAATCCCTCCTGTTCGCAGCTGATATTTTACTCCTGCTCTTTATTCTGATCTTTAAAAACAGGTGGAGTTTTTTAAGTAGGAGCGCAGGATTAGCGCAGTCGGTAATGGTAATCCTACTTTTTCTGGGATTATTTGCTCCACTCGCCGCCCCTTATGCCCCCGATTTCATAATAAATGCGGGAGAATGCAGGCTTCTGCCTCCTGCATCTGTAAAACAGGTGATCTTCGAAAAGGGGGAACTCGAATTAGATAGAATGATTGCCGCAGATGATATAATTGAGGGGGATAAGGTTTTAGCAGTAAGAAAGAATAAGACAGTTGAATACAGCAGGGACCGGATTGTTTACGATGATGGTGTATTGAGGAAAGGGAAGGTGATATATTTTCTTGGTACAGATGAATTCGGGCGCGACTTATTATCCAGAGTTATTTACGGGGCGCGGATGTCTCTATTTATAGGATTAACCGCTTCATTTATTTCCTTTTTTATTTCTGCAATATTGGCATTTGCGGCATTAAGCGGAGGAAAATTGGGAGATAATGCCGCAAACCGTCTAAGTGAAATATTCCTGGCAGTGCCTTCTCTTTTTGTGATTATTTTTGCGGTCTCCTTTTTCGGAAGCGGGCTTACAACATTAATTCTTATTCTCGGGAGTACAAGCTGGATGTCTTTATTTAAAATAATAAACGGGGAAGTTAAGAGGATAGTAAGAAAGAATTTTATTATAACATCTTTGCAGTTGGGAATTCCGAAAGGGAGAGTATTTTACAGGGAAATTCTGCCGCTTCTGTTCCCGTCAGTTGCTGTAAATCTCTTATTTCTTGCTGCAAATTTTATAATAGTGGAAGCCTCTCTAAGTTTTCTGGGATTGGGAACCGGAACAGAATATCCTTCCTGGGGGGGCATAATTGAATCAGGAATTACTTATCTTACAGATGCTTGGTGGTTGGTTTTTGCCCCAGGAGTGTTTTTAGTTATAACCATTATAGCCTTGAATAAAAGCGGTCTTAATTTGCAGAGACAATTTAATCCCGGTATAGAATGATAAATAAACGGTATACCATTTTACGAAAGCTCGGCGAGGGAAGAAGTCCGGTTTATTTATGCCGCGACAGGAGCTACAACAGGGAAGTAGCAATAAAGTTTCTCCCATCGACTGCCGAAAAAAACGAAGCAGCTGCCTTTAAGGATGAATTTCTTTTACTGAAGAAAATCTCTCATCCGAATGTTATGAATGTCTATGATTACGGGACAGTCCTGCAGATTGAAAACTCGGTAAAATTGAGTTCGGAATTCTTCGGCGCCCGGTTTATAACATCGGAATTTATTGACGGCTGCGACCTGGCCGGATATATCTCTGAAAAGGGAAATATTTATATTGACGAAATAGTATCTCAGATATGCCACACCTTATATTTTCTCCATCAATCCAATTTTATTTATTATGATCTAAAGCTTGAAAATCTTCTTGTAGAGGAATGCGGCGAAAAGCCGGTAATTAAATTTATCGATTTCGGATTTGTGCAGTATACCCGAAAGACAATTGAAAACAGCAGAAAGGGAACCGCAAGCTACATTGCCCCCGAAATTCTGCAGGATAAAAGTATAGACCACCGGGTTGATTTGTATTCACTTGGAATTTTACTCTACCGGATTTTTACAGGCAGTTTCCCTTTCAGCGGTAAAACGGAGCTTGAAGTTTTTAAAGGCCATATTAGCGGCGAAATTGATTTCTCGGGAGGGCAAATCCCGAGCAAGTATATTCCCGTTATATCTAAACTCTGCCGAAAGGAGGCTTCCGATCGTTACTCCAATACATTGGAAGTACTTGCAGACCTTGAAATTAATATTGATGATGAGAAATTGAGAAGATGGGAACCGGTTAAAACCTATGTAATTAATAATTCCGTGGTGGATTTAAAGAATTTCCTTCTTCTTAATGAGCCCGATTTTATAAAAGTAATTAAAGGGGCGAATTTAAGCGGTAAGACTTCTCTACTTGAGGAGATTGCTTATAATTTCGACGGGGTTGTTCTGATTTCTACAGCCGATTTTCAGCCGGG
>JAEXUB010000196.1 GCA_023453125.1 Bacteroidota bacterium
CCCAAATGCATTGAAATATGGAACCTTGTGTTCATTCAGTATAACAGGGATCAGGAAGGGAAACTGCACGAGCTTCCCGCAAAGCACGTTGATACGGGAATGGGATTTGAAAGATTATGCGCCGTAATACAGAAGAAGAATTCTAACTACGATACCGATGTTTTTGCCCCCGTTATTGAAGCGGTATCCAAACTTGCAAAGGTCCCTTACGAAAAAGAAGAAGATATGGTTGCAATGAGAGTAATTGCGGATCATATCAGGACTCTTACATTCGCAATTGCTGACGGCGCCGTGCCGGGGAACGAAGGACGCGGGTATGTACTGCGCCGAATCCTGAGAAGAGCAGCACGCTACGGAAGAAAACTTAATCTTAAGCAGCCTTTCCTTTATAAGATTGTAAATACTCTTGTTGAGAATATGGGATATCAGTTCCCGGAAATAAAGAACAACCGGTCCAATGTTGAAAAAATTATTAAAGCAGAAGAAGAAAGCTTTAACGCCACATTAGACAGGGGCATTGACCTCTTTGAAGGAATTGTAAAGACAATGAAGGAAAAGGGAATTACCGTTATTCCGGGAGAAGACGTATTTAAACTATACGATACATTCGGTTTCCCCGTTGACCTTACAAATGTAATGGCGCGCGAAGCGGGATTTTCAATTGACGAAGACCGCTTTAATGTATTGATGGAAGAACAGAAGGCCAGAGCACGCAAATCAACAAAAGATAAAATTGCACACGCGCACGTTGTTGTTGACAGCTTTGCCGGATTTGAACTCCTTTCGGAAGAACCGACTAAATTCCTCGGTTATGAGAATATGACCGCAGAAGGAAAAGTGGTAGGGATTAAATATGAAGGAGACCAGACACTCGTGGTTCTGAACCAGACTCCTTTTTATGCAGAGTCGGGAGGTCAGTGCAGCGATACAGGTACAATTACAGTTGGAGCAGATGTTCTTGATGTGGTTGACCTTACAAAGATTAACGGCATTGTTGTTCACATTGTTGACAATCCGGGTAAGATTAAGATTGAAATGAATTCGGCCGTATCGGCCTCGGTAGACGAAGTGCGCCGCTGGGATATAATGAGAAACCATTCGGCAACCCACTTTCTGCACGCCGCTCTGCGCGAAGTATTAGGCAATCACGTCCAGCAGTCGGGTTCTTATGTCGGTCCCGACAGGCTGCGCTTTGACTTTACACACTTCCAGAAAGTAGGCGAAGAGGAATTAAAGAGAATAGAGGCGATAGTTAATGAAAAAATAAGGGAAAGCCTCCCGCGCCATCATCATAAAGACACTCCATTCGAAGAAGCAAAGAAGATGGGCGCTCTAATGTTCTTCGGCGACAAATACGGGGACAAAGTAAACGTTGTTCAGTTCGGCAATTACACTCTGGAATTCTGCGGCGGAACACACGTTGAGAACGGAGCACAGATTGGAATGCTGAAGATTCTGAGCGAATCATCAATAGCAAGCGGAGTACGCAGAATTGAAGCCGTTACCGGAAGCGGAGTTGAGAAATTTATTGAGCATCAGGAAGCAAGAATAAAGGCTCACGAAGAAAGAATAAGCGAAATATCAGAGGAAAAGAGAAAACTCGAAAAAGAACTTGCCGAAATTAAACTTAAGGAAAAACTCGGCGGAATAGATACTGTGGTTAATTCAGCCAAGGTAATAAACGGAATTAATGTTTATATGGGGAAGGTTGAAGCCTCGAATATGGATGAATTAAAATCGATGGGAGATGAACTAAGAAACAAGATGAAGACAGGCGCCGGACTGTTAATCTCTACCGTAGAAGACAAAGTTGCAATTGTGGCTGTTGTAACAGACGATCTTATTAAGGATAAAAAACTATCCGCAGGCAAGATTGTAGGGGAAGTAGCCAAGATTGTCGGCGGCGGCGGCGGCGGAAGGCCTCATCTTGCAACCGCAGGAGGAAAAGACGTCTCCAAAATTGATGAAGCTCTGGCCTCATTCGAAAAAATGTTCTGAGATAATTAAAAGATGTAATATATAATCCCGCTCACTGCAGCGGGATTTTTTTTATCCGAACAGTCTCTCAAACCCGTTATAAGGAACAAGAGGCATAATATTAAAACTAATAAGATTTTCTTTTACCAGCGGGAGGGTATCGAGATGTTCTTTTGCTTCCTCTCCGCTGCCGCATTCAAGAATAATAACAGCATTATGCCCCTCTTCAGTAAAATAAATTTCTCTTATAATTCCGTTTTTATACAGCTCCCACACTTTTAGAGCCTCATTTTTGAAATGGGGCTTAAAATGTTCAGGCAATGCGGACTTATTTTCCACTTCCAAGGCAAGAATCTTCATTTTATTCCCGGCATTGTTTTAAGTTACCGTTAAATTTAATAATTTATAAGGCGAAAAGAGAGTTCTAATATATTAATCATTTCATAAGATTGAGGGAGATTTATGAAAAAAGAATTAAGCCGCCGGGAAATGCTTCGCATATCCGGATTGGCGGCAGCGGGAATTCCCTTATTGAACCTGCTTCCATCCAACATTCAGGCAAAACCGATTATCATTCCTTTAAATCCGGAATTCAAAGATCCTGACAGACCTGTAACTGCAGTTGTTATCGGAGCAGGCAACAGGGGAAATGTTTATGCCGGCTACAGCATAAAGGCGCCAAAGGAATTAAAAATAGTAGGCGTTGCCGAACCGATTGAATTAAGAAGAAAGAAGTTTGCCGAGAAATACGGCATTCCGAAAGAACATCAGTGGGTTACCTGGGAACACGCTATGCAGGTTCCTAAATTCGCCGATGCCATGATTATTACCACTCCCGATAACCTGCACTACGGGCCTGCAATGGCAGCATTAAATCTGGGGTACGATCTCTGGCTTGAAAAACCGATTGCCCAGACCTGGAACGAATGCAACGATATTCTAAAACTGGCATTAAAGAAAGAAGCTATTGTTGCAGTTTGCCACGTACTCCGTTATACAGCATATTTCAGAAAGCTGAAAGAAATAATGGATTCCGGAATTCTGGGGGATATAGTAAGTGTTCAGCATCTTGAACCGGTTGACCATATTCATATGTCACACTCCTATGTAAGAGGCAACTGGAGAAACACTAAAGAATCTAATTTTATGCTCAATGCAAAATCGTGTCACGATCTGGATATACTCCGCTGGACGATTAACAAGCACTGCACAAGAGTATCATCATTCGGTTCATTAAAGCATTTTAAGGAAAAGAATGCGCCTGCTGGAAGCACCGCAAGATGCACAGACGGATGCAAAGCGGAAGCAACCTGCCCCTATTCCGCACTTAAGGTTTATTACCGCAACCGCACCTATCTGCACCATTTCGATTTCCCCGAAGGAGCCGATAAAGGGGAAATTATTATGAAGAATCTTAAGGAAGGCCCTTACGGAAGATGCGTTTACAGATGCGACAACGATGTTGTTGACCATCAGATTTTAAACCTTGAGTTTGAAGATGAAATTACGGCCGCATTTAATATGGAAGCATTTACCTCATACGGCGGAAGAAGAACAAGAGTATTCGGTACAATGGGGGATGTTGTCGGCGATGAGAACCTGTTGACGGTAGTAGATTTCCGCACAGATAAAGCAGAAGTATGGGACTCAAGCAAAGTCAAGATTGATTCGGGACACGGAGGCGGAGACTACGGGCTCGCGCACGATTTTGTTCAGGCAGTAAGCCAGCGCAAACCGGAGCTTCTTACCTCTACAATTTCTGCTTCAATGGAAAGCCACCTGATGGGATTCAGGGCAGAGGAAAGCAGGCTTACCGGAAAGATTATTGACGTTAAAATGGATTAATCGTTTCATATATAGAAACTTAGGACCCGGCTGCTGCCGGGTTTTTTATTTTAAATTCTCCCCCCTGTAACAATTTCACTCCCGGCTCCGTCTTTATAAAAAGCAAGGAGGACAGATTGAGTCTAATAATTCAAACGAACGGGCTAGACTACTCGTTCGGTGATTTTAAAGCGCTGAACGGAGTATCCCTTAAAATAAAGGAAGGGGCAATATACGGATTTGTGGGGCCCAACGGAGCAGGTAAGACAACTACAATAAGAACGCTGCTGGGATTGTATCCGGTTGAAGAGGGAAAGGTTTTTCTCTTCGGAAAAGATATAAATAAAGAACGAATTAATATCCTTAGCAGGGTGGGGGCTATGGTAGAGACTCCTGCGCATTATGAGCATTTAACTGCAAGGGATAATCTCGAAATTGCCCGCATTATACATAAGCTCGAGAAGAAAAGAGTTGCCGAGGTTCTTGAAATTGTAGGGCTGTCTAAGCAGGCAAACAAGAAAGTCTCAAAATTCTCACTCGGTATGAAACAGAGGCTCGGAATTGCCTGGGCGCTTTTAGCAAAGCCGGGAATACTAATACTTGACGAACCGACTAACGGCCTTGACCCGATTGGAATTAAAGAGATAAGGGAGCTTCTCGGATATTTGAATAAAGAGAACGGCACAACAATTTTAATCTCGAGCCATATACTATCGGAGCTTGAGCGTTTTGTTACCGATGTCGGCATCATTAACAACGGCAATCTCCTTTTTCAGGGGAGCCTGTCGGAATTGTATGAGATTTCAATAAATAATCTCTATGTAGATACAGACGAGCCGGAAAAGGCAATAAGGATTCTTGCCGGTAACAATTTTCTTCCGGAGAAAGAGAGCGAATTCTCTTTCAGGATGCCCGTTAAAAGCAAAAAGGAAATTTCGGATGCCGCTCATTTAATGGCAAAGGAGGGAATTCCATTTTACGGATTGCGGAATGAACAGAAAACTCTTGAAGAAATATTTTTTGACCTTATGAATAAGGAGAGGAACTGATATGGAGCAGATTAAATATTTTAATACGGCGCTTCGCGCTGAAGCCATAAAGATGAAAAATACTTTGGGGATATGGACAGCACTGCTGTTCCCCGCATTTGTGGTGTTTATGAATTTTATGATTTACTTCAGCCGTCCGAAATTATTAATCGGCAAGGAGGTAAATCCCTGGATTGCTATTTCGCAGAATTCAGTTACAATTTACTCAATTTTATTTCTTCCTCTTTTTATAGCGGTAATTACGTTTTATGTTAATTTTAACGAACACAAGTCGAATGCCTGGCGGCAGATTTATACGCTGCCCATTCCCAAAGGAAGTGTTTACTCGGCAAAGCTCTTTGTAAGCTTCCTGATAGTATGCTTATCGATGTTATTCTTTTATCTGCTTAATTATTTCTCCCTTACGGCGCTGAGTTCCATTCATCCTCAGATACCCTTTTCCAAATATCCATTTGATTCAATAATCGGAATTACATTCGCAAAGATGACTGCGGCATCTTTGGGCATTCTTGCGGTTCAGTTTCTTATTAGCATAAAATCGGGAAATTTCATTTATCCCCTTGGATTCGGTCTTCTTGCAACATTTGCCGGCGCGTTCTTAATCCAATGGGAAAATATTATTTATTATCCTTATGTATATCCATTCAGGGCGGTACAGGATATGATGAAACACGAATACGGCGTCTTGAGCAGTTACATTCTGATGTCGGTAGGCGTCTTTGCTCTATTTGCAGCGGCGGGATATTATATTCATTCGCGCAGCAGAATTAAATAAAAAAAGCGAAGGGAATTCCCTTCGCTTTTTCTTTCCTATTAAAATATAAATTTACTTTTTCTTGAATTCTATCGGGAATTCCTGTCCGCTCTGCGAGAAAGTACCCTTGGCGGTCATAGTTGCCTTGTCTATTTTCCCTTCATACTTAATCGTAAGATTAGATGCTTCAAACTTAAGCGCCTCTTCGGTGCAGGAAATTGAGGTAAGGGGAATGCCGGTTACTTTCTGGTCCGGGCTGTCCATTGTGCCTGTAATTGTGCCATCGGCATTTTTAAATACATTAATAATCAGTTTAATATTCTGTGACTGAACATTCAGTGTGCCTTCCCAAACAGCATCGGCCTTTTTTTCTACGGCAGAGGCTTTTTCATCTTTAGTAAGCATAAGGGGAATCCCCATTTCCTGAATAACAAGAGTGCCGTCAATCATTTTTTTCTCTTCTTTAAGAGTCCCTTCAAAGCCGGCTCTTACTGCGGAGATTTCGAACTGAATTTTATTGCCGGTCACTGCAATAGCTTCAACTTCCACTGCGCCTCCCCCCTGTTCAGGGCTTTCTGCGGTACCGGTAAGTTTGCCTTCTTTTTCAGTAAAGTTGAAAATAACGGTTATAGACTGCCCCTGCATATCGAGGATGCCTTTCCAGACGCCTGCGAATTTCTTCGCGTTGTTTTCCTGCGCAAAGCTGAATGATACTGTGCATAAAAGGGCCAGTAAAATCAGCATACTTCTTTTTAACATGTTTACTCCTTTGGGTTCTTATTTACCATTTATTTAGATGAATTCTTTCTTTATTAAACCGGTCTGGAATTCCTTTTTCCTCCCCGGGATATCCTAATGCTACGATGGAAACAGGTATTATACCATCGGGCAGAAGAAAGAGTTTCGTAATTCCCTCAACTCTTTCGGGACGGGGATACACACCGAGCCAGACCGATCCCAATCCCAGTTCGTGCGCCGCAAGCAGCATATTCTGTGTGGCGGCCGAGCAGTTGATTGCGTTATATTCAGCACTCGGTTCAACTGTAAGGTCTCCGCATACAATAATTGCCGCCTGGGCTTCGTAACACATTTTGGCGTGCGGGTGGGCATCGGGAATTTTATCCAGCACATCGCGGCGTGTACAGAGAATAAAATGCCACGGCTGCATATTGCGCGCCGACGGTGCATACATTCCCGCTTTGATTATCTTTTCAAGCAGTGCATCTTCTACCGGCTTATCGATAAATGTTCTGATGCTTCTTCGTGTAATGATTGCTTTGTACGTTTCCATTTTAATATCCTGCTTTAAACAAGTTTATGTTTAATCGCGTAATGGGCAATTTCAACATTGTTCTTAAGGTTAAGCTTTTCCAGAATCCTGTCCCGGTATGTCCTCACCGTCTTAACCGAGATAAAGAGTTCTTCGGCAATCTCATCCGCATCAAGTCCCGCTGCCAGAAGCTTAAACACCTGAAACTCCCTGTCGGAAAGGGTTTCGTGTATTTCTTCCTCATTTTTGTCCAGATTTTTCACGAGTTTTTCTGCCATTGCGGGGGATACATATCGGCCCCCCGAATAAATTTTGCGGATAGCGTTTACGAGTTCACCGGGTGCGCTTTCCTTATTAAGGTATCCTGCAGCGCCGCTTTTAAAAGTACGCAGGGCAACCTGTTCTTCGGGATGCATACTGAGAATAAGAACGGGGAGTTCCGGCTTAAGATTTTTTAAATCTTTAAGGACTTCAAGTCCGTCTTTCCCGGGCATACTAAGGTCAAGAACAACAACATCAAAGCTGTTTTTATTAATCTGTTCAATAACTTCAAAACCGCTGAGGGCTTCTCCTGCAATAATAAGGTCATCGGCCTTCGAAATTATCTGCTTGAATCCCTCTCTTACAACAGGATGGTCATCGGCAATGAGTATTTTGATTTTATTCTTCATAATAAAAAATTAAATAGGAATCTTAACGCTAACGGTAGTACCTTTTCCCGGAATGCCGGTAATTTCTGCCGAGCCGCCGAAGAGAAGGGTTCTTTCTTTAATCCCAAGAAGCCCGAATGTGTTCAGTTTTGTCTTGTCTTCTTCCGAAATGCCAATACCGTTATCTTTTATCTCCAAAATATAATAATTATTCTCTTTTCTTAATTCAATTGAAATTCTAGTTGCCTTTGAATGTTTGGCGGCATTGGTAAGTGATTCCTGGAAAATCCTGAAAATATCGGTCATATATTCGGATGGAATATCGAGTTCCTCCTCAGTCAGATAGCAGTCGCATCTTATTCCCATTCTGTTCTGGAATTCATCTGCCTGCCATTCAATTGCGGCGCAAAGCCCCAGATTATCAAGAACTGCGGGGCGGAGATCCGAGGAGAGTTTACGCACAGAGCGGACTGTAGTATCAAGCAGTCCCGATGCCGAAGCAATTTTTTCAAGTAGGGAAGGTTTGTTTATTTTCTCCCCGCTCTCTTCAATCATTTCTTTCAGAAGTGAAATGTCCATTTTCAGTCCGGTAAGATACTGTCCCAGTTCATCGTGGATTTCTCTGGCAACTCTGGTTCTTTCCTCTTCGCGCGCTTCTCTTAGGTGAGCCGCAAGGCTTCTCATCTGCTCCCGCGATTCCTTCAATTCCTCTTCATAAAGTTTTCTTGCGGTTATATCGCGGATTATTACCTGTCCGGCCGGCTTGCCCAGATACTTAACCGGGGCCCCTACCGCTTCAAGATAAATAAATTTACCCTCTGGAGTGTTGAATTTCATTTCCAGCGGTTCTGCGTATGTGTGATTCTCTTTTGATTTTTGGACTCTTAAGTGGATTTCTTCTTTATATTGAACCGGAACCAGGTCTGCCATGCTTTTTCCTATAAGGTCATCTCTTCCGGATGCACAAAGGTATTTGACCGAGGAATTATTTGCATACATTATTTTCCCCTCGCTGTGCACTATTATAGCCTCGGGAGAGAGTTCAACCAGGGAACGGTACCGGTCTTCGCTTTCCCTTAGAAACTGTTCCGCCTTTTCTTTTTGCGATTTTGAGCGGAGCGCGCTGATTCCGAAGGCGATATCATCGGCAAGCCGTTCAAGCAGTGATGTTTCTTCGCTGTCAAAAGAATTGGCATTCTCTGAATATATTGTGATGGAGCCTAAAATGTTTTTATCCTGAATCAGGGGGAGTGATATGATTGAAGAATAGCCTCTTTTGCGTGCGGCTTCAATCCATAAACGGTTATCCCATTCTTTTTCAAGGTTATGTACAATATAAGTCTGCCCGGCTTTAAGGGCTCTTCCTACCGGACCTTTTGAGAAGGGGCCGTCATCGGCAGTAATTTTAACTAGGTTAAGATATCCATCTTCAACCCCGTACCAGGCGGCCGGCTTTACGGTCTTTTCTTTGTCCTGCTGCAGATATCCAATCCAGGTCATAATATACCCGCCTGTTTCGCATATAATCCGGCACGCTTCATTAAGAAATTCCTCTTCATTTCCGGCACGGATAAGAGTCTGGTTAATTGCGCTCATTGCCTCCAGCGCCCGGTTTACCTTTCTAAGCTCCATTTCGGTATTTTTCTGCCGTGTTACATCCCGGATAATAACCTGAACCGATTTCCCCTTTCCTGTTTTAACTGAAGAGGCTAGGCTTTCAAGGTAAAACTCAACACCGTCGTTTCTTTTTGCCTTAATAAAAAAGGGCTCAAGGCGGAACGATTCGTCGTTTTTCTTAATTCTCTCCTGAATTGTTTCTTTATATTCGGGGGGAACAAGCTCAAGCACGTGCCTGCCTATAAAATAATTGTTGGACTCAACGCCGAACAATCGTACTGTGGCCTCATTGGCATATGTTATTATTCCCTCGTCGTGAAGTATTATGGCTTCCGGAGAGAGGTCAACCAATGAATGGTAGAGCTGTTTTGTTTCTTTAAGCTCTGTAGTAAGTTTTGCCGTTTTCTTTTTGAGGCGTTCCTTATTGCGGAGAGCTTTTTCAAGCTCCTCAATCAATTCCGGTTTTGTGAGCTTTTTGGTTTCCATTTTTTAAACTGATTTATTTGGCATATAAATTATGCACTTTTGTAATCAAATAGAAAGGAGGGATATAATAAAAAAGGTTGGAAATATTTTGTAATCTGAAAATAAGCATTGGAAGAGAGGAGTACTTGTCCGCTGTAACTAAAAACACCCGGTCTAAAAGGGATATTAATATACCCCGGAATTTCACAAATATAATTCCGGCGCTGCAGTAATAGCTTGATTTGATCTTCTTTTTGGCCCGGTTTAAGGACATTCAGGAAGCCGAAGTAAATTATCCCTTCCAATTGCGTCTGGTCTAGTCTTTAAGTATTTGTTACCATTAAGGGTTGCTATAATTACATCTGTTATGTAAGTATCTACTTGGACATAAAAGGAATACTGATTATTCTCAATAGCCTTTATAGCGGCTTCTTGTGAAAATTTCCAACGTGAACCGTCTGTATTAATCCCTCCGACAAAAAGGATCCGTTCATGTGGATTATCCCTGTCAAGCTTGTTAATACATGATACTCTAACTCTTATTGGCATTTTTAACCTCCATATTACTACCAGCGAGGGACCGGGAAGAGCTTAATTAACCTTACGATTCTTTAAGCTTTTTACGGGTATCCTGAAGACTTTCGACTTCTTTGGATAAATCCTCTTCCCATTTTTTACGATATACTTGCAATAAATATATTGCCCGTTACCGCTATTATTGGTAGCAATAGCCATTATTATCACCTCCTTTCTGGGTTTGTTTCAGCTATCTCACCGTTCCCCAATTTTGACCCAAATACGGATAAAAACGGAGGAAGGGAGATGCTGAATAAACCTTAAAGAAGACTTAATACGGCAGCCACCTATTATCCCTCACTGGTTAAAATCATTTTTAATTACTTTATTAATTGAAGTTTAATAGTCATAACCTTGGCGCCTGCCTGTAATCTTGCTATATAAATACCGGTGGTTAGGTTATTGGCATTGAAATTAACTGTATGTACACCGGCAGATTTTGTTCCATTTACCAAAGTTGCTACTTCTTGTGAAAGAATATTATAAATTTTGATGGATACATTAGCTTCCTCTGGCAAGGCATAACGTATAACAGTTGTCGGGTTAAATGGATTTGGATAAGAGCCTAACCCATATTCCTTTGGCAATAATTCTGTTGATTTGATTGCTGAATCATGGTTGTTATTTATGGAGGCTTCCATTTTTCCATAAACTGCGACAAATTGCGCGTCCGCATAAGAACTATTTGGAGAATAATAAGCTCTTACATCGTACCAGAGTAAATCATCTGTATAGCTCGCCGTATAGGTATAATCATAATCCGTATAAGATGTTGTACCTCTTGAAACTGTGGCTATACAAATGTCAGAACCGGTAACACCATTATGTCGTACTCTTCTCCATATTTGGTATGCAGTTACCCCGGTATTAGGGTGCTCACTCCAAGTTACTGTTATATTATCTCCGGTGGTGCCTGTATAATTCATAGATTTGTAACCGTTGTCGGGCTTGACAACAGTAGAGTTTACATTGTATTCGGCGTGGTCTGAAATAATAAAAGAGCGTTGGGATGACGTGCTATTATTGTCTGCCCAAGATGTAAATTGCCGTACAAGATAATCGGAACTTACAAAACTTGTTTGTGCCGTTACTAGAGAAGGAACGCCCTCTGTTAGAACAATATATGAGCCTGGATTCGATGTATTACCACCATAAGTTAAAGCATCATTTGATGTAAGATGACATAGCTTATTAGTATTTGCAGTAACTGTAGCCCCATTCTCTCCATCAACATATGTATATGTGGTGCTCTTAGAGTTACCTAAATTCCTATTACCTTTCTCGGAGGAATTAACCAACCAATAGCTTGTATTATAACTACTTGAATTCCATATTCTAGTATATCCTGCCCCGTCGACCTGATTCTCGTCAATATCCAACGAAACTGAGCCGCTTAAATTTACGATGGCTCCGCTAGATTGATTAGAACCATCTATTTTAACTGTTCCAGAACCAAAGTCATTGGCAATGTATACTGTTGGCTTCACATATAAATTCGCCTCTGTAGTTGCTCTTAAAGTCAAGACTTGGTTAACATCCTGTTCGTACATGTAAATCGAAAACCGATTTGTCTGAGCGACTCCGCACGAAATGGTTCCCGAAGAATTGTTTTCTGTTACCCACATTTCATATGGTTCGCCGGAACATACTACATATTGCCCATTGCGCTCAATACGGATTGGATTGTCTAAAACCACATAGAACTTCCATATATTCTGCTGATTAGCTTTTGTGCCGCTCCATCCAATAGTTATTGTTAAGTTTGAACCATAACCACTTTCCACGGTGCCTGAAACTGAGGAACCACTAGTAGGATTGGAAAACCAAGCATTATAGCTTTGTGCATACATTATTGAGCAGAACAAAAGCATAGCCGGAATTAAAAGCAATTTTTTCATAATAAAATCCTTAAAATTGTTAAATAATTAGTTTTTAGCTATTTTGATTTTGCAAATAAAAACGGGCATACTTATTGAATTAAGTTGCATTCAAGTTGTGGCTTGCCGTATATTTGCATTTAGGGAAAAGTACGTGTTAGCGCACTACTTTTCCTTTTTTTTGTTCATTTCACCTCCTATTCATTCAAGACACCATGTAATATTTTTATTTTTGAATGTATGTTGTCGCGTAAAATAAAAAAAACTTCCTTTTCAAATAACATCCCGCTTATAGGATAAAAATCTGGAGATGTTTGATATATTAGCTTGCAGTCTGTACCATTATATTGGGCCAGCCCATAAACAACACCATCATTATATCCGAGAAATATATCCTTTTCATTCCGCATGCATTTCAATGAAGTCATATTTGTTCCAGTAAAATCTTTAAATAAAACAAATGTTCCATTTTCATATTTATATACAATTTTATTTCTTGCAACATATACATTACCATTTTGACAGATTAAATCAGTACTTCCAAAAGAAGCAGGTGGGAATAATTCCTTTAACTGGCTTCCGTTCCATGAAAAAACTGATTCCTTTAAGTTTTTGTTGTCCATTGCCGCGATGATTATATCGCCATCTTTATCTTTTGCAATATCGTAAAAATTCAAATTGTTTTTCGTAATCTTAATATCGTTCCATTTTGAACCGTCATATTTAAAAACCGCACCGAAGGTACTATCATTAACATCACCCGGTAGCTTTGCTCCTACAGCGTACACTTCGTTTGAACTAATTCCCCATATTTTCTGAATAGCAAATTTGGTATAATTCCTATACTTTAATTCTGCATTAACAGTCCATTCGCTTCCGGAGTAATGCCAGACAATTCCCCCGGCGCTGCCTATCCAAATGTCATTCGTAGATGAACCCCATATTGAAGTTTGTGCCGAAGTATTTGTGGTAGGTATGTTTATAAATTGGTTGCCATTATATCGCCAGACTCCAAGAAGGTAAGAACTGCAAGTGCCAACCGTCCAAACATCTAAAGGATTTGCTCCCCAGATAGCCCACATTCTAACAGTTTCACCATTTGGTGGATTCAACTCATATTCTTTCCACGTATAATTTCTGTTCCCCGGCTCTATCACCGGCGGTGGGTCTACTATATTATTTTTACAGCTTGTGATAATTAATAAACATAATGAGGCACATAATACCAGCTTGATATTCTTCATATTATTCCTTTATTTATTTTTTACTCCCCGGGCTTATTACATTTAATATAAGCCGCACCTTTCCAACTTTCCTATCAAAATCAAAATTAGTTTTATTTCAGCATGGGTTAATCTAAGTATATTTGAAAAAATAAATCAAATCCCATGCCTAAGGAGATTAATTATTACACTAACAAGATATAACAGGTGTTTTGAAAAATCTACTAGTACAAATACTCAAAATATTACAAATAAACTTTTTATAGAGCAAATTTATGCAACATAGATTGTTTAATATTAAACTATTATCATGCGATTAGCTACATTTTGAGTACTTGTACTAATTGACTAATGACTTCTCAAATTATAGATTCGTGTGGTAATTTATTCGAATAAATGAAAATAAAGCTGTGTCTGTGGATTCTGAAGAAATCGCCAGACAAATTCAAATTCTAACCACTAAAAACTGATGTATAATTCAAGCGACATATTTGAACAATTCTTTACTGTCAGCAATCCATTGTTTTACGGCTTTTTGCTTACAATTTTAATATTAATAATTGGATTAGTACTCCTTTTTAAAGTTGCTTTACCTCTGCACAAAAGATATATCTTAAAAGAACAAAAACACCTGCTTGAAAAAGCTCAAATAATGGCGTTATTTTCAGAAATGGATCCGGATCCTTTATTCAGGATTAACCTTCAGGGGAAAATTCTCCATTACAATAAGGCTGCCAAGGAGCTGCTTAAATCGATGCAAATAGAAGCGGGTCGCATTATGGATTTAATCCCCGGTTTAACTCTTGCTCCGGGTTTCCAAACGCACAACTTTCTTCGCCAGATAGGCACTTCAAAATATATTGTTCACGTTGTTCCATATGACAATAAGGAATTTGTGAATATTTACCTTCGCGATGTGACTAAACTTAAAGACTATGAAGCCTCTCTTGAAGAATATAAGGACAGGCTCAAATTAATGGGGGAAAAGCTGGATAATGAGAACGATGAGTTGAAAAGGCTTATATCCTATGAATTGCATGATGATATTTGTCAGAAACTTGTAGCCTTGAAATATCAGTCCGCCGCCCCGGATTCCTCCGGCCTGGGAAATAATATTGATTTAATTTATAACAGAGTGAGAGACTTGTCACGGGAACTAAAACCTGCAAACATCGAGTTCGCAGGACTTAGAATAAGTCTGCAGGTTTTGGTTGATAATATTATAAAGCAGTCTGGAATAAAAGGTGTATTCGGGTATTCAGGGCAGGATCAGAAACTTTCCCCGTTATTGGAAAACGAGATATTCAGAATATGCCAGGAAGCCTTATCAAATATCACACATCATTCAAACGCGGCAGAATTCAGCGTTGAATTAGACATAAAAGACAATACACTCAGCCTTTTAGTTGCTGATGACGGGGATGGAATTCCACCGGAATATTTTGAACACAAAAACTATAAAAATTACGGTATAGGTCTTTATAATATAAAAGAACGTGTTGAAAGGTATGGCGGTATTTTTAAAATAACTTCAAACAAAGAGAGCGGAACCATACTGGATGTAAAAATCCCCCTAAAGGAAACAGAGAATGAAACCCATTAGAATACTTATAGCTGAAGATCATATTATTGTAAAACAGGGCTTAATAGGTCTTTTCGAAAAGCTGGAAGGCTATCTTGTAGTTGGCGAGGCCACAGACGGGGCGGCTTTAATAGAACGTTATAAAGCACTCGATCCGGATATTGTATTGTGCGATATAGAAATGCCGTGTATGAATGGAATTGAGGCATCAAAAGAAATTATTGCCTTTGATCCGAAGGCAAAAATATTATTTCTAACAGCATACGACACGGACGAATACTTGTATTGGTCCAAAAAGTTCGGCATCTCAGGAATAATCTCTAAGGTATCAGACCAGACTGACTTGCTTGGAGCTATTGCCCGCATAGTTAATGGAGGCACCTATTACCTTGGGAAAAGCGATGCGGAAATAGATGCTATTCTAAATAAATATGAATTAAAAACCGGCAGCAATCAGGTTGGAAAACATTACAATTTAACCAAAAGAGAAAAAGACATTTTGCTTTTGATAGCAGAGGGGAAAACAAGCGAAGAAATTGCAAATGTATTAATGGTCAGCAAAAAAAACGTAGATTTTTACCGGATGAAAATAATGAATAAAATGGATTTAAACGGTTTTGCCCAATTAATGAAATTCGCGGTTGAATATCAAAACTATATAAATAAAAACGATAGTAATATTTCATAATTAAATAAAAGGAGAATCTTTGAAAACGAATGGTTTGATATTTTTTACGGCTTTATTGTTGTTGATATTTTCAGCATTTATTAGTGCGCAGGAATATGGAAAGATCATTTCCAAATCAGAGGCCGATCAATTATTTGGAACAGTCGTTGAAAGTACTTCAATGTCGGCGTCTGAATTAAAAACTATAATTGCTAATACTACAAATTACGTTATGTTTAGACTTGATAACGGTGAAATAACCATCTTGGGAGACGGGAGAGCCGTATTATACCCCGCAGGTAAAAGTGTTAGTTCTAGTGTTGTTTTCCATGTATACAGTAAATCAAAGCTCAATGAATTGCTTGGCGATAATCCTTCGGGGACTTTAGCTTATGAGAATAGAGCCTCTGTTTTTTCCATAACATTTGGATTAAACACATTAGAATATTCCTTATTATGCCCACCAATCTGCCCGGAGAATTAATGCTTGGATTTTATTTTATATTCTTTGCCGGAACAATAGTATGGATGGCTCCCCCATTTAAACAATATAGAACAAGTTATTTTTACTTCTTTTTGGTGCCGGCTATATCCGGCCCTTTAATGACATTCTATGTATTTGTTTTAGGGTTAAACGGAAATAATCTATACCCGCCTTTTTATTTATTTCAGCTTGCCGCTCTGGTTAATAATCCATGGCGGCGTATTTTATTTATATTATCCGTACTATTAATATTTATAATCCCAATCCTTGAAATTGGAAGCGGGCTCATATTCGTATTTTGTATCCTGATAGAAACAGCCATTTTAATTATCGTTGCAACTTCAATTATTAGCAATATAGTCTACAAACACTTACTTAATGTTTTTTTACTATTACTCATAATATTTTTAGCAACTGATATTTTTAAATTAGCGGCTGTGGCTTTAAACCTTGAAAAAGGCGTGATAAATTTTTATATCGGAGCCAGTGTCCAAATTATATTCGGTCTTTTATTCTGTTTTATAAATGAGAACACAAAGACAATTAGCATTCAAAATCCGAAGAAATAATACTCTTAAAACCACCGCGCCCGGGTATTAAATATCCGGGCAATCTTTTACCCGAAGATTATCGGACCCGGAAATATGGCAGTTGTGCCCTTCATTATTTACGTTTTTAAAAATTGAGCAAAATCGCACTTTTTTTCTCGTTTTTCTTAATATTTTGAGTAATTGTACTAATTGCCCGATGACTCTTTTGCTCTTATTTTTACAAGTACGTTAATTGCGGCTTTCATTGAGGAAAAATGCGAAGAGACGAATTTTTTATTTAAATTCCGCATTATTGAAGCTGTACAGGAGAGAAAAAAGAAACACCAATGCCAAAGGGCTTGTCTTTGACCCGGTGGCGATTATTAAGGTTTGGAAAAAGGGGCTGGTTGTCCCCCGGAGCAGATTCTTTTCGCAGACAAAAAGATGTTTGCGGAGGCTTGATTACTATTAATAGTTTCAAACTATTAAAGCAGGCAGATTCCGGGAAATTAATCATTCAGCCCCTAATCCAAGTTCCTTCTATTCTTTAAACAATTACTTCGTTTTAATCAATTCAACTTCCATAGATTTGAACTCCTCTGCGCCCGAGCCCATAAACATTTCCATAATTTCGTGCCCTTCCTTAATCTGTTTAAGCGTCTCGCGCACTTTTACCTCTTTTCCGCTCACAGGGTCGTAAGACATTCCTTCCAGATGGAGAGTCTTTGCGGCCTCGTCATATCTCCCCTGCATTAAAAGAACCCCGGTTCCCATATTATCGTACCAGGTGCTGAAAAAGAGTTTTTTGCCATTGTCATATCCGTCCAGGCCTAATCCCTGCATCGGCATTCCCATAACATTGCTTGTGTATTTGCTCTGCATATACCTTCCTCCGAGAATCATCTCGAATACCGCTGTGCATTCGGCAACTGTGGGAGGGGCTCCCGGGGACATAAAAAGCTTAATGGTACCTTTCCAGTTCCCGGCTTTTTTAGCAAGCATATCGTGCATTTTGCCGGGAGTCATATATTCCGTCATTGCTTTCTGCGCGGCGTCATCCTGCGCGAATAAATCCTGATTAAAGGAGAATAATAGAAAAAAAGATAGGAAGAGAGACAAATGCCTTAACTTCATAACGCACCCCTTGGTTATTGATTATTAAAATAAGATTTTTTTACTAAAGCCGTAATCCAATAAATAATATATTTTTTGGAGTATGGATACCTTCCCCATAAAAACGGGGGATTTTCTGGGGGTAAATTTATGAGGGGTTTATGACACCATAGTGTCAGCATTGTAAAGGCGCGATATTTTTTTTGTAATTTCGAGAATCGAGCGGCGCAATTCAACCGGCTCTAAAATTTCCACCTTGTCGCCGTAACTTAAAAGCCAGGCCGCAAGCCAATCCCCCGACGGGAGCATTGCATCCACAATAATGTAATTGTCCTTGTCTCTTTTATACATCTTTTCATCGAAATAATCCTCTACCGACTGGCGCGCCTCAGGATGAAAGCGGAGCAGGTAGCGGATAAGTTTTTCCCTATTCTCCTCTTTTTGGGAAAAATCCCTGTATGAAGTTTTGCGCGGAATGAATTTATTTTCTGTGATAGTGATGTTGTTTATTCTTGAAAGTCTGAATATCCGGTAGTCATCCCTTTTTCTGCAGTATCCGAAGAGGTACCAGGTAGAGCCTTTAAACACCATAGTCATCGGCTCAACCTGTCTGCGGCTTTCCTTTCCGTTCTGGTCGGTATAGCCAAACTCAATAATTTCTCTATTGATTGCGGCTTCGTGCAGCTGTTTTACTTTAGCCGTCTGCTTTTTTGCATATCCCCAGGGGACCATATCGAACACAATATGGTCCAGCTGGCTTTCGATATATTCAGAGCGTTCTTTTGGGACAAGGCTGCTTATTTTATCAATCGCGTTTTCAATAAGCCTGTTTTCAAGAGTCTCATTATTTCCTTTAAGGGAAGAGAGGATATAGATTAAGTCTTCCATTGAAAGGAGGCGCCGGTCGAGTTTAAAAGTATCCATCAGGCCAATGCCGCCGCCGCTTCCCGCCTGAGTGGTAATTGGAATGCCTGCCCTGTTGATGGCTTCTATATCCCTATAGACAGTTCTAACCGAGACTTCGAATTTCTCGGCAAGCTCGCGCGCAGAGACTTTCTCCTTATGCAGAAGAGTAATAACAATTGAGAGCATCCTGTCGATTCTCAACTTGGTGCCCCTTACTTTAAATAAAATCCGGCGGATAGAAATCCGCACCAGTACTTATAATCTGCCTGGGCCGTTAAGCCGAGTTTTGTATTCTTAACCGGAAGAACTCCTTCGGTTACGGTGTCGGAATATTTAAACAACTTTCCTTCCACTTTTTTGCCGGCTGTCAGTTCTGCAACTTTAGAGATTGTAAGAAGTCCGAACGGTATTGAAAAGCGTCCGCACCATACGGGAACCGGATTTGAATTCCAAAGCTCATCTGTAAGATTCTTTATTGATTCATCGGTAATAAAAGTGTTTATGCATTGGGCTGCAATCTGTTTATCCCTGCCGGTTGCCTGCTTGTGAGCGTTTTCATCTTCGCCATATGGAACATTATTAAAGTCTTTTCCGTAATGGTTTGCGTCGGATGATATAAGGAAGAAAATATCTGTTCCGAGCTGAAGACTGTTTTTATCTATATACTCGGCAATAATTTGAGAAAGGCTCGAAGTGATTTCTTTCATTTTATCGTAATCCATTATGGTGACCATAATGGAAGTAATTTTTATTTCCCTGTTGTAGTGCTGAATAAATGGAATAAGCGCCTCAATGGAATGCTCGCTTCCCTGACCGGTATCGTTAACCTGAAACAATCCGGGATCAAGTTTCTTCTTAATTTCCTCTCTGAGAGGGGATGTTTTAATCGTTTTATACGGGCCTTTCCAGATATCAAAATTGTCGAGTATTATAACTCCTTTAGGATCGTTAATTTCTTTTCTTACGGTTCCGTGGGTTAATCCGATTATGACAAACTCCCTGGCCCTTATTCTTTTAAAGAGGGGATAGTATACTTTGCCGGCATAGAGATAATCGTCGTGCGGCGAAATTCCCGCAAAGAGTCCTTCGGTCGGGAAATTCCCCGCATCGGCGTTTTTATTAAGATACCCCATCATCCGGTCCATATCGGCACTAGTCCAGGCAAAACCGATTGTATCTTTGGGCTGGCGTGTATGCTGTGCGCAGACAGCACAGGCAAATAAGTTTAAAAGGAATAGAAGTGAAAATAACAATCCCCTTAATGTCATTATTACCTCGAGTTTAAAAGAATGAGATTACTAAAGATACTTCTTTTTGAATATAGAGAAAAATGGAAATAAGATTACAATCAGAGGACAAAACACCTCAATTTTAAGCTTAAAGGAATAATATATATCATTTTTTCACTTGCAGTTTAAACAAAGATAGGATATTTTCAATCAGGATAAGAGAAGGGAAATAATAAAACTTACATAGATAATAACAGGGGAGAAACAGCATTGAAAAAGAACAATGTGTATCCTCTTATTCTGTTGTTTATATTCATAACCGGGTGTCTCATAACCACCCCGCTCAAAGCCCAGCCGCTGCCCGATACCGATGACAATTTAAGGTTTATATCAATTCCGGCCCCATCCCTTGAAAATAATCTGCTCGGAGTAAAAAGTGAACAGAAAATTGCCGTATGTACCCCATTCTCATATTACAGAAATGAATCGATGCGTTTTCCGGTAATTTATTTCCTTACAGGATACGGGGACGAGCCTGCATATTATACAAACGGAATGTACCAGCATATGAAGCTGCACACAACTCTGAAAGACCTGTCTGAAAAAAAGAGCATTACCGATATGATTGTTGTAATAATCGGCGGCTCCAATTTTATAGGAGGCTGTTTCTACACCAATTCCGAAGTCGGCGGCAATTGGGAGGATTTCATAATTAAGGATGTTGTTTCTTATGTGGACAATAACTTCAGGACTATAGCGGAACCGTCGGCGCGCGGAATAAGCGGGCATTCAATGGGGGGAAGCGGTGCGTTAAATATTTCCATAAAGCATCCGGAACTATTCGGTGCCGTTTATGCTCTCAGTCCCGGATTGTTCGATAAGAACGGACTGGAAAAATCGCAGATGTTCTCTGAACCTTATCTTGCTGAAAAATTCCTTAAATGCGAGAAGGATAACAGCGTACTAACAAGGGAGAAGGCGCAGGAAAGGCTTACAAATTTCTGCGATAATTCCCGCGATCTGGATCTTCTTTTTATGCTGGCCTACGGAATTGCCTTTGCCCCCAATTCGTCAAAGAATGCCCCCTACATTGATTTTCCCTATTCCGGAAAAGTAAGTAAAGCAAATCTTAATAAGGAGATCTGGAAAAAGTGGGATTACGGATTCGGGGGATGGGAAGATAAACTTAAAACTTATAAGGATAATATTTTAAAGATTAAGTCTATCGGCGTTGAATACGGTACGGAGGATGATTATAAATGGATTGTTGACGGATGCAAATTTTTTATTAAACTCTTTGCCGATTCAAAAATTCCATTAAAATCGGTATCTTTCAAGGGCGGACATCAGGATAAACTGAGAGAGAGAATGGAAAACTTTTTGCTTCCCTTTTTCTCCGCCGCATTTAAAAATAAATAAAATTGAGGAGTTGTATGAAAAAGCTATTTCTTTTTATGGTCCTGATTCCTTTCTTCGCATTTGCGCAGACCGAAGATACCAAGACTTATACTAAAACAGGGCAGGATGTTCCTAAATTTAAAGTAACTGCTATTGACGGTACGCAGATTGACATCGCCCAATTGAAAGGAAAGGTTGTGCTGATTAATTTGTTCGCTACCTGGTGCGGCCCCTGTATGGCCGAAATGCCGAGAGTAGAAAAAGAAATCTGGCAGCAGTACAAAGATAAAGGGCTTGTTGTTCTTGCGCTCGGAAGAGAACATTCTAAAGAAGAACTGGTAAAGTTCCAGAAGGAAAAAGGATTTACGTTTTTAATTGCCCCCGACCCGAAGAGGGAAGTGTTCAGCTTGTTTGCAAAGGAATCAATACCGAGAAACTACGTAATTGATAAAGATGGTAAGATTGCAATGCAGGGAATAGGATACGCGGCGGCAGAATTTGAAGAAATGAAACACAAGATAGAAGAGCTTCTTAAAAAATAAATTTTCGGGGGGCTTTAATGCCCCCTTTCTTTTACTGAAGGAGAATATGAAATGGAAAGACACGAGAAAGCGCTTGAGCTTTATAAGGGGGGATTGAGCTGTTCACAGGCAGTGTT
>JAEXUB010000257.1 GCA_023453125.1 Bacteroidota bacterium
TCCCCAATCCGATAATAGGACAAATATTTTGGAGAATTAATTGAAATTCCGCTTCCTGGTTCTATTTCTCGTTTCTTCATATATATACGGACAGTCGAGCTTTGACAGTCTGGTTGCCAAAATATCCCCCCTCTCATATAAGGAACAGATTTCCTCCCTTAATAATTTTACCTGGAAGTACCGCAATATCGATCCTCCTCAGGCAATCAAGGCGGCGGAATTGTCGATGGAATTAAGCGGCGTAAAGGATGATAAGCGAAATCAGACCAAGGTGCTCGGGTACCTGAGCGTTATTTACCGGGACGAAGGGGAATATCAGAAATCATTGGAGCTTTGCAACAGGGCATATGAAATTGCCAATATAATAAATGATAAAGAACAGGTTGCCTACGCAAATAATAATATTGCCACAATCTACCGTCTTATGGGGAATTACCCCCTTGCGCTGGATTATATGTATTCCGCATTAAGGATATTTGAGGAGACAGGGGATAAAACCGGAATAGCATACTGCACTTATAATATCGGCATTGTATATCTCAAACAGAAGAATTATAAAAAAGCGCGTGATTATTTTGACCAGACTGTAAAGACAAGGGAATCTATAAATGATAAGGACGGCACTACCAAGGCGCGCGGAAGAATTGCGGAAATATTAATTGAACAGCGAAGCTATTCCGAAGCTATGTCAATTCTTGAGTCGGTACGCAAAGCGTATCTTGAGCTGAATGACAGAAGGAGCCTTATTTATGTAAATATGGGAATGGCCAGAATTCACGAAGCGAGGAATGATTTTACGGGTGCATTGGCAGAAAGGATTGAGGCTCTTTCGATTGCGCGGGAATTCAAAGATGTTGAAGGGGTTATTGCAAATTCCGGGGCAATAGGAATTCTATACGCAAGAATGAATGACTTCGGCAAGGGAACCTCCTATCTCGATTCGGCATATTCAATTTCGAAGAGAGTAAAATCATCCCCTCTTAAGCTTGCCGCGCTAAAGCTCTATTCCGAATTTGCCGCTATGAAAAAAGATTATAAGACTTCCTACACTTTTCTCAAAATGCACGATGACCTTCACGATTCCCTTGAAGAGAGAGACAACAGTATGGTGATATCGGAAGAAGAATCGGTTTATATGGCGAGCAAAAAGGAGAAGGAAAAAGAGCTTCTGAAGGTTGAACTCGAATACCAGAAAAAATTATTTACTTATTCCTTAATTGCCGCCCTCTTCTTTGCCGCCGTTGTTGGCGTTATTATCCTTCTCTATTTCTCCCTAAGGAAGGCAAATAAAAAACTTGGCGACCTGAATGCGATGAAGGATAAGTTCTTTACCATAATTGCGCACGATTTGAAAAATCCATTTAATGTGCTTCTCGGATATTCCGAAATACTTACCGATAAAGAGTGGGAGCTATCGGTTGAAGAAAAAGAGGATTATATAAAAGTAATTGCCACAACCAGCAAGAGGACTTATAATCTTCTTGAAAATCTTCTCTACTGGGCCCGTTCGCAGACCAACAGAATAATTATCTCTCCTCAGAAGATAAATATAAAAGAGTCGCTCGCAGATACCATTGAACTCCTTTCTGCTCAGGCGGCCCACAAGAAAATAAGATTTAATGCAAATATTCAGGCCGATGCCGAAGCATATATCGATCCCGAAATACTGAAACTTGTTGCCCGCAATCTGGCAACCAATGCGCTTAAATTCACTCCTAAAGAGGGTTCCGTGGAAATCGGCTCAGAGAGAAGCGGGGATTTCTGGACTATATCCGTTAAGGATACCGGTATAGGAATTAATCCGGAAAACCTTAAAAAACTTTTCAGTTTTGATTTAATTAAATCTGAAGAGGGGACCGAAGGGGAGAAAGGAACCGGACTGGGACTTCTTGTATGCTATGAATTTATATTAAAGAGCGGCGGAAGAATCCGGGCCGAAAGCGAATTGAATAAGGGGACAACATTCTATTTCACAATTCCCGCATTGTCCCCTGCCGACAGGAAGTAACCGGACATTTTTATTTATTCACCGGCTCCACGTATTTTATCCATCCGTCAATAACCCCTGCATTAACCCCTGTTTCTGCCGAAGCGGGATCATTTACAAATGCATCGGCCCTTTCCCTATCTTCAATATCGAATAAAAAATATACCGTATCAGGTTCATCTTCCTGCCGCCATATATTTTTAAGATGGAGCCCTGCTTTAAGAGCCATATCGATATTAGCGTCGAAAATAACGCGCCATTTGGAATAATCCTTTAGCCTGTTCATACATAGCATCTGAAGCATATTTTTCTCCTTTCGGGGCAGATTAATATAAAAGAATTTTTCTGTCAATATAAAATATTAATACAATAAATCATAAATTATACAAAAAGATAAATTGATACTTTCGCAATGAAAAGATTAGGACTGATAATACTTCTGTTTGCTCTTGCTTACGGATGCGCTTCAAAAGAGGAGAAGAAAGTATCCTCTTCATTCATAACGGATGACCTGGGGAATAAAATAGAAATAGCCCAAAAGCCGATGCGCATTATTTCACTCGCCCCGAACATAACTGAGATGATATTCAAGCTGGGCTGCGGCGACAGGCTTATAGGAAATACAACATACTGCACCTATCCCGAAGAGGCTAAAAAGATAACCAAGGTGGGGGACCTCTTATCAATCGATTATGAAAAAATACTCTCGCTTAAACCTGACCTGATTTTTGTTTCGGTGGAGGGGAACAAGAAAGAATTCTATGACAGAATGATTAAGCTGGGGATAAAGGTGTTTGTCTCTAATCCGCGCAACTTTGAAGGAATTAAAAAAACCTACAGAGATGTTTCGATTGTTCTCGGAAAGGAAAAGGAGGCACAAGCCGAAACAGAGGAGTGGGATAAAGAGATTATTGCCGCGGCCGGCAGGGGAAAAGGGGTTGCGGGAAAAAAGGTTCTCTATCTGATTGAGATTAAGCCTATTATGGCGGCGGGGGTTTCTACATTCCTTAATGAGTATATCCGGCTTCTTGATATGAAGAATGTAACCGAAGGGGTATCCGTAAACTATCCCGTTCTGAACAGGGAAGATTTAATCAGGCTTAACCCGGATATTATTATTTATCCCGATGACGGTAACACGACTCTGGCCTCATTTAAAACAAGTTATCCGGAATGGAAAAACATAAGCGCTATAAAGAATGAAAAAATAATTTTTGCCGACCGTGACCTTTATTTCAGGCCCGGTCCCCGTTTTATAGACGCGCTTAAAGAGCTTCAGCTAAAACTTCAATAAAGGAAGGCTTATATGGAGCATATTGGCTACAGGAAGGTATTAAGGGAAAACAAAGGGCATATAAGAAAAATGGGGCTCTGGTTTATTTCTCTTCTAATAATAGACCAGGTTACAAAAGTAATAGCACAGGGGGCTTTGGAGGGGCTTTCCGGAATTCCATTAATTAATGGTGTGCTCAGTTTTTATTTCCTCCGCAATGAGATTCTTTATGTGCACCAGTACCTTCTCTATTTTATTATAGCCGTAATTGCATTTCCCTTTCTCATTATTTATTCCTACGCAAAAGGTTATCCGCGGCTGATAATTACCGGAATGATAATTCTCTGGTGCGCAGTTTTTTCGAATAACATTATTGATGTCTTTGCTCTCGGATATATTAGGGATTTTATAAATCTTCACGGTGTTGCCGTAGGCAATATTGCGGACCAGTACCGGAATGCCGGTTTCCTGATAATAATTGCCGGGTTGATTATGGGAGAAGATAAAAGTCTAAGCAGGAAAAAAATAGTAAGGATTATTGTTATATCGGCTGCGGCGCTTCTGCTTACCGCGTTATTCTGGAGATATCTGGCGGGGTATCTGGCTATCTGATAAAGTAAACTTCTATTTAAAATCCTCCTCGTCATCGGGGAGAATGGGGGCGTCGTCCGCTTCCTCAATAAATAATTTGGAGCATTTGTCCCCTTTAAACTTTCCTATTTTTTTGCAGTTTTCGTGATTTTCCAGTACTTCCTTTTTGTTTTTCAGCATCGGGTCAATATCAAAATTATTAAGGTCATCCTGGCATTCAACGCAGAATTTAATTTCTTCCGAAAGGGAATCTTCTTTTTTATGCACCGTTTTCCTCTTTGATGTTCCGCTCATTTTTGGGCTCCCATTCTAAACCTTCGCAGGGGAGAAAATCCCGGCTCGGGTGTTTATCCAATTTTAAACAGATAACAGCGGTCTCATCAAAAAAGTTGCACGAAGAACAGAGGGAATTATTAATAGTTTCCCTGTTTTCTTCCATAAACAGCTTGTACTGTATAACCGCGGGTTGAATAATTACCGCGTATAATGCTATTGGAAACACTGCCCACCAGTAGCGGAACTCTAAATATCCGGTCAAAAACCAGGCTACCGGGATGAATATGGCCGTCCTGATTATACCCCAAAAGACAATAGAGCCCATAAAACCGCTTTTTTTGACAATAAAGCTACAAAACGGGAGGGAATTTTCAAAAAACACAATTTGCTGCTATTTCATAATAGTTTTTGCCCGTTCAAAAAAAGCTTCCGTTTCTGACGATTTGGTGAAGTCCCCATATTCCTCTAAAAGTACTAGGCCAGATTTGTGTACTAAGAGCATCAAAGGATTATATATTTCATTTTTTAATAATTTTTTACCATCAAATCTAATTTTAACAAAATTATTATACTTCTCTTTAAGAAAAGTTGAATATTTAGAGTCGCCTTCGGTGAAAATAATCGCTTTTTTGTTTGAGCCGACTAAGTAATTTAGCACCATTTCATTGCAAGCATCGCAGTTCTTATCATTTAAAAATATAAAAATCGCATATTCATCATGAAAATACGCAGTTGCATCTTTTATTACTTCCAAGGAGGCTGGGAACTCTGTTTGCTTTTTTTCAATTTCCAGAGAGTAATTGGATTTATAAAGCAGAAAAATGTTAATTCCAACTAGAGATAATACTATTAGATTTTTCTTTATGTATAAAAATATTTTTTTAATCATAAATATGAACCAAATTGTTGTTGTGAAAAATAATTTTATTGTCGGCAATTAATAACTTGTAACAGCAATTACTAATTGTATTAATAACACTTTCTGTTTTTAAATTAAATTTTGTATCAAGTTTGGCGAGTTTCTGTTTGGCATTTTGGCCCTGAAACATTAGGCAATAAGCATTCCCAGCTTTATCATACTGAAGCGGTCCGGTTGTGACAGGTATAAAATGGACTCTTTCCGCTGTCTCTTTAATCCCCCCTCTGTCAATAGTTATCTCATCGCCTTTTGGTTCTGAATAGTATTTTTTATCCACTGGAAGAGTATAAACGGAAATTAGCTTTCCATCCAAACTGTATCTGTATGCTTTTCTTGATATTCTAAAATTAATAATGATTTCATTATTAATTGAGGAGGCAAAAACATGATCTCCTGACTTGCTCCATATCTGAATATCTCCTTGATTTCTAGGTATTACTAGCACTGATTCAATATTGCCTTTTTTATCAATTATTACGGCCAACGGGATTTCTTTCTCGGGGAGTATGTTTGACATAACGGGAGTCAAAATAAGCTTGTCGTTTATATTTGAAATAAACATAAAATTGAATATTCTCATTGAATAGAGTTCCTTTATATCTAGCTCTATCTTAGATATATCCTCTGTGTCAATATTTAGCTTCTTTATAACAAATGAATGATCTAACAAATAAATGGATCTTCCAATTGCAACTATATCTTCAATTTTACCATTGAAATAAAAATCTTTTTCTCTGAGGTTAAATTCTTTTTGAACTTTTAATGAAAGATCAGTTATAAAGATATTATATCTCCCATCATAGAGTACAAGATTATTATTGCTGAATTGTTTTATGATTGTCAGGGGAGAAATTTCAAAAGTTGTGTTGCTACTTGATAATCTCTCTATAATCGCTTTTTCAGAAATTTTTGATAATTTTATCGAGTCAGAGAGATTGAACTCTTTTTTGGGAGTAAAGTTTGTCGAGTCGCAGGATGTACAGAAAAAATGTAATATTATTGTAATTGTTAATATTATTATTCTTTTCATAGTATTTCCTTAGTCCCAATAATCGCAATATTGCATTGATTGAGGGTATCCAACTTCATAATGCATGGCTGGTATTGTCCAGCTGCAATTTATACTCCATAAAGTATAAATACAACAATCTGGTTTCCATAAGTCTTTTGAAAGTGGACAAGGTCCATTTAAGCAACATCCGTATGGCGCACATGGATCGGGCTGTGCAGCGGCAACAAGATCCATTTTCCCCTGATTATAGAACGCCATATTGAATAATATTATAACAATAATAAAAGATATTTTTTTAATATTTAGAATATGCATTTTATGCCTCCTTGTTTTAATATTATTAATTGTGATCTATTTCCCATAGCAAAGGGGGGGGGGGGGGGGGGGGGGGGG
>JAEXUB010000058.1 GCA_023453125.1 Bacteroidota bacterium
CTGCTCGTATCAACCGGCAATATGCTTCCTGTAAAGACTGTACTGGATGAAGAAAGAATAATAACTTTCAGCCGGTTTTTTGATCAGCAGAATATTAGTAAAAATGAAACAGCAGAAATGCTGTTTAAAACTATTCAGGTTGTACAGTATATATATCCGGATTTAAAAATTGTTGAAGTACAGGATGTTGAAGGATTCGGTTACAGGGTTGTTCAAGGGAAAGGATCGGGACTGGTTTCTAACGAGTTGACTATACAAATTGTAGGACACGGATCAAAAATATATCTGGAAAACGCGTCGCAAAGGTGGCTCCCCATAACTAATTACGATGTAATATTTAAGGAGAAGATAGCACTCGAAAACGCAGACAGGGTCTTAATCCCTACCAGATTCCTGATTGACCTCTACAACGGTGCCGGTTACAGGATTGAAAAAGAGAGGCTCACATACCAGAGGCTGCCATTCAATTATCATTCATTCCCGGATAATCAATATACAGATGCAGATACTTTGATCTTTTACGGCAAAAGATATACTATGAAAGGATTTGACCTTTTTACCGAAATGACCGCGCTTCTTGATGTTGATGGAATAATTGGTAATAAAATTAAACGGATTGTTTTAATTGGACCATTCTTCCCTGAAATGGAGAAGCAGAATAAATACATAGATGCACTTAAGAAACGGGTTGAAGTTGTAGAAGTTTCTCTCCCAAGAGAAGAAGCAATCGGATTAATTAAAAAACTCCATACCCATTCGGTTTGTGTCTTACCATATAAATCGGATAACCATCCCTATTCGGTAATGGAATTGGTTGAGACTGGATGCCCCTATATTTTTGCCAGAGCAGGGGGAATACCCGAAATGTTACCGGAAGAATTTCACGGAATGATTCTTGGCGATCCGGAATGCGGGGATTTAGCGGCTAAATTCAAGAAAATTCTTGAATTGAGCAATAATGAAAGGTATTCTCTTTATAAATCAGTTTTCAGCGAAATGAAGAGAAAGCAGAAAGAGACAAATGATGGTTTTATTAAGTATAACAGGACTTATGCCAATAATAATATATCTTCTGCTCTGCCTCAGGCAGCATCAGAAAGTAACTCTCTGGTTGTAACAGATATAACCGGTACTGGAATAGAAAGGATCAATGCTTTATTCAATGCATTGGGTAATCAGACAATAATGCCTAATAGGGTAGTTGCTGTATGCGATTCCTCAAGAATTGATGAATTAGCAGCTCAATTTGGGGTAAATAAAATTCCGGTTGAGTTTTTCAAATCTGTTAACAGCTTTAACGAGACAAAAAACCTGCTCCTTACCCAGGCAGATGAAGAATTTATTATTATTCTCGCAAAAGGGGATATCCCTAAATCTGATTTTGTGGAATTATTATGCGGATATCTCAATGTAAATAAAAACTATGATTGTGTATCATCTTATGGAGAACTTCATAAACCGGAAAATGATTTAATGGACAGCTCTCTGATTGAATCGGTTATCAGGCCTTTAGGCGAGACCGGTGTGCTTGACATTGCCGGCAAAAACAAATTTGCTCTTGAAAGCTGTGCATTCAGAAGCAGCTTTATGAAAAAAATTGGAGGGTGGGAAACTTATAAACCGGGTCCCGACGATCTCCATACTTTTATTAAAATTAAAACTTCCGGGGGTAAAATCGGCATAATTTCCAAGTCACTTATCCTTAGGCAGATTGATTCAAATGATGTTCCTGTAAGAGAGGATTTTGGATATCAGATGCGCCGCGCCGTTAATATGGAATTAATTGACAAATTTGATGCTTACAGGCTAACTGGAATGATATACAGCAGCGGTTTTGGGGCACCTTCAAAAAGCAGTGCAGAAATAAGTGAAATTGAAAAATATCTCATTACTGTTCAAACTCTGCTTCTTAATGGAAAGATTGCCGAAGCTTATGATATTGTCAATTCAATCGACCCCAAAATAGCTGCATCAACCGATAAGGCAGTTCTTAAGAAAATTGAATTGCTAAAGAAAAAAATAGAAGCTGTAAACGAGCAATACGGCATTATCTCTGCTAAAGAGCCGGTAAATGAACAGTCTCCCCTTGTTTCAGTTATCATCCCTACCTATAACCGTCCGGATCAGCTAAAAGAGGCTATTCAAAGCGTACTGGCGCAAACCTACGGCAATTTTGAGATCCTGGTTGTAAACGACGCCGGCGTGGATGTTTCTGACAATTTAAGGGCATTTAATGACCAGAGGATTAAATACTTTGTCCACGATGAGAATAAAGGATTGGCCGGGGCAAGAAATACCGGACTGGCAAATTCAAACGGAGATTATATTTCTTTTCTTGACGACGATGATATATTTTATCCCAACCATTTGGAAACACTCTTAAATGCACTACTGATAAATGGTGTTGATATAGTTTATGCCGATGCATACAGATGCCTGCAGAAGAAGCAGGAAGGAAAATATGTTGAAGAGAAAAAAGAGCTGCAGTATTCATTCGATTAT
This sequence comes from Bacteroidota bacterium, assembly GCA_023453125.1. Lineage (GTDB taxonomy): Bacteria > Bacteroidota > Ignavibacteria > Ignavibacteriales > Melioribacteraceae > JAEXUB01. Next base: position 2,503 of record JAEXUB010000058.1, read on the forward strand.
TCCCAGAGATTGCTGCTTGTAATGAATATTGCTCCTGTGCAGTGCTTTATGTTCTCACGCGCTCTGTTGACTGAGGATGTTTATTTCGATGAATCTCTTACAACACACGAGGATTGGGATTTCTGGATTCAACTCTCTTTGAAGACGGATTTTCTGCATATAAAAGAGATTACTTCGGAATACAGGCATCGGCAGGACGGCTCGAATATGGTTACAACCAAACTGCCCGATTTTCTGAGAACAATGAAAATAATTTTTGAAAGATATTCTGTTTTTACCGGAGACGACGTAGAAGTTAAGGGTTACCAGGAAGGAAGAATCAGGGAAATGGAGGAGCAGATTAAAGTTGACCTGCCCGAAAGAGCTTGTTCCATCGTAGTAGTAACCTACAATTCAGCCGGGGATATATCCAATTGCCTTAAGAGCGTTAAGCCTACATTACGCCGGTTTGACGAAGTGATTGTTGTGGATAACGGATCAAAAGATCAAACCGTCAGGATTGTAAAAGAGATTGCAGAAAGTGACTTACGGTTCCGTTTAATTGAAGCCGGTAAGAATCTGGGATTTTCAGAAGGAACAAATACGGGAATTAGAGAGGCAAGGAATCCATACATTATTATGCTGAATCCGGATACGATGGTTACCGGGGATTGGATCAATAGTATGGTTAATCATCTCGAAAGAGATAAGAGTGCCGGGGCAGCGGGTCCAATCTCGAATTATGTCGCCGGACTTCAGAAAATGGAACTTTATGCGAAAACTAAACCTGAAGGATCCGTTAGCTTTGAAGAATTATATAAACTTTTCAGGGAATCGAATAACGGACAGGGTATTGAAACAAAGATTTTAATTGGATTTTGCCTTATAATCAGAAAAAGTCTCATAAACGCTATGGGGCTCCTAGATCCTGATTTGTTCCTGGGAAATGATGATCTGGATTTGAGCTGGCGCCTAAGGTTAAAAGGATACAGACTGATAGTTGCCTGCGATACTTTTGTTTATCATAAAGGACAGCAGAGCTTTAAAACTGAGAAAAAATCCAAAACCGATCTTCTTGTTCAGGAGAGCACAGATATACTTTACCGCAAACTCGAATCGTTTTATGGTAAGGATTCAATTCCTTCTCCTATTGAGCTTTGGGGAATTGACTGGTTTAAACCTACCGGTGCAAAGTTCAATAAATCTGCAGGTCTTTTGAGAATTGGTAAAAGAGTTAGGACCTCTATTATAATTCCAGTCTTTAATCAACTGGAATATACAATCCAATGTGTTGAAAGCATTGAGAAAACTGTTAATGAAAGGATACAAATTGTAATTGTTAATAATGCAAGCAGCGATAACACACTCGGCTTTTTGAATAAAGTAATATCTGCAAAGATTGATATGACCATAGTTAATAATGATACAAATAGGGGTTTCCCTGAAGCCGTAAACCAGGGAATTAAACAGGCATTAGGAGATTTTATTATTATTGCCAATAATGACATTGTATTTACCGATGGGTGGCTCGAAAGAATGATTGAAGTTGTGAGCGATGATTCGGGTATAGGTATTGTTGGACCCGTGAGCAATGAAGTGAGCGGTCTGCAGAAAGATGAAAATGCGAAATACAATTCAATGGAAGAAATGCACAAATATGCCGAAACAGTTAAGAAAATGAATAAAGGGGAGATTTTGAACTTCCCGCGACTGGCGTTTCTCTGCACCTTAATTATGAGGGAAGTCATTGACAGTATAGGCGGGCTGGATGAAAGATTTAGTCCCGGTAACTATGAGGACGATGATTTTTGTCTTAGGGCGCAGTTGGCCGGATTTAAGGCTGCTATTGCAAAAGATGTCTTTATACATCATTACGGATCAAAAAGTTTCAAAGCTGACGGCAATGAGGCTTATAAGGAAAGACTAAGAATTAATGAGAAAAAATTTATTGATAAGTGGGGAGCAACTCCTGATACAATATGGCTTAGGAATGCTGAAATTAAACCTCATCAATATCTTTTTCCGTTGGATTTAAATGATTATAACGAGAAAATTGCCAGAGCCAGGGTTAATATTGCCGACCGGGAATATGAGATGGCAATGGAAAATCTGGAAAAGGCATTGGATATATATGATAACGATAAACCGGAAAATATTGTAATGCAGATTCAGGATTTATACAACCTGGCAGGTAATCTATCACTTGTATCAAGAAATTTTGAGAAAGCTGAAATGTACTTCAGTAAAGAACTTGAACTTAATCCTGATTCATCCCCGGCTTGTGTGGGATTAGGAGACTTAATGTATGAAAATGAGAACTTTGAAGGAGCCAAGACAATGTACGAGTGGGGAGTAAAAAACGATATGGAAAACAATGCAGCAATTGAAGGGCTTGCCAGGGCTAACAAGGCGCTTGGATTGCCCGAAACTGATAACTCACTCGCCGGTCCCGATTTTACAGGAAAGAGCGTTGAGGATATTCTGAATGAAGCATATACTTTCTTTGAAAGAGGAGAACTTAAAGAAGCGGTTGATTTTTTGAACATTGCCGACAATTATGTAGCTGCTATGGACAGCCAGAATGGAAATGCTGAGGATATTGCCGCATTCTATAATATGAAGGGATTTGTCTATCTCGGATTAAAAGACCAGGAAAATGCGAAAAATTCGTTCGAAAAAGCGCTAAATACTAATCCTAATTCCTCACAGGCATGCGTTGGACTGGGAGAACTCTTTTATCAGTCAGGACAGTATGAATCTGCTAAAATTATGTATGAATGGGGAATAAAGAACAATCCAAACAACGAAGTAGCCAAAGAGGCTTTGGCTAAAGTTAATAATCTGGTTTAACAGGCTCCGGAGATCGTATGATTCATCTTTCTGTTTCGATGATTGTAAAAAATGAAGAAAAATTTCTTGAAGAATGTCTGAATTCCGTTAAATCAGTAGCGGATGAAATTATTGTTACCGATACCGGTTCAACAGATAATACAATCAAAATAGCCGAAAAATTCGGAGCAAAAGTCTTTAATTACCATTGGAACAACGATTTTTCCGCTGCCCGTAATTTTTCTCTCTCTCACTGTTCAGGAAATTGGGTCTTGTATATTGATGCCGATGAAAGAGTTGACCCCGGCTCGCTTAAAGAACTTGAAAGGATAAAAAAGACCAGCGATAAAATTGGCTATTTCTGTACTGTTAAAAGCCTGGACGGGGAAGTGAACCGGGATAATTCAATGAGGTATGTCAGGCTCTTCAGAAAAGCGGATGGGGCTCAATTCAGGGGAAGGGTACACGAACAGATTTCCGGATCCCTTTTAGAATTGGGAATGAAACTTGTAAATTCGTCAATTTTGATTAACCATCTCGGCTACAATATTGATGATGAAGGGAGAAAAGGGAAAGCAGGGAGAAATTTAATCCTTTTGGAAGAGGAATACGGACAAAATGAAAGCGGTTATCTGGCTTTTCAGCTGGCTAATACCCATTTTATACTCGAAAATAATGAAGAATCAAAGAAATTCTTTGAAATTGCAGCAAATTCAAATGATCTGTCTAAAAATCTTAAAGCTTTATCA
>JAEXUB010000128.1 GCA_023453125.1 Bacteroidota bacterium
CTTTTTGATTCGGAAGGAGTAAAGATTAATGTCCTTACTGAAACCGAACCGGGAGAATCGTTCCTGCTAATAAATCCGGAGGAGATTTCAATCTCAAATAAATTGGAAGAGAGCAGCAGCAGAAACAGATTCAGAGGAATTATAAAAGATTTGGCACCGGCACGAATAGGGTTTGAGATAACTGCCGATATAGGAGTTGACCTGATCGCAACAGTTTCGGAAGAGGCTGTTAAAGAACTTAATCTTGAAATAGGTAAGGAGATTTGGCTTAACTTCAAAGCCTCGGCATGCAGAATTTATAAATAAAGAACGTATACATATTGCGTTCACTGGGAATAAACTAAGGGAGTAGTAAATGAATAACGCAATTTTTAATCTAATTGATCCGAAGAATGAACCGGTTCTGGGATATCTGCCCGGAAGCGCGGAAAGAAAAAAACTTGAAGAGGAACTGGATAGGCAGAGTAAAATTGAAATTGAAATACCTCTTATCATTGGCGGAAAGGAAGTAAGAACCGGCAATACCGGCAAAGTGGTAATGCCCCACAAACATTCGCACGTCCTGGCCACATATCATAAGGCGGGGGAAAAAGAAGTTAAAATGGCAATTGATGCCTCTCTTGCCGCAAAGGAAGAATGGATGACTATGTCCTGGGTTGAGCGCGCATCAATATTTTTTAAAACTGCAGAGCTTTTATCGAAGAAATACCGGTACCAGCTTAATGCCGCTACAATGCTCGGACAGGGGAAAAATGCTTTTCAGGCAGAAATAGATTCAGCCTGCGAGGTAATAGACTTTCTCCGCTACAACACCTATTTCGCATCACAGATTTATAATCAGCAGCCCAAATCGGATACCGATACACTCAACCGTCTTGAATACCGCCCTCTGGAAGGATTTGTACTTGCGGTAACCCCGTTTAATTTTACCGCTATCGGCGCTAACTTAAGCACTGCCCCGGCAATGATGGGCAATACAGTGGTCTGGAAACCGGCAACCACTTCACTTCTTTCAAACTACTATTTTATGAAGATTCTTGAAGAGGCCGGAATTCCCGGAGGCGTAATAAACTTTATTCCCGGCCCGGGCTCTGTTATAGGCAATTTTGCCGTAAACCATAGATATCTGAGCGGAATACATTTTACCGGAGGTACTTCCACTTTCAACTCACTTTGGAAATCGGTAGCCAACAATCTTGATAATTACATTACTTACCCCAAACTCGTCGGCGAAACAGGCGGAAAGGGATTCGTAGTTGCACATCCCTCGGCTAATCCTCTGGAAGTCGCTACCGCCCTTGTTAAAGGAGGATTCGAATATCAGGGACAGAAATGCTCTGCCGCTTCGAGAGCTTATCTGCCCAAATCTTTATGGCAGGATATTAAGAATCATATAGCCGCAATGCTCTCTGAAATTAAGATGGGAGATGTAAGGGACTTTAACAACTTTATGAATGCCGTAATTGACGAAAGCTCGTTCAAATCGATTATGGGATATATTAAAACCGCAAAAGAGAGCAAAGACGCCGAAATAATTTTCGGAGGCAGCGGAGATTCTTCAACAGGTTACTTTATTGAGCCTACCATAATTCTGGCGCATAATCCGAAATTCGTTACAATGGAAGAAGAAATATTCGGACCGGTGCTTACTATTTATGTTTATGAAGATGACAAATTTGATGAGATACTCGACATATGCGATAAGACTTCTCCATACGCTTTAACTGGAGCCGTCTTTGCAAAAGAAAGAAGCGTATTGGCAAGAGCATGCCGCGCTCTCCGCTATTCCGCGGGGAATTTCTATTATAACGACAAGCCGACAGGCGCAATGGTAGGGCTCCAGCCGTTCGGAGGGGCCAGAATGTCTGGCACTAACGATAAAGCAGGGGGACAGATGAACCTGATAAGATGGACAAGCCCGAGAACTCTTAAGGAGACTTTTATAAGCCCTACAACTTTCAAATACGGATACATGGACTAATAATTAACATTAAATAAACAAAACAGGTAAAAGAATGAAAAGATCATTATTACTATTAGCTTTACTTCTGATTACAGGACTTTCCGTTTACGCACAGAGAACGATTACCGGGACTGTTAAGGATGCAGAAACAAAAGAAACACTCGCAGGCGCCACTTTAATTATTGAGAACACAAAGAACGGCGCTAATTCAAACGAAAAAGGTTTTTTCGAAATTAAAAATGTAGCCGACGGACAGGCTGTTGTTAAGGTAAGCTATGTAGGATACGAGACCACACTTTTTACAGTAACTGTTAAAGGGAATACAATACTTAACGTTGAACTTTACAGAAACGAAATTGTAACAGAACAGGTTGTTGTTACGGCTTCAAGAAACCAGCAGACAATCGGTGAAATTCCGGGGCGTATTGCGCTTCTGTCCCCAAGAACAATTGCATCAACACCGGCTCAGAGCGTTGACGATATTTTTAAACAGACATCGGGCATTTATGTAGACAGAAGTTCCGGATTAATAACATCCTCAGTTACAGTTAACGTACGCGGCATTACATCCAACGAACAGGGACGCGTTCTTGCGCTTGTTGACGGAATGCCTGTCAACAAGACAGACGGCGGCTCGGTAAACTGGAACAGAATGAACAGCGAAGACATAGAAAGAATTGAAATATTCAAAGGACCCGGCTCCTCTATATACGGAAATAACGCAATGGGGGGAGTTATTAATTTAATTTCAAAGAAACATGTTAATTCAGGATATCACGCCTTTGCCAAAGCCGAATACGGAACCTTCAATACATTCGGGCAGAAAGCAGGCGTTTCCGGCAGAATCGGCGACGATAAAGGATTCTATTTCAGATTATCAGGTTTTAACAGAACAAGCGACGGCTATAACAGCACACGCGAGGCTTACAGGGACAAATTCTCAATAGCATCATCCCTTAAAGAATATGGAATTGACGCAAAAGCCGGATATGACTTTTCCCCAAAGACTAATGTACAGTTCAATTTCAATTTCTTCGACGATCAGCGCGGATCGGGCACACTGGTTAAAGAAGAAAACTATATGAAAATGAAAAACTCTTACGGAGCCGTATCCTTCAATACAGAGATGGGGGATGTAAAACTTAACGCGGGCGCTTTCTACCAGAACGAAAACTACCTGAGAGTCAGCGAAAAATATAAAACCAATTCATCAGGCGCTCTTACATCGTACGATCGTTATAATGTTAACGCAGCAAGAAAAGATTTCGGCGCAAATGTTAATATTTCAATGCCCCTCTGGAATACCGATTTTACTGCCGGCATAGAGATTAAAAACGGAAGCATTGACGGTTCAGATATTTACCAGACCTCAACCGATGTTGTCACAAACCGGGGCGATATGCTCTTTACAGCTGCTTTCATACAGGACAGCTACAACGTAACAGACGAGTTAAGCCTTTCTGCAGGATTAAGATTAGACTATATCAAATTCAAGAATGGTGAATTCCTTGTAATCAATCCTACATCGGCTACAAGCTTTATGAATGCTTTCAGCGGCCCTCTTAAAGAGTACGACTGGACAAAGGTAACTCCTAAATTTACAGCCCAGTATAAATTTGCAGACAATCTAAAGGCTTATGCTGCATACAGCCAGGGTTTCAGGGCAGCTTCGCTTGACGACCTTACAAGATCAGGCCTAATTAAACTCGGCTTTAAAAATGCAAATCCGGAATTAAAGCCGGAAAAAATCGACAATTACGAAATCGGATTCAACTACGACATCAACAAACAGCTTTATATTATGCCAAGCTTCTATTATATGGAAGGAAACGACTTTATGTATTATATAAGCACCGGCAGAACAGTTAACATAAGCGGAAGAAACCGCCCGATAATCATTAAAGACAATATCTCCAAAGTCCGCTTTATAGGAGCAGACATTGACGTTAAATATTTTATGACTGCGAACCTTTTTGCTACAGCCAACTATACATATACAAGCACAAAGATTTTAAATATGACCGGCACACCGGCTCTCGAAGGAAAAGAACTTACCTACACACCTAATCATCTTGCTAATTTCGGAATCACTTATCTTAATCCTATCGTAAACGGCACTCTCCTTCTCCATTATCAGGGAAAACAGTTTACACAGGATGACAATAGCGAATTCGACACCTCCGGCAACAGTATGATGATTGAATCCAACGCAACTGTTGATGTAAAACTTTGGAAAAAAGTATTTGATATGGTAAACATAGGCGTTAATATGCAGAACATATTCGA
>JAEXUB010000131.1 GCA_023453125.1 Bacteroidota bacterium
GGGTACTCCTGACGGATGCTGGCTCGGATGCAATATGAGCTGCGCAAAGGGGGTTAACAATTATATAGTGCGTACCGGCCCTTACAAAGGGGAATGCGTAATTGTTGACGGTCCGGAATATGAAAACGCAGGGGGCCTCGGTTCAAATTGCGGTATCTTTAATCCCGACTATATAATTGAAGCCAATTTCTATTGCGATACATATGGAATATGCACAATTACCTGGGCAACTCTACTTGCATTTGTAATGGAATGCTACGAAAACGGAGTTCTTAATGAAGAGAGAACAGGCGGATTGAAACTCAATTTCGGCAATGCAGATAACGCAATGGAACTTCTGCATCAGCTTGCACGCGGCGAAGGATTCGGCAAGATTGCCGGTATGGGTGTTAGGAAAATGAAAGAAATGTTCATTGCAAACGGATGGGGAGACCCTCAGTTTATTACCGATATCGGAATGGAAAATAAGGGTCTTGAATATTCCGAATATGTATCTAAAGAATCTCTTGCACAGCAGGGGGGATTTGCGCTTACAAATAAAGGTCCCCAGCACGATGAAGCCTGGCTTATCTTTATGGACATGGTGAACAACCAGATTCCGACTTTTGAAAACAAAGCTGAAGCTCTTCACTATTTCCCGATGTTCAGAACCTGGTTCGGACTTGTAGGGCTCTGCAAACTTCCATGGAACGACGTTGAGCCTGCTGACAACGCACAGACTTCAGAACCGGCTAAAGTTCCCGAACACGTTGATAACTATGTTACATTATATAAATCCGTTACCGGAAGGGATTTTGACAAGCACAGGCTTATTCAGGATTCCGAAAGAGTATATAACTACCAGAGAATGTTCAACCTCCGCCGCGGTTTCGGTACACGCAAATGGGATAATCAGCCCTTCCGCGCCGCCGGTCCTGTTACTGTTGAAGAATATGAATCGAGGCAGGAAAGATACGATAAGCAGCTTAAAGAGATAATCGGTTTCGATCCGGAAGGAAAGAGCACCGAAGAAAAGATGAAAGCATTACGCGCTTACCGTGAATCGCAGTATGAAAAACTGAAAGACGCGGTTTATAAGAGAAGAGGATGGGACGAAAACGGCGTGCCGAAACTCGAATTCCTCAAATCAATAGGAATGGATCTTCCCGAGCTTGTTGAACTGCGCACCAAATATGATAAAGGCGAATGGAAACTTAAATAAGCCAAAATAAATAACCCCCGCCAATACGGCGGGGGTTTTTCTTTTTAGGAGTGTTAAATATTAAATAAATAATTCAGGAGATCTTTATGTTCAAAGGACATCCGAAAGGATTATTCGTTGCGTTTTTTACCAATATGGGGGAACGTTTCGGTTTTTATACTATGATTGCCATACTGGCGATGTTTCTGCAGGCCAAGTATAATCTAAATACCGATACTACTGGATGGATCTACAGTATTTTTATGAATTCGATTTATGCACTTGCATTGCTGGGCGGATTTCTGGCAGACAGAACCCAGAATTACAAAGGGGTAATTATGACCGGCATTATTGTAATGCTCGCCGGCTACCTTCTTCTTGCCATTCCCGGTATGGGGCTTCCTTTTGCAATTGCAGGGCTTCTTGTAATTGCGTTCGGCAACGGTTTGTTTAAAGGAAACCTGCAGGCTCTGGTTGGTCAGCTCTATGATGATCCGAAATATTCAAAGCTAAGGGACAGTGCATTCTCGGTGTTCTATATGGGAATAAATATAGGAGCATTTTTTGCTCCCAGCGCCGCAAGCGGAATACGCTCCTGGTATCTCGGCCTTCACGGATTAAAATATGATGCCGATATGGCGGGGCTCTGCAATCAGATGCTTTACGGGGGATTGAAAGATACAACTGCAATGCAGAGAATTGCGGATAACTGTGCCGGCGCACCGGTTGCGGATTTAACGGAATTCGCCAGAAAATATCTTGATGTCTTCAGCACCGGCTATAATTACGCATTTGCAATTGCCGCAGGCGCTATGCTGATTTCCCTCGCAATCTATTTTATATTCAAAAAACATCTGCCCGATAGAAAAGCTCTTTTATCAAAAGATTCTAAAATGCTTGAGATGTCCAAGGCAGAAGAAAAGAAGAGAATGACTGCATTGTTCCTGGTATTCTTTGTTGTAATATTCTTCTGGATGTCTTTTCAGCAGAGCGGATTAACACTTACCTGGTTTGCAAGGGATTATACGGTTAAGGAAGTAAGTCCATTTACGAATATTTTATTTAACCTATTCTCTCTGCTCGGTATAATTGCCGCTCTGTATGGAATAGTTTATCTGTTCAAAAAGAATGCAACTGCAAGACACAGGGGAATAGGGGGGGCGCTGATGATTGCAGGTGCAGCAGCTGCTTACTTCATCTTCAAAAGCTTCCCGGAGATAAATCCTATTGAACCGGAAATTTTCCAGCAGTTCAATCCTATCTTCATTGTTGTGCTTACACCTGTTGTTATTGTATTCTTTGAATATCTGCGCAAGAAAAATATTGAGCCTTCAACCCCGAGGAAAATAGCAATAGGAATGATTCTGGCCGCGGTTGCATACGCTATTCTGGCTTTCGGTTCATTCGGACTTTCATCGCCGACAGCACTTGCCGGACAGCCTTCGCCGGACAGGGTGTCCTCTTTCTGGCTAATTAATACTTACCTTATACTTACTTTCGGAGAGCTCTTTTTAAGTCCGATGGGAATTTCATTCGTATCAAAAGTAGCCCCTCCCCGTTTTCAGGGTTTAATGCAGGGGGGATGGTTTGCCGCTACTGCAATCGGAAACCAGCTGCTTGTTGTGGGAAGCTTTATATGGTCCCGATTCGAGGTTTGGCACGTTTGGGGAATCTTTGTAGTCTGCTGTATCCTCTCGGCAGGATTTGTATTTGCAATAATTAAGAGGCTTGAATCTGTAGCTGAATAGGGATTCTTTTTTAATCTTTTTATGAGCCGGGCAGGGTGTTTCTGTCCGGCTTTTTTGTTTATATTTGGGCGGTGAATAGGTAAATACCTTACAGACTAAAGTATAGATTTTTTTTAATTAACAACACTCAACAAAACAAAGAGGCTTTATGTTCAAAGGACACCCAAAAGGGCTTTACGTGGCATTCTTTGCCAACATGGGAGAGCGTTTCGGTTTCTACACAATGATGGCTATCCTGGTAATGTTCCTTCAGGCCCGTTTTAATCTCGATGCTTCCAATGCGGGCGTAATTTACAGCGTATTCTATTTCTCTATTTATGCTCTGGCTTTGGTTGGCGGTTTTATTGCGGACAGGTCGCAGAATTACAAAGGGGTAATTACCGTTGGCATTATCATCATGTTCATCGGATATATCCTAATGGCTATTCCGGGAATGGGCTTGCCCTTCGCATTGGCAGGATTATTTACTATTGCCCTCGGCAACGGCTTGTTTAAAGGCAATCTTCAGGCATTAGTCGGACAGATGTACGACAATCCACAGTATTCTAAATTAAGAGACACAGCATTCAGTATTTTTTATATGGGCATTAACGTCGGCGCGTTTTTCGCTCCGAACGCAGCAAGAACAGTCCGTTCCTGGTATCTTGGGACGCAAGGTTTTAAATATGATGCCGACCTTCCGGGGCTTTGCAACCAGATGATAAGCGGAACACTTACCGATACTTCTAAACTCAGCGAGCTTGCTACTAAAGTATCAGCTGCTCCTGTTACCGATTTGAAAGCATTCGCAGAACAGTACATCGGTGTTTTTTCAACCGGTTATAACTACGCATTCGGCATTGCCGCTATCGCAATGCTCATTTCTCTTATTGTTTACTTCCTTTTCAAACAGCACCTCCCAGATAAAAAAGCACTCGGCGCTCAGGGAGCCGCTGCGGCTGAAATGCCTAAAGCAGAAGAGAAGAAGAGACTTATTGCTCTCGGACTCGTATTTATCACCGTTATCTTCTTCTGGATGTCATTCCATCAGAACGGTCTTACATTAACTTATTTTGCCCGCGATTATACGGCAAAGACAGTTGACCCTGTTACGAATATAATATTTAACGTAGGTTCATTTATTACCTTAATGGCAGGCATCTACGGCGTGGTTTACGCTTTCAAAAGAGGCGGCACCGGAAAACAGAAAATGATCGGCGGAGCCCTCTTTGTTGTCGGTACAATTCTTACATATGTACTTTATAAAGGATTCCCTTCCGAAAACCTGATTGAACCGGAAGTATTTCAGCAGTTCAACCCGGCATATATTGTAGTGCTTACACCTCTTGTACTCGGAATTTTCGCATTCCTCAATAAGAGGGGAATAGAGCCTTCAACTCCGCGTAAGATAGGAATCGGTATGATTCTGGCCGCAGTCGGATTCACTGTTATGATTATCGGCTCAACAAGCTTATTATCCCCGTCAGAACTTGCGGGGCAGCCTTCACCGGACCGCGTTTCCCCTTATTGGCTTATAAGCACATATTTTGTATTCACTGTTGCAGAATTGTTCCTCAGTCCGATGGGATTATCATTCGTATCCAAAGTTGCACCTCCCCGTTTCCAGGGCTTAATGCAGGGAGGCTGGCTCGGTGCTACAGCATTGGGCAACCAGCTCCTTTTTGTAGGCTCTACAATGTGGCTTAAGATTGAAATCTGGCAGGTATGGTTAATTTTCGTTGTATGCTGTCTCCTATCGGCCGCTTTCATATTCACAATGATGAAACGCCTCGAATCGGCTACCAAATAAATATTAATTGAATATTAAACAGAAAACCCGGCGTCTGCCGGGTTTTTTGTTTTAAATTTCTTATCCGCTTTCTCTTTATCCGCCGCTAATCATATGTATTACATCCACTTTGTCCCCTTCTTTGAAAGTGGCTCCGGCGTATTCATCCCTTTTAATAAGTGTTCCGTTTATTTTTACAACGAGATTCCTGAATGAGAATTTGCGTATTTCGAAAAGCTCGGTAATAGTAAGGATTGATTTATCGGTTTCAATAATCTCTTCTCGGTTGTTAAGCGTTATTTTCATGCTGCCTCATTTCTCCGATTAATAATTCAAGTGCTACGTTGGCCATCATGTTAGCTACTGTGCAGACCCGGGGTGCAAGAACCGGCGTTTCGGGAGTTGCTTCTGTCTCGCCGTCCCCTACAATATACAGATTGTCAGATTTCTCCACTTTAATTTTATCATTCATTCCCCAGCCGGCCATACCGGAACCGCATACAATTGGCTTCGCAGGAAAATTCGTTAGTGCTGTTTCAATTATCATCTGTTTCATTTCGGCTTTGTCGAATGCCTCTATAATAACATCGCAATCCCCGAATAATTTTACAATATCTTCTGGGCCGAGCTTAATAATATGCGGCTCAATAATAATATGTGGATTAATCTTTTCTATGTTTTCTTTCAGCGCGGCTGCTTTAAACATTCCTATCTGGCTGAAAAAGAAATACTGCCTGTTAAGATTGCTTTCCTCAACTTTATCAAAGTCGGCAATAATAAGCCGGCCGGTTCCAATTCGGGCAAGGGCAACGGCCGCGTTGCTTCCCAATCCGCCGCATCCTGCAATGCCTACGCATTTTCCCTTCAGCTTTTCTTTTATCTGCTCAAACGTCATAGTAAGACTTTTTTGTTTATGTGAATATAAATAAAAAGCCCCCTCTGCTCAAAACGGGGAATTTTAATTTTTGTCCCCATTTTCATAGCTTTATTATTAGAGAATTGAAAAATGAAAAAGAAAAAAGAATATACTCTTGACGATCTCCTGCAACCGGAGATGATGATTCATCTTTACACTCAGGGGGCATTTCCCATGGCCGACAGCGAGGAGGAAATAAACTGGTATATGCCCGAAGTGAGGACGGTAATACCGGTTGCCGAGTTCAATGTGCCCCGCTCCCTCAGAAAATTTCTTTCATCAAGCGGATTTGAATATAAGTTTGACAGCAGCCGGCTTGAGGTAATTAAAAACTGCGCTTCAAGGGAAGAGACCTGGATTTCAAACCGGCTTATAGATGCATATAAAAACCTTATCGATCTTGGATTTTTACATTCCGTTGAAACATATCTGGATGGGCGGCTTGCAGGGGGATTATACGGTATAGCATATAAAGGGGCGTTCTTCGGGGAGTCTATGTTCTCGAATGTACCGCAGGCATCTAAAGCGGCCTTTGTGAAACTTGCCGAAAGACTCCGGCAGAAGGGATTTACCCTCATAGATGTGCAATACCAGACAGAGCATCTGAGGATGTTCGGAGCCCGGGAAATATCATTCGACGAATTTACCTCAATGCTGAAAAAGGCATATAAAAAAGAGGTTTTATTCTAGAATATCCAATTTATTGTCAAAATTTAGATGATTATGCGGTTTTCCCTTAATTTTTTAAATAATCTTCGATATAAAGCCTCAAAAGAGGAAAATTTCATATATTTCGGCAACAAAATTTGGGTTAATTATGAAAAAAGTATTCTTTTTACTGCTCCTTGCCGGGCTGGTTACCTTAAAGGCGCAGACAGTAGGAGGCAGTTTTGTAATAGGACTTCCGCAGGGGGAATTTAAACAGAAAGTTGATAACATCGGATTCGGGCTCCAGGTGCACGGTACATTATTCACCCCTTCGGTCAGAAGCCCCTTTACGGTGGGGTTAAATCTGGGTTATATGGTTTACGGAAACGAATCTTCAACCAGACCCCTAAGCGAGTATATCCCGGATGTTTTTGTCGATGTAAACAGAACAAATAATATTGCTAATTTCCATCTGTTATTCCAGGTATCTCCGTTTTTCGGGGATGTACGTCCATATGCCGAAGGATTATTCGGCGGTGCGTATTTGTTTACTACGACAAAAGTAGAAAGCAGGAACTCAAATCAGAATGTATTTGAATCCACCAATTTCGATTCCTATGCGTGGAGCTACGGATTCGGCGGGGGCTTATTAATTAAGCTTATGGGACCTTCGGGGAGTATGAGCAATCTGTTCCTTGATTTAAAAGCCCGCTATATGTACGGCACAGAGACTGAATACCTGAAGGAAGGATCTGTAACAATTGTGAACGGAAGGGCATATTACGACGTTCAGAAATCCAAAACGGATTTATTAACTCTGCACGTTGGTGTTGTTGCTTACTTTTAGATTATGACTCTTTAAAAATAAATATATGAGGTATTGAAATGATTGACAAAATTCAAAGTCTTCTTGGAAAAGAGGCTGAAGACCTTTTAACCTACAAAGCCAAATTTCCAAAAGAACAGCTTCACCTTCCGGGGGGAGATTTCGTAGACAGAATATTCGCGCCTACTGACAGGAACATTAATGTGCTTAAAAATCTGGAATGGCTGTTCCAGACCGGCCGCCTTGCCGGCTCCGGTTATCTTTCAATTCTTCCTGTTGATCAGGGTATTGAACACAGTGCGGGCGCATCGTTCGCAAAGAATCCTATTTACTTCGATCCGGAAAATATTGTTAAGCTTGCTATTGAAGGAGGATGTAACGCTGTTGCATCTACACTCGGCGTTCTAGGTTCAGTATCAAGAAAATATGCGCACAAGATTCCATTCGTACTTAAAATTAACCATAACGAACTCCTTACATATCCAAACAAATTCGACCAGATTATGTTCGCAAGCATTGAACAGGCGTGGGATATGGGTGCTGCTGCGGTTGGTGCTACAATTTATTTCGGTTCCGACGAAAGCTCGCGCCAGATTATTGAAGTAAGCGAAGCTTTCCAGTATGCTCACGAACTCGGCCTGGCTACCATTCTCTGGTGCTATACAAGAAATCCGCAGTTCAAGAAAGATAAGGATTATCACGTATCGGCAGATTTAACCGGACAGGCTAACCACCTCGGCGTTACAATACAAGCCGATATTATTAAGCAGAAGATGCCCGAAAACAACGGCGGTTACACCGCTTTGAATATGGGTAATTCCTCTTACGGAAAAATCGACAAACGCGTTTATACCGAACTTACAACCGAGCATCCTATTGATCTCACACGCTATCAGGTAATTAATAACTATATGGGGCGCGCAGGATTGATTAACAGCGGCGGAGCATCGGGAGAAAATGATTTTGCCGAAGCAACACGCACCGCGGTTATAAATAAAAGAGCAGGCGGTATGGGACTTATATCGGGACGCAAAGCGTTCCAGCGTCCGATGGATGAAGGGGCAAAACTGCTTCAGACAATCCAGGATGTATATCTCTGCAAAGAAGTTACAATTGCATAATTACGCAAAGAGCGGCTTTAAGCCGCTCTTTTTTTATCTATCCTCTATTCTTTCAACCTTGAATATAACGGGTCTTACTCCGTCTGTACAGCAGGTAATCATTGATCTGCCGTCTTTCATCCAGCCGGTAAACATACCGTCGTTAAAATTTCCGCCCCGGGCAATTGTAACGACAACCTTATAAATGTCGTTCCAGGCCCATCCGCAGAAATTCTCCGGCTTTCCCATATCGCCGGTAATCAGGAATTCATCCCCCTCCATAAACTGATCGCAGGGAAGAACTTCCACGCCTATATGCTCTTCGCCTATTTCTGAATTAATGGTTCTTTTAAGAACCGTTACTTTACAAGCTGCCATAGATGTAAATATTTATCAGGATAAAATAAATTACATTGTAACTTTAACAAGCACGAACAAAATGAGAAAAAGGAGTACAAAGGCTGCAAGCCATTTCTGTGCGTTTGTCATTATATTTCCTTTCAGTTAGTTGAAACATTTTTCTCGAGAACGGAGCTCTCGTAAAATTCCTTATACCGCTTAATCGATTCAAAAACCGCCGTCGCTATGCTGTTCTGTCCTGAGCTTGAATTCAGGTATTTCTCTTCCTGAATGTTGGATAGGAAGCCGGCCTCTATCAGAACGCTCGGCATTGAAGCGCCAACTAAAACATAAAATCCGGCCTGCTTAACTCCGCGCGAAGGCATATCGACGTGCTTAATCCAGTTCTGGTTAAGCATATCGGAAAAACTTTCGGAGAACCGCATAAAGGCTGAATGGGCCATGCTTACAAAGATGAAATTCTCGTCGGTAAGCTTTTTATACCTTGAAGGATTGTCTTCATATTTAATTACGCTGTTTTCAAATTCCGCTATTTCAATTGCATCCTGCGTCTTGCCGAGCCTTAGAAGATATACTTCAAATCCTCTCGAATCGCTTGGTTTTTTGGGCATAGAATTGCAATGGATTGAGATAAAAAGTTTGCCTCCGTTCTCGTTGGCAATTTTGCCTCTTTTATACAATTCTACGAATGTATCATCATCCCGGGTATATACAACCTTAACACCGGGCATATTCCGCTTTATCAGATTGCCGAGTTTGTGTGCAATGGCGAGGTTGATGTCTTTTTCCTTTGTGCCGTTAACTCCAATGGCGCCGGCATCTTTACCCCCGTGTCCGGGGTCAAGCACAATCACATCCATTGCCCATTTGTTCTTCATCTCTTCAACATTGGTTTTCTCTTCCGATGCAAAGACCTTGTTATGGAGGGCAATCATAATATCATTGCTCTCCGGGATATACGAAATTTCCTGGGATGAAAAATCCTCTTTAAGCTCAAACTCAAGCTGGATATTGCGCGGAGTGATATAGCGGGTCTCTACTTTTTTAACAAGTCCCGTTGTCTTGAGCTGTCTGGCAAGATTGGGCATAAATGAAATGTTATTGAAGAAAACAAACAATGTATTTTTGTTAACAGAGTTTCTTGGAATGGGGAGGCGGCGCGATGCCTTAAGCTTAATAAGCGTACCGTTCGATTTTTCCTCCATTTCAATTCCGTAGATATCGTATTTGGAATTAACCGGGGCGGGTTCCGAAACGGTTTCGGGTTCTCCTGCTTCATTTTTTTTCGGCGGCGCGATGGATTTACCTATAACTAAATTCTTTTCCCCCTCGCTGAAAGCAATTTCTTTTTCAAGGGCGTCCGAAAGAAGTTTTACAGAATAAGCAACAGGGATAAATATCTCATCATTTAGTAAAAGTGTAGATACCGGAATCTGAACGGCTTTCTGCTTTGCATTGCTCTCAGATACAATAAAGAATTGATTCCGTCCGGTAATTTTCACTTTTGTATTTTCAAATTTCAGTTCTGCCTTGGCTGCTTCTTTATTTAGATAGACCGGAATGTTAAGTGCTTTTGCCAGTTCCGAAACGGGTACATAGGCTATTTCATTTTTAACAAGATAGGAGATTCTCTCGGTTTTGCCGTTTACCTCAACAGACATTTTAAGGTAGCGCTGCGGAAATGCAGCCGATACGGCAAAAAGCAGAATAAAAATTATTGAAAGAAATCTCATAAGTTATCAGCCGATAAATGGAATAAAGAAACCGCTTCTTTTTTTGTATGCCTTGAATTCATCGCCAAAATGCTTTAGCAGCAATTTTTCCTCTTCCTTAGCTCTAAGATAGAATAAAGGGAGTTCAAAAAGAAGAACAGCCGGAATAACCAGAAAATTCATAAGGGCAAGACCGGCTCCAAGGTCGCTCAGAATCTGGCTTACATACTGGGGATGTCTTATAAACCGGTAAATGCCTCCGGTTATAAGTTCGTGCTCTTTTTGAATTAGAATTTCGGGGGCATAGTTTTCTTTCAAAGACTTAAATGAAAAAACCTGAAGCCAGGCAAAGAAAGAGAAAATAATCAGTCCGGCAATCCTCACCGGCATAAATCCGGAAAGTTTTGATTCATCCAGAGAGCCAACTCCGAATATTCCGGCCGCTATAAGAAGGAAAATGATGGCTGAGACTGTAGTCGGCACCTTTTGAAGATAGGTAGCCGGTTTGTCAGTTACCTTTGTAAGAGATGTCCTCAGTCCCTTCTTTGCCCCCCCCATATTGCCTCCCATTGAGACAATGAGTGCCATTCCGAGAAGGATATTGATAATTTCCATATAACCCTAAAAAGTTTTAATAAATATAAGATATTCATAAACAAGTTAAAATTGATGATTTTCACCGGTTACCGGCAATTTTTACTTGTTATTTTTACAGGTTGATGCAGGTCATATGTAAAAAAAATCTCATTTTTTCCGAAAATATATTAGCATAATTTTTGTTATATTTTAACAGGAATAAGAGCGGTAAGATGAACACCGGACAGACAATGATAACCATAGGGGCAATGCTCCTTTTAGCCGTAACCGTTTTAAGGGTTAATCAGGGCTTTAACAGTACCACAAACGTGCTTACGGAATCTAAACTGAGAGTGCTTGCGGTTTCTGTGGCCACTTCAATTATTGAGGAGGCAACCAGCAAATCGTTCGACCAGCAGTCCGATACCGTCTCTCTTAGCGCTACCTCGCAGCTGACGGCAGTCACAAGTCTTGGATTGGACGGAAGCGAGAACAGCGCAAACCATAAAACACTTAATGATTTTGATGACTACCGCTGTTATAAAACCACTCCGATGATTGACTCGATTCAGATTTTTACCAATACTCCCAAAATGGAATTTAAAGCCTTTATAGATGTGTATTATATTAATCCGGCCAATCCTTCAGTTAAAAGCACTATTAAGACCTGGCACAAGAAAATGGATATAAGGGTTACGAGTCCGGCTCTTGTAAATTCCGCCAAGCCGGTATTAACATATGATACAATTAAAGTAAGTACAATATACAGTTATTGGTATTTTAGATAATGGGATTCAGCAGCTTAATAGACGTATTGGGATCGATGCTTATAGGAGGCGTCCTCCTTCTCATCATCCTGAGGCTCAACGAGTCGGCAGTGCAGAATGTTTATGTTAATGCCGGAGAGCTTATTGTTCAGCAGAATCTGCTCGAGACAGTAAAACTTCTTGAGTATGATTTCCGCAAGATCGGCTACTGTGTTAACTGGGAGAAATTCCCCGATCCTTCCAAAGCGATTATTTACGCGAGCGAGCATGGAATAAAATTTTTAACCGATCTTCAGGACCCGCCGACATATCCGTCAGGAGACGGAATTATTGATACGGTCTATTACTATACGGGGCCGACCAGTGAATTGACGGCCACACCAAACACAAAAGACAAAATGCTCTACCGCGTTGTGAATAATGAACAGCCGAAAGGCGCAAATCTTGGAATTACTCAATTTGACCTTCTCTACTTCAATGCTCTCGGAGACACTATTCATTTCCCGATAACGGTCCCTTCTGAAATTTACACTATGCAGATAAGCATAACGGTTGAAAACACACAGGCGTACGGAGAGCAGTATTCAACAGTTTTCTGGCGCCAGTTAAGATTAGCGGCAAGAAATTTAAGGAACAGGTAAAATGGGCGGAAGAGCATCAATGCTGCTTGTAATCGGGTTCAGCCTGATTTTTATGTCGGTCAGCAATAATTTTAATACATTGTCGGTCAAGTCAATTGAAGGCTACAGCGATTATTTTGTAGAGACTATGGCCTACAACATTGCCGTAAGCGGTGCCAATATGGCCGCTAACCAGATATTTGTAGACAGGACCTGGGAAGCCGGTTATTCCAATTTGTCAATTAATGGGGGCACTCTTAATGTTTATGTAAGCAATACCGCAAGCGGGGCGTCAGGAAAAATTAAAATCTGCCATTGCCCTCCCGGAAATTTCGGTGCTCGCCATACACTTGAACTGCCTGCCACCGCCATTGCGGCACATCTTGCTCACGGAGATTATCTGGGTGTATGCGATTCTGCCCAGGGATATAATTCTCAAATTGCTACTATTGTATCCGAAGGAACTTATGGAAATGTTACAAAGACAATCAATATTGAGCTCCGCCCCACAAGTTATGCCAAATACGGTAATTTTTACGCTACCTGTTCGGCACAGCCTGCAACGGGGGATACATTTAACGGACCTTTTCACGTAAACGGAAAACTCTATACATCGGGGAGCCCGGTTTTCTGGGGAAAAGTTACTACAAAAAGCGGTCTGGTTATGCAGGGCTCTCCCAAGGATCCCAAATTCTACGGAGGCTACCAGACCGGAATTGATATCCCTAATGAATTTGACACTACCGGTATGAGAAGCAATGCGGGAAAAGTTTTTAAGGATACAACGGGAACTGGAAAAACAACCGATGTCCGCTTGTATTTTAATGCTGACGGTACAGTCACCTACAGCAGCAGACTTGGGATCGGAGCTTATTCCACACCAAAGACTGTTCCTCTAACAACTCTTGCCCCTAATGGATTAATTTATGTAGAGAAAGGGAATATTTATACTAAAGGAACACTTAACGGAAGAGCAACTATAGTGGCTTCTAAGAAAGGAAGTTCCGGTTACGGCAAAGTGATATTTGAGGATAATCTTCAATATCAGCAGGACCCTAAGATTACCCCCAGTTCGGATGATATGCTGGGGATTGTTGCTGAGTCAGATATAAGGATTCAGGATAACGCGACTACCAGAGGAAAGGATATTATAACACAGGCTTCAATGTATTCTGTAACGGGAACAGTAGGCCCCGATGATGGTCTTGTTACTCAGGCTGCATTGAAAAGCTGGAGGATTCTGGGAGGAGTAATTGCCGCTGATACGAGAGTAACAGCAACTTATTCCGGGAGTACTCCCATAAGGGGATTAAGATTTGTTCACAGATACGACGACCGTTTTATGACAGCCGTACCACCGTATTTCCCGAGAACAAAATATTATGAAATTGTATCCTGGTTCGAATAAAGTTATAACAGGCTCTTAAGAGCTGAAACTGAATCTTTATAAGTAAATTCGAATCCGCTTTCCAGCGTCCGTCTGGGAATTATTTCTACTCCGTTCAATAGAATATCAGCCCCTTCACCATATAGAATGCGAAGCGCTAAAGGTGGTACATTAAAGACTGAAGGCCTTTTCATCACACCGCCGAGAGATTTACAGAACTGCTTCATCGTAATATTTTCAGGTGCCACCGAATTGTAACTTCCGGTCATTGTTTTATTATCGAATGCATGAACAAACAGACGGGCTGTATCTTCAATGTGAACCCATGGAAAAGGCTGTTTGCCGCTCCCCAGCGGTCCGCCGATAAAAAATTTATATGGGGGAATCATCTTTGCCAAAGCCCCTTCGTTCCGGTCCAAAACTATTCCTGTCCTTATTTTTACCGTCCTTACTCCAGCTTCTTCAATTGGAAGAAGTCCGTTTTCCCAATCTTTAACCACCACAGCAAGAAAGTCGCTGCCGCATTCGGAATATTCATCAGCCCTCTTATCCGAAGTTAAACCGTAGTAGCCTACCGCAGAGGCAGAGACAAAAACAGACGGACGGGTTGTGCTCTGCAGGAGAGCCGAGGTGAGAAGTCTGGTGGAATTAATTCTGCTTGAATAAATATTTTGCTTGTGCGCTTCGGACCACCTTCTCTTTAAAACATTCTCGCCTGCAAGGTGAACTATGCCGTCGGCATTAGATAATATGTGAATAAGAGTCGGAGAAACGCTTTTATAGTCCCATTCAATCAGTTCAATATTGCCGTTGAATACTTCGGCGGCCTTACGGCTGCTGCGGGTAAGAACAACTACCTTATCCCCCCTTTCGGAGAGAATTGACACGATTTTTTTTCCGATTAAACCCGTAGCCCCGGTTATGGCTATTGTGGAATGCATAAGGCCTCTTTAAGTTTCAGTCAATATAACAATTAGAACTCTTTATCGCATTAAAATTATGATTATATTGAAACAAAGTTATTTTTTATGAGTCTAATTAGTGTAAAATAAGGGGATTTATGAGGTTATTTTGGGTTTTATGCCTGGCGGTATCGGCAACGCTGCAGGCTCAGCAGTTTACGCTAAAAGGGGAAGTGCAGAATAAGGTTACCGGAGAAACTCTCAGCTATGCTTCAATCAGGATTGACGGAACTACTCATGGAACAACCAGCAACATTGAGGGAAAATATGAATTCAAACTTAAGCCGGGGACCTATCGCTTTATAGCAAGCTATATAGGATTCGCATCAGATACATTTAAAGTGAATCTGCAAAACAGCGGAACGCACAATTTCAGACTCGATCCGAAAGGGGTAAATATAAGTGAGATTACCGTACTGCCCGACGATAATCCGGCTAATGAGGTTATAAGGCGGGCCATTATTGTAAAGAAGGAAAGAAATAATTACCTCTCGGACTATTCATTTAAAGCTTATACAAAAGGAATTGTTAAGACCACACAGGATTTTTCGGTAAGGGGAAACAGAGCAAGCGCATCAATTGGAAGTGATACGGCCGCGCTGAAAATTACCGGGATAATTGAAAATGAAAGCAAAGGGTATTTTAAAAAACCGAATAAATACAAGGACGAAATTATTGCGCGCAAGCAGTCTGCAAATACTCCCGCACAGATAAATATCTTTACAGGGGGGAGAATCATTCAGAATTTCTATACTGACGATATTCAGTTTATGGGACGCCCGCTGCCGAGCCCAATATCGGACGACGCGCTTGATTATTATTATTTCAGAATAGTAGATACAGTTTCAATAGACAGAATAAATGTATTTAAAATAAGTTTTTCCCCCTTAAGCGAGTCGGATCCCGGTTTTATAGGGGATGTTTATATCGCAGACGACATCTTTGCAATGGTTCAGATTGACGTTGCCCTTAATAAGGCGGCAAGCCTCTCGGGAATTATACAGAAAACCAGAATATTCCAGCAGTTCTATGCATATGCAGACAATATTTATATGCCCGTGGATTACAGGGTGTTTGTTGAAGGAAACGCGCTTGGAATGTTCAAGTTCGGGTTTGAGCTTAATACTCTTTTTTCCGATTATGAGATAAATAAAAATATTGACGACTCCTTTTTCGGAATGGCAGTTGTTAAAGTGCTTCCGGATGCCGACAAAAAAGATTCAACCTACTGGAAAAATATCCAGTCCCTTCCGAATACTTATGACGAGTTAAGCGCATATAAAAGAATTGACAGCCTGGAGGCTATTCCAATTACCTTCTGGGACCGCTTTTCATTTCTTAGTTCAACAATTGAGCTTGATGATAATTTTACTGTAACAGGACCTGTGGGATTGTACGATTTCAATAAAGTTGAAGGGCATACACTGAAGTTCAATTTGTCCGGAAGAGATCTGTTTGATAAAAGGCTGTATGGCGGAATTGACCTGAGGTACGGATTTGACGATAAAAAATTCAAATCCCGGTTTTCAACGAGTCTTGCTCTCGGAGAGTATAGAACCGATAACCTTTCATTCGCCATTTACAACGATATTAATACTCTGTTTGCGGGGCAGGACAGATACAGCGATTTTACATCTACCATTGTAAATCTCCTTTTCAAGGAGGATTTCAGGGAATATTTCTACAGAAAAGGATTTAACATAGGCTATAATGCCGAAGTGCTATCGGTGTTCCGTCTTGGAGCCGGCTTCTATAATATGACTGACAACAGCGCAGTCAACAAATCTGATTTTTCGATATTTAAAAGTGAGAGGCAATACAATCCCAATATGCCGGTATTTGAAACCAGGATTAATGCAGTTAACCTGAGCCTTGGATTTGATTACAGAAATTACATTGAGGACGGATATCGGAGGATGCGCCTTTCAAATTCCGACTTCAATTTATATTTCAACGCAAACGCATTCATAAGCGATAAAGAAACGCTTGGAAGCGGAGAGGATTTTAAAAAATTCGATGCTAATATAAGCGGCAACATAAGGCTTTATAAAACCATTAATGCTCTATATTCTCTAAGGGGTATTTATTCCGACGGGGCAGTGCCGTTCCAGTTTATGTATAACCTTCCGGGGAATATAAGCAGCGTATCAAAAGATTATTCATTCCGTACTCTGCGCACTCACGAGGCATTCGGAGACAGGGGTGCGGCTCTCCACGTTCTCATTAATTTCGGTGATGAGTTTTTCAGGCTGCTTAATGTACCATTGCTTAAGGAGTGGAATCTTCTTTTCTCAACTCATTTAAATGCAGGCTGGATTGATTTGTTTGACGGCAGCAAAGTGCCGGCCTCAATCACAGGCAGTACATTTACAAAACCATTGATAGAGGCGGGATTCGGAATAGGACATATGCTGTTTCCGATGAGACTGGAATTTACCTGGCGCGTTACACACACGGGAACCAACGGATTTGTGATAAGCCTTAATTCGTTTACATTCTAAAAAAACGGACTGCCCGGCAGTCCGTTTGATAAATTTTTATCCGGGAGTATTTCTTAATATTCAATTGTCATTTTAAGCGTAAGATAACTGTTTACGTTTTTGCTGCCGGTGTCAACATTCTTATTCTGGTTATAAATATAATTGATGTCAAAGAAAATCTCGCGCCACGGCTCAAGCCTTACTCCGGCGGAAATGAAATCATTATTATATCTTATTCCGTCAAGGAATGAGAGGTGTGTAGCGTCAACATCAAAACGGTAAGGCTGGAAAGGATCCCCCCCTACATTCTTAAGAAGAACGCCATTGGATGAGAGGATATTCTCGCCGCTCCTCGAATGCCTGTATTCAAAATTGAATTTTACGCGGGATGAAAGATTGTAATTTATTTTTGCCATAATTTCATCGGCATTAGGACCAATCCGGTGCCCGAGAACGGTTCCGAACGAGGTAAAAGTATTCATATAGTCGGTATGTGTATAAACATATGGGCGTATGCGTGTGTATTCGCAAATCAGTGACAAGTCGTTCAATGAAAAAGGTTCGTACCAGAAGAATCCCAACTGATATGCAGTCTTGTTGGAAAACAAATCAAGGTCCTGAAGGTTTGAAAGAATATCCTCATCGAGAAAGAAAGTTGCCTGAATTTCGAAATCCTTTATAAAATCGGT
>JAEXUB010000021.1 GCA_023453125.1 Bacteroidota bacterium
TGAAAGGGACTGGCATTCTATACTTACATATAAAATTAAAAACGGCTGCTGCTTTAAATGCGGCAGTAAAATTGCCGGACGTTTCTAAATACTGGGAGTTATTATGAAAAAACTTTTTTTCTCACTAATCTTTATCTGCTTTTCATTTCCTCTATTCGCTCAGACAGACAATGTGACTAAATACAGGAATGTGCTCGACATTAAGAACATTCCCGCGGCGGAAAAAGATTTCAATTCATTTTCATTTCTCGACCTCGGGGCCTGGTTCGGATTTGCGCTCCCACCGGATACCTCCTCTTCATATTACGGAAGCTTTATCGGTCCCTACGCTGCATCGGACGGGAAATGGCTCGGCAAATCACTCGCTCAACTTATAATTGTCAATTCTGCTACAGGAGCTGTATATGACTGGACAAAGGCAAAAGTAATTGAGATCTCTTTCTATCCTGGGACTCTTATTCAGCGATACATTCTGGACAATTTATACGTTGAACTTCAGCTTATTTTCATTTCCAACCGTACAGCCGTTATTAGAGCCGGCATAAGAACGATGGATGATACACCTACCGTAGTTTCTCTTTTCTGGCAGGGTAAAACTTTCGATTCTACTATTCTAAAATCCGGCGGAGGAGATGGTGCAATCTATGAAATGGAAAAATCGAGGAGCAAATTTATTATAAAAACCGACGCAGTTACTATTCCTGTTGTAGAGTTTGAAGGATTCCGGTTTAAGTTGACTGCAAAGAATAAATTGGATTTATCCAAATCAACTCTCGAAAACTGTTACCTCTTTGTTACTCAATATGAATTTGAAAAGGACTATATTTCAGAGTTTAACCTTATGAGGGACTTTGTTGGTTATCCCAAAAAATTCTACGATTTCAACCGGGCAAGATGGAACGGCTACCTTAATAAAGCCCTTGCAACAGAAGAAGACTTCGGAGATGAACCGGAATACAGGCAGGGTGCGGTTAAATGCCTTCTTACTCTTATCAATAACTGGAAAAGCCCGATGGGGGATTTAAAGTATGACGGGATCGTTCCCTCCTACTCTCATCATTACTTTACCGGTTTCTGGGCGTGGGACAGCTGGAAACACGCTGCGGCCCTTGCATACTTTGAGCCGGAGCTTGCAAAAAATCAGATGCGCGCCATGTTCCATTTCCAGAATTCAAAGGGGATGATTCCCGACTGCGTGTTTATAGACTCAACACAGAATAATTGGCTCGATACAAAGCCCCCTCTTGCCGCCTGGGGGGTGTGGAATATTTTTGAGGCTACTAAGGATTTCAATTTCCTCAGGGAGTTCTATCCTAAACTGGTTAAATACCATAAATGGTGGTATGCCGAAAGAGACCACGATAAAAACGGATTATGCGAATACGGCGCCACAAAGGATTCACTCATTGCCGCACTCTGGGAGAGCGGTATGGATAACGCAATCCGATTTGACGAGGCCAAGCTGCTGAAAAACAATGATGGGGCTTACTCCCTGAATCAGGAATCGGTTGACCTGAATGCATACCTCTATGCGGAAAAACTCTTTCTCTCTAAAATGGCCGATACCCTCGGATTTAAGAACGAAGGCACGGCATTCATTGCAGAAGCTACCGCACTCAAAAGAAAAATCCAGGAAAGCTTCTTCGATAACAAGAATAAATTCTATTTCGATATTACCATCGACAGAAAGAAACATATTAATGTTTACGGCCCCGAAGGACTTATACCCCTCTGGGCTATGGCCGCAACGCAGACAGATGCCGAATCAATACAAAAAGTAATCTTCGATTCGGATAAATTCTATACTCGCGTCCCATTCCCTACCATTTCGGCAGACCACCCCAAACTTGACATAAACGGCTATTGGCGGGGACCGGTATGGCTGGACCAGGCCTATTTCGGTATAATGGGGCTCCGTTACTACGGATATGTAAGACAGGCAAGGAGACTGACCGAAAGGATATTCGACAATGCGAAAGGATTCATTAACAGCGGACTCCCGATAAGGGAGAACTATAATCCCTTTACAGGGGAAGGATTGAACGCAAATAATTTCTCCTGGTCCGCCGCTCATCTCTTATTGCTTTACTGGGGAAGATAATTCAGGTTTAAATTAAGGAGGCCGTTATCGCAACGGCCTCCTTATAAGGGGGTGGGAGGATTATGAGAAGACTTTTTAATGCATCTAATACAATTATTTACTTTCTTACCTGTTAGACACTCCAAACCCCCTTTTTGCTCCACAATTTTAGGGTAAAAATCCGCCCCCATTTTACTTCAATGCCGGGCATAAAAAAAGCCTCCCGGAGGAGGCTTTAATTTTTGCGGCATAAAGAGAATTATGTCCCTGCGGAATAATCATCCATATAAAGTCTCTGCTCTTCGGTAAGCTTGTCAATTTTGTATTTCATTGTCCTGAGCTTAATGCCTGCAATTTCCTGATCCTGTTCTTCCGGAATATCGATAACTTCAGGCTCAAGGAGAATTCCCTGCTTGCCATATTTTGCAAGACGGAGCTGGGACATAAACTGGTTAGCAAAAGACATATCCATAACTTCCGAAGGATGCCCTTCTGCTGTTGCCAGATTAACAAGGCGTCCCCCGTGCAATCGAATAAATCTTATTCTCTTCTTTAATGTAAATTAATCGTAGTTAGAACAGGTTTTTAGCGATAACAACCTTCTATATACTTGCAGCTCGAATTCTCTTTTCTCTGCCCCTTTTTCTTACCCTAAAATAACCCATATATTGTCGAATTTTAGGGGTTTACCTAAGTACAAAATCATTTAGAAGTGTAATAATTAAACGTCTTAATAATATCCATTTGTTTATTACTATCTAAAACGCCTTTCCATATTTTCTCTATTTCATTATTTTCATTGACAATTATTGCAGTCGGTACAAAATTAATTCCATTTTTTGCAAATATTGAGTTGCGCGCATTTGCATTTAATCCGACGGGATATTTGATCTCGAATAAATTAATATATCTCTTCAGCAAAGAGGTATCGCCTTCACACAAGGCAAGCATACTCATATTTATGCTGCTTGACTCATATACTTTATTCCAGAATGATACATTTTCTGAACAGGCTGGGCATTTAGTTGAGAAAAATAGAAGGCATAAACGTTTCGATTTTAACAATTCATCTATTTTTAATCTGCTATTGAACAATAACTGTTCGGTATAAATAAACTTATTGTCAATTTCTAATGCCTTGTTTTTCGCCCCTAACCAATTTAAAATAATTGTTGAGATTACAAATATTAACAATGTGCCAAGAAACAGGTTAAAACAATTATGCAAACGGGTCCATTTCGATGTTACCAATGGCTGCCTAATTGACAATCTTTTTTTATGATCACAGCTCATTTCTGACTTACTGTCCATTTTTCTAAAGACTCCCTTATTAATGCAACCATAAATGATGATACATTTAATTCATTCGCAAATTCATCGATATATGCATTCCGGGCCTTCCCAGCTCCAACCATCATAATAATAATTACATCCAACTAACATATATAATGTATAAGGGGGTGAGTCCTGCTGCACTGCGTCAGGGCAATCCATACATTCCATACTGCCAACAGGGAAGCCAAGTCCTGGAAGATCAGCAAAAATTAAGACTGTGAAAAATAAACACATTAATAATGTGATCGTTGTTCTTTTTGTTTTACTCATAACACCTATACTCCTATGATTTTATTGTACTATTAGTTGATTATAAACAACAATAATCGGGATAGTGTCCTGTTTAAAGGGGTTTTCTTCTAATATTATTATTCTATCAGACAAGCATTGTACCCCGACTACAGCTGTTTCCAGAATAATTTCCTGCAAATAACTCCCTTCAAGACTATAAATGTCTATAGAGCATGTTCGACTACCTGTATTATTATTATTCTTTTCAACTACGTGATATATTTTATTGTTGAAGACACATATATCTATTGGGATTTTTGTAGGCCTGGCATTGTTTTCTCCCCGGACAAAAAACGACATTGTCTCTCCCTTTTTCGTAATATTAGGTTTTAGTGGCTTAACAATAGGATAATTAACTTTTCTTGATATAACGCCTATCAATTTTCCGTTTTTATCATATTTTTCTATTTTGTATGGTTGCAGGTGGCTTAGATAAAAGTTATCACTCGCATCTATTGCTAGCATGCCCGTATTAAAGAAATGGTTTTCCAAAAAATGATTAAACGGCTCTTTATTGCCGAATGATAAAAGTATATCCCCTTTTTGATTACACTTAATTAGTTTATAATTAGCATTCATATCTTCGATGTGTATAATATATTTGTCATCGTTGGTAACTACAAAATCTATTGCAAGTTTACTCATTTTAATTGACGATATATATTTGCCGCTTGTTGAATATTTGGTTAATCGAAACAATTTATTGTCAAGCAAATATATAAACTTATTTTTATGTAATATTTTTGTTGCAGATCTGAACTCCCCGGGACCTTCTCCATCTTTACCAAAGCTCAACAAATATTTTCCGTTTTTATCATACTTTCGTATATTTTTATGTCCATCAATTACATATATACACCCGGCATCATCAACAGTAAACGCAAGAAAATTGTAGAACAAATATTTAACACCCTTTTCATTTTCTCCAATTGCAAACTTCCTAACAAGCCTCTTGCCTTTTTTAAAATTATTTAATCCGTTTTCAATGTAAAACACGCCGTCTTTAACATAACGATTAGTCTGTGCATAATCGAATGATGAGCACATGGCAACTAGCAAAGCAACAAAAACAACCGGGTTTGTTCTCACTTTCTTCTCCACTTTGATAATACGGCACATTTCGTACAAGTTTTATGCTTTGTCTTTATGAAATAAATTTCATCTCATCTAAAAACAACACAAAATATTTTTACTACCCTAATAGAACAATACAATTCATTCTAGGCTTTCTAAATGACAACTTTTCGATCATAACTGCTGATAATTTACTCACCAGATTCCGGCAATTGAACCGGCACACGCCGGCATTGTCGCAAGGCCAATCATTCTTTTTTATTCTGTTTTATTTCTGCATATCTCACACATAATTTAAGGTGTTGCTTTTCTTTCCGCAAGTAGTGCAAACACTACATTTTAGGAGTAACGGTTATTCCTCTTTGCTGTATAATCATAGGCAAATTTATGAAGCTGAGCCATATTCTCTAAATTTAACTTCTCTTTTAATCTTTGCCGGTAGGTTTCTACTGTCTTTTTCGTAACACACATCTTCTCTGCAATTTCTTTAATTGTTTTCCCCTTGCTCATTAAAGAGAGATGCCTTTCTTCTCCTTTTGTCAGATTGTATTCCGGATTATCCCCGGCGGACTCAGGTCCCTTGCGTGTCAGGGTTTTATTGTTTTTCCCTGCTTTATTAACCGCAATAGAATTATCTTTCTTCCCCATTTAGATAACCTTATTAGTTTTTCCAGTCCTGTACTTTATAATTCAGTGCCCGTATGTTCCAGCAATAAGCACTTAATTATACAACAATAAATAAATAAATAAATAAATAAATAAATAAATGCAATACCTGTGCCAGTGTACTTTTTAATACCCATTTTTTCACGGTGCTTTCAGTCACGTCAGAAGTTAAGCGGAGCGTCTCCTGACGCGACAAGCTAACGATAGGTAATACTTTAGATTTTGTAAATAGGAATATTTCCTATTTTTTTGTATCCCGGACATAAAAAAAGCCTCCCGGAGGAGGCTTTAATCATTTAGGCATAAAGAGAATTATGTACCTGCAGAATAATCATCCATATAAAGTCTCTGCTCTTCGGTAAGCTTGTCAATTTTGTATTTCATTGTCCTGAGCTTAATGCCTGCAATTTCCTGATCCTGTTCTTCAGGTATATCGATTACTTCCGGTTCAAGGAGAATTCCCTGCTTGTCATATTTTGCAAGACGGAGCTGCGACATAAACTGGTTTGCAAAAGACATATCCATAACTTCAGAAGGATGCCCTTCTGCTGCTGCCAGGTTAACAAGACGTCCCTGCGCAAGAAGATAAATCTTTTTGCCGTTCTTTAATGTATATTCTTCATTATTGGGGCGGACAGTTCTCTTGGATTTAGATACTTTTTCGAGATCGGGGATGTTGATTTCGCAATCGTAGTGCCCTGTATTGCATACAATGGCGCCCTCTCTCATTTTCTCAAAATGTCTCTTAACAATAACGTCTTTAACGCCTGTAGCGGTTATAAAGATATCGCCGATCTTAGCGGCTTCGTCCATTGTCATAACTACGTGTCCGTCCAGGGTAGCTTTAAGTGCTGCAGTAGGTTTAACTTCGGTAACAATTACGTTGGCACCAAGTCCGGCTGCTCTCATAGCGCATCCTTTACCGCAGTGTCCGTAGCCGGCAACAACAAAATTCTTTCCGGCAAGAAGAACTGATGTAGCTCTTATAATACCGTCAATTGAAGACTGTCCTGTTCCGTATACGTTGTCGAAATCCCATTTTGTTTCTGCATCGTTAACTGCAATAACCGGGTAGAGAAGTTTTCCGTCGGCAGCCATAGCTCTAAGTCTGTGAACGCCGGTGGTTGTTTCTTCGGTACCGCCTATAATATTTTCGGCAAGTTTAGGGAATCTGTTGTGAACGGTGAATATAAGGTCTGCGCCGTCGTCCAATGTAAGGTTCGGCTTCATATCGAGAGTTCTTTCGATGCACCAGTAGAATTCCTTAACATTCATTCCGTGCCAGGCGTAAATTTCAATTCCGTTCTTAGCGAGCGCGGCGGCAATTTCATCCTGTGTTGAAAGAGGATTGCATCCGCTCCAGCTTACTTTAGCGCCTGCGGCTTTAAGGGTTTCAATAAGAACCGCGGTCTCCTTTGTAACGTGGAGACATCCTGCAATCTTATACCCTTTAAGGGGTTTCGTTTTTTCGTATTTCTTTCTCAGCTCCATCATAACCGGCATGCGGCTTTCGGCCCACTGGATTTTCATCCTTCCCTGTTCCGCCAGTTTGATATCGCGTACTTTGTATTTACCTTTTACGTGATCCATTAATCTATAACTCCTGTTAGTTTTTATTCAAATATTTTTTAAAGACCGGAACGAGGTCAAGCTGTTCCCATGTAAAGTCCTTATCATTGCGCCCGAAATGTCCGAACGAAGCGGTCTTCTGGTAAATAGGCCTGCGCAGTTTAAGGCGTGTAATAATTCCTTTCGGGGTCAGGTCAACGGTCTTCATAATCATTTCAGAAATTGCGGAATCGGGAATTACTCCTGTGCCTTTTGTATCTATGAAAACAGAAACCGGCTGAGCAACGCCGATTGCATAAGCAACCTGAACGAGGCATTCTTTTGCAACGCCTGCGGCAACCACGTTCTTTGCTATGTGACGCGCAGCGTAGGTAGCGCTTCTGTCAACTTTTGAAGGATCTTTGCCGCTGAACGCGCCGCCGCCGTGAGGAGCCCATCCGCCGTAAGTATCAACTATAATCTTTCTTCCTGTTAAACCGCTGTCGCCGTGCGGCCCGCCAATTTCGAAACGGCCTGTAGGATTAACAAAGTATTTAGTCTTTTTATCGAGATACTTTGCCGGGATAACTTTCTTTATAACATTTTTAATTACGTCATCTTTAATCTTCTTCTGCGAAACATTAGCATCGTGCTGTGTAGAAATTACAACCGCGTCAACACGCAATGGCTTATGGTCGTCGCTGTATTCAATAGTAACCTGTGATTTTGAGTCGGGTCTCAGGTAGGGCATAAGCCTGGACTGTTTGTTTCTGATATCGGAAAGTTTCTGAACAAGTTTGTGCGCATAAACTATCGGCATCGGCATATATTCTGGAGTCTGGTTGCAGGCATACCCGAACATAATACCCTGGTCTCCCGCTCCCCCTGTATCAACCCCCATAGCAATATCGGGAGACTGGGAGTGGATTGTATTAACAATACCGCACGATTCGGAATCGAATTTATATTCTGCTTTAGTATAGCCGATTTTTCTAATTGTCTGGCGGACAACTTTTTCCACGTCGACGTATGCTTTAGTGGTAATTTCCCCCCCTACAACAACGAGGCCTGTTGTAACAAAAGTTTCGCAGGCTACACGCGCATTAGGGTCTTTTGCAAATATTGCATCCAGAACTCCGTCTGATATCTGATCGCAGACTTTATCGGGATGCCCTTCTGAAACTGATTCGGAAGTAAATAAGTATGGCATTTATACCTCTGATTGATTTAATAAAATTCTATTTCCGATGAATCGCCGGTATTAAGTTTTTTATAGCTTCCCTTAACTACCGCTTCGCTTCCTATTATCGAATTCTCGAGCATGGCCCTTTTAACAACCGCGCCGGGACTGATAATTGAATTCCTAATAATGGCATCTGTAATTTCGCAGTTTGCGGCTATTGTTGCATAAGGCCCAATGACCGAATTCTTAACGCGCGCCGTCTCGTCTATATATACAGGTTCAACAACTGTAACATTATCAAGCTTCGGATGTGAGCTTTTCTTCATAAGAAGATACTGATTGGTTGCCAAAAGTGTTTCAGGCTTTCCGCAGTCGTACCATCCTTCAACCGGGAATACCGAAACCGATTCCCCTTTATCTATCATAAGCTGAAGAGCATCGGTAAGCTGATACTCGTTGCTTGTCTTAATATCTTTCTCAAAGAGCTCATCAAGGCATTCCGATAGAAGAGCCGGATTGGCAATATAATAAAGCCCTACAAGCGCCAGATTTGAAACGGGGGTTTCGGGCTTCTCTATAAGCCTCTGAATTTTACCGTGTTCCATCAGTGCAACACCGAACCGCCTCGGGTCTTCAACTACCTTTACCCCTAAGGAAGTCTCCTTCTTTTTGAATACATCTGTTATATGGACATCAAATATAGTATCCCCCAGAATAATGAAGATCTCTTTCTCATCGAAAGTATGGGCTGCCATCTTAATTGCATGCCCCAGACCGAGCATCTCCTTCTGCTCTACAAAGTCAGCTTCAATTTCAGGATGCTTTTTAGTAACATACTCAACTATCTGCTCGCCGTGGTATCCTATAATGAATGTAGCCTTGAATATCTTCTCTTCAACAAGTTTGTCTATAATATGCCCCACTATAGGTTTTCCCCCTACATTCAACAATACCTTGGGAAGTGAATAGGTGTGCGGCTTTAATCTTTTTCCAAATCCTGCTACAGGAATTATGGCTCTCATAACATATTATTATTTTTGAAAGAGTAATTTAACTAATCACCCCTCTATTATCAAATATGTTGCCTATTGATATAAAAATTCATTACTTTAATATAAATAATAAAATGAGGATATATGAAAGTAGTTAACCGCCTTACCGGACTTCTTAATATTGAGCATCCAATAATTCAGGGGGGAATGGTATGGGCATCCGGATGGAGGCTTGCTTCGGCAGTATCCAACAGCGGGGGACTAGGCCTTATAGGCGCGGGTTCTATGAAACCGGAACTTCTGAATGAGCATATAAATAAATGCCGCACCGCCACCTCAAAACCATTCGGCGTTAACATTCCACTGCTTAGAAAGGATGCTGAAGAGCTTATTAAAACCTGCATAGATAACGGAATAAAGATAATCTTTTCATCGGCAGGAAGCCCGGCAAAGCATATTGACCTCTTAAAAAAGAATGGTATAACCGTTATACACGTCGTTGCAAATGTTAAACAGGGGCTAAAGGCGCAGTCGGCCGGATGCGACGCGGTTGTAGGGGAAGGAGTAGAAGCCGGGGGGCATAACGGAGCAGACGAACTGACCACACTGGCCCTTATACCCCAGCTTGCTGATGCATTAACAATTCCGGTTATTGCGGCGGGGGGCATTGCAGACGGAAAAGGCATTATGGCTGCATTATCTCTCGGCGCCGAAGGAGTGCAGTTAGGAACCGCCTTCGCTTCTACTGTTGAATCTTCCGCCCATATTAACTATAAACAAAGAATTATAGCATCCGATGATATAAGTACGGTTCTGATTTTTAAGAAGATAGGATTAGTACGCCAGTTTAAAAATACTTTAAGCCAAAAGGCCCTTGAGCTTGAAGATTCGGGGGCTTCAAAGGAACAGCTTATTGAACTGCTCGCCTCCAAAAGAGAAATGAAAGGAATTTTTGAAGGGGATGAAGAGGAGGGAATGATGGAAGCCGGACAGGGTGCGGGACTGGTTAAAGAACTTATTACGGTAGAGACATTATTCAGCAAATTGATTTTGGAATTCGACAAGGCTAAAGAGAAGATTATTAACTATTGAGTATAAAAATGAGCGGAAGAAAAAATAAAACCTTTTCAATTAAATACAGGTTTTGTTTTGCGGACGGAAAGGAAAAAGCATTCAATTTAGAAATTGACAGTTCTACACTTGCACTGATTGATGATTTCGATACTGAATACCCGGAATGGACCAAGACCGCAAATCTCGGATGCGGACACTGTTCTGCGGGGGAATCGCACTGCAGGCTCGCCCGCACAATAGGATACTTCATTAAGCAGTTCGATAATATCCCTTCATATGAAAATGTAAAGATCTATGTTGAAACTGAAAACCGGACCTACTTTAAAGAGACTTCGGTACAGGCCGGCGTAGGGGGCATTTTCGGAATACTGATGTCCACAAGCGGATGCCCGGTTCTCGGCAAGCTTAAGCCGATGGTAAGGTATCACCTCCCCTTTGCAGACATTGAAGAAACCGAATACCGGGTTTTTTCTATGTATATGCTTGCCCAATACTTCAAAATGAAGAAAGGCACTCCCCCGGATCTCGAGATGGACCATCTGAAAGCGACCTATGAGGAAATAGGAAAAATTAACAGAAGGCTTGCAAAGGCTATTGCCGACCTTGAGAAAACGGATACCAGCATCAACGCAGTTGTTGCGCTAAATAATTTTGCCGATTCTGTTACTTACAGCCTTGAGGATAAGCTTGAGGATATAGAAAAACTGTTTAAGGACTGGATGGGATGAGATTATTCTTTTATATACTGATATAAAAGGCTGTCCCCTATTTTTTTGAATGGTTCAAAGCCGAAATTCTCTATATCATTCTTTTCCGTCTGTACCGATCTCTCAATTATTATTCTTCCTTCATCATTAAGAAAATCCCTTTCAATAAGGTTCTTAAATACAGCGTGAATGTCGTCTTTGAAGAAAGGGGGGTCTGCAAGAATCAGGTCATATTTTTCGTGCAGGCTCATTTTGGCAAATGCTATTGCTTCCATTTTGAATATGCGGCATTCATTATCAGCGCCGAGTGCTTTGATATTATCGGCAAGGTTTTTCTGTACCGGAAAATTTTTCTCTATAAAGTGGACCATTGCGGCTCCGCGGCTAAGGGCTTCCAGGCCGAGCGATCCGCTTCCCGCATAGATATCGCACACCTGTATACCGTCAAAATCAATCTGGTTAACTAGTATATTAAAAAGAGATTCCTTAACCTTGTCCGTTGTTGGCCTTACCAGTTTGCTGTTGGGCATTTTTATTATTCTGCCCCTGTATTTACCCGCAATTATTCTCATTATGAAATCCTTGCCGCAATTCCAATTGGCGCCGCGTAGGAATAAAACTTTGAAACAATAGCCCCTTTGTTGAAAAGCTTGGGGGACGCTTTAAGATTGCTGAATGGAAGTATTCTTATTATTCCATACTGAAAAGCCGAATTGAAGAGGGGCATTACCTCATCCGTAAACGAATCCCCCGCGGCGTATATGCTTTCTATTTCCGAAATCCTGTTCTGCGATACATAATAATCCTGATATTCGCTTTTAATCCTTGCCGGAATGGAATTCATTTCGGTACAGGGAAACGATTTATAAAATTTGGGCTTGCCTCTTTCGAAAATCATCATGCTCATTTTATCGTCATCCGAATAAAGGCTTACATAATTATTCTGCCCCGGTTCAGGATTAATAAGCAGATTGGATGCGAAATGGGCATTATCAACGAGCCTGAGAAATAGATTGTTCGTCTTGCAGAATTTATGAATTGCAGAGAGAATCTTTTTTTCTATTGCCGCAACAAGAATTTTCTTTGCATTGGGATAAGGATATTCACCAATCTCAAAATAACGGAGTATAAAATCCCCCGGGTCCTTATGGGGATAAAGAACCGAAAATTCCCAGTTAAGATGGGCATTAAGGTCCTCCTTGGTAAGGAGGTCGTCAACCGGAAGTTCAATTATCTCGAACAGGCCCCCCGGAAGAGTAAAAGAAATGTTTTTAGCTCCTGCAGGTTTGCGGCTTTTAAGTTTATAATAGGAATCCCTGATAAGAGAAATTATTTCCTGCTCAGATAAGTTTTTATTGAAAGGAGCAGCAAGAAGTTCTTCATCGGCATTTTCCAGAACCACGGAGTCGTCCAGCCAGCTTATCTCTATTAACTGCAATTTGGAGGAGGTTAAATTTATTCCTCCCTGATTGGAAATGATGCTCATTAAGAATCCCGTTATTTAACCGCAATATACTCTTTTATTTTATCAAATTTGCCGCTGCTAATTCCTTTAACATCCATAAGCTTCCGCACTGAGGCAAACAATCCGTTCTTTTTTCTGTACTCAATAATCTTTTCCGCCGTTTTAATTCCAATTCCCGGCAGTTTAACAAGTTCGTCTGTGCCGGCACTATTAATATTAATCTTAACCGCGGGGGGAGCAGTAAGCTTCTGCGGACCTGCCGAAGCGGAATCTGCTTTTGCTTCAAAATTAATTGCAAAAAAAGAACTGTCAATCTTCGAATAATCAAAATTACGTATTGCGCCTTTTTCATCATCAATAAAATATCGCACTGCAAGTCCTACTATGAAAAAGGCCAGGATAAAGAGGCTTACTTTAGTTTCTAATTCCGTAAAACCGATTTTATCCGATATTTTCTTCAGAAGAAGAATATCTATTCCCTGCTGCTAATTGCCCGCTTTAATATTAGGCTGTTTCTGGAGTTCTTTAAGAAGCTCCTTCTCCTTAGCGCTTACATTCCTCGGAATATGAATATTTATTTTAACAAGCTGGTCTCCGGCGCCGTGACTGTTAAGATGCTGAATGCCTTTTTCCCTCATCTTAAGGAATTTGCCCGGCTGAGTGCCCGATTCAATTTTAAGTTTAGCTCTTCCGTTCAAAGTAGGCACTTCAACTTCGGTGCCCAGAACCGCTTCGGGATAGCTTAGGAACAATTCGTATATAATATTATCTCCGTCGCGTACAAAGAACTCGTGTTCAATTTCCTTGAAGATAACAATAATATCCCCCGGCTGGCCTCCGTTCTTGCCTGCATTGCCTTCGCCGCGCAGAGTCATATAGCTGTTATCGTGAACTCCTGCAGGGACGTTAATCTTAATTGTGGCTTCATCCTGAATTCTCCCGTCGCCGCCGCATTTTGAACAGGGGTCAGAAATAATTTTTCCTAATCCGCCGCAGGTGCTGCAGGGGGAGATATTTACAAATTGCCCGAATACTGAGCGTGATACCTGTCTTATTTCGCCGGAGCCGTTACAGGTACCGCAGGTCTTAAATGCATTTGCGGTCTTTGCGCCGCTTCCGCCGCAGGTTTCGCACTTAACGTATTTTTTTATCTTAATTTTCTTTGTTGTGCCGCTTGCAATCTCTTCGAGTGTAAGTTTAAGCGATACCTTTAAATCAGAACCGGGAGTTCCTCCTGTCTTGGATCTTGATTTCTGCGAGGCTCCCCCTCCAAAGAAATCGTCGAATATTGAACCTCCGCCGAATGCTCCTCCGAATATATCGGAGAAATGGCTGAAGATATCGTTTACATTCGAGAATCCTGAGAAGTCCTGTCCCCCTCTTAATCCCTGATGCCCGAACCTGTCATATTTTGCCTTCTTCTCATCATTGCTTAAGACTTCATATGCCTCTGCAGCTTCTTTAAATTTATCCTCGGCGGATTTGTCTCCCGGGTTTCTGTCCGGATGATACTGCATAGCGAGTTTACGGTATGCCTTCTTAATATCCTCTTTCGAAGCATTTTTTTCAACGCCAAGAACTTCGTAGTAATCTCTTTTCTCCATCAAACACCTTCCGGTTAAAATTAATTATTATCAGATCCGCTATCTTCAGCAGCCTGGCTAACTATAACCTTGGCGTGGCGGATTACTTTATCTTTATACATATATCCGTTTTCAACAACTTCGAGAACGGTATGATCGGGAACTCCCTGAACCGGCTGCTGCATAAGCGCTTCGTGAAAATCAACATCGAACGGCTTTCCCTTTGCATCCATTCTTGTTACTCCCTGGTTCTCAAGCACCTTGGTGAATTTATCATAAACCATTTTTACGCCGTCAATAAGGGACTGCAGATTCTCTTCGCTGGCGTGTTTAAGAGAGCGGTCGAGGTCGTCGTAAACCTGAAGCATACTTCTGATAAAAGGCTCGGCGGCATATTTAAGAAGAATTGCCTGTTCATTTTCGGTTCTACGTTTATAATTCTCGAACTCGGCTGCCTTTCTTAAATACGCATCCCTGATTTCCTTAAGCTCTACCTCGTAATTGCTTATCTTCTGCATAAGTTCGGCCGATTTATCTTCATTCTGAACCGGCTCGTCTCTTTCAATCTCTATTTTATTGTTGTTAGTTTTATCATTTTCCTGATTTGGAACCTGTTCTCCCGAAGGTTCGTAAACATCCTGATTGTTATCTTTCTGTTTTTTCATCATTTCCTCTGGACTATTGTTTTCTTAACTCTTTAGATAGTAATTCAGCCGCATAAACAACAGCGGCAATAATTTTTGAATATTCCATTCTTTTAGGGCCCATTACACCGACAGTGCCTTTAACTCCCCCTAAATCATAATCCTTTGTAATTACACTGAAATCGCTCAGCTTTTCCTCTTTGTTCTCCTGACCTATTGTAACAGTTACATTGTTTCCCTGTAAAGGATTCCTGTTGTCCATTATATGAACAATAACATCCTTATCCTCAACAAGCTCAATAACCCCTTTAACCTGGTTGAAATCCTCGAACTCCGGCTGTCTTATAAGGTTCTTTGTGCCGCTGATGAAAGATTTATCGCCCGAATTAAAATCTGTAAATATCTTATCAACCGAATCGAGGAATACTCTTACTATCGGCCTGTAGTCGTCCCTGTTGAAATCTTTTATTCTTTCTTTAATTGTATCCCTTATTTCGGAGAATGTAAGCCCGGCAAGCTTTTCGTTAAGGAACTGCTGAACGAAATAAATGTTGTCCTGGCTTATCTCAACATTGAGCTCAAGTGTAATTGTGCGCACAAGCCCTGAACTGATGCTTATAATTACAAGAATTCTGGTTGAGGAGAGCTGAACAATCTGCAGCTTTTCCAATATCGCATTTTCAAATTTGGGATATGACACGAGAGCAATCTGGTTTGTTATATCGCCGAGAAGAAGAGCGGTTACTTTAAGCAGCTCCTCAGTCTCGGTAAGCTGTGATGATATATTTGTATCGATAATCGATTTAGTCTCTGTATCGAGTTTTGGGGTTTCCATCAAGGAATCTACATAAAAACGGTATCCTTTATCGGTGGGAACTCTTCCTGCGGAGGTATGCGGATGCCCGAGAAGCCCCATCTCTTCAAGATCGGCCATAATATTTCTTATTGTAGCCGGAGAAAGCCCGAGCGCATATTTTTTAGATATATTGCGCGAGCCGACCGGATTTGCGGTAAGAATAAACTGATGAATAACGTACCGCAAAATCGCTTTATCTCTTTCGTTTAATATATATTCTTCCATATTCCGTTTGATTCAAAACACCATTTCAGGATGCAAAAATATGTAAAAAATGGGTATTTTGCACCGTAATTATCACTCTAAGCAGACGGCTGATAAAAGAACGGACAAAAAATCCCCTTTTTAGGCTCAAAAAAGGGACTTTTTTCCCTTTACCGGCCGAAAATCGAAATTATTATACAAAAATTCAATTAAATAAGTTCTACATTTGAGTCCCCCTTTTTTTATCTTTGCTATATCAAAAACGAGGTATAATTGGAATCGACTTACAAAGCCGCCGGCGTTGACATAAAGGCGGGGGAAGAGACAGTAGATAAGATTAAAGTTCTTGCAAAATCGACATTTAATAAGAATGTCCTCTCCGGAATTGGCCTCTTTGGCGCCTTTTACGAGGTGGATCTTCAGAAATATAAAAATCCGGTACTGGTATCCAGCGTTGACGGGGTCGGCACTAAACTTAAAGTGGCATTTATGATGGATAAGCACGATACAGTCGGCCAGGACCTTGTTAACCACTGCGTAAATGATATTGCCGTATGCGGAGCAGAACCACAGTATTTTCTCGATTACCTTGCATTCGGCAAACTAAACCCTGATAAGGCCGCCAAAATAATTGAAGGCTTCTCTATTGCGTGCAGGGAAAACGGCGTTGCTCTTATTGGGGGGGAAACCGCAGAAATGCCCGGCCTCTACGACCAGAATGAATATGATATGTCCGGCACAATTGTGGGCATTGTAGAAAAAGACAGGGTAATTAATGGCGCTGGAGTTGCAAAGGGGGATGTGATGCTCGGTTTCAAGTCCAACGGCCTCCATACAAACGGTTATTCACTCGCCAGAAAAGTTTTATTTGATAAATATAAAGTAACTGACCGTCA
This sequence comes from Bacteroidota bacterium, assembly GCA_023453125.1. Lineage (GTDB taxonomy): Bacteria > Bacteroidota > Ignavibacteria > Ignavibacteriales > Melioribacteraceae > JAEXUB01. Next base: position 16,599 of record JAEXUB010000021.1, read on the forward strand.
CGAAACTCTCGAAATGACAATCGGCGAAGAACTTCTCCGCGTGCACAAGTCATATTTGCCTATTATTACCGAACTTAAAAACAATATTTCAATTAAGGCATTCTCCCATATAACCGGCGGAGGAATAATCGGCAATACCAAGAGAGTAGTTCCTAAAGAGCTTACACTTAAAGTTGACTGGAATGCCTGGGAAGTACCGCCCCTCTTTAAACTCATTCAGGCAGCGGGCAATATTGCCGACGCCGAAATGCGCGAAGTGTTTAATATCGGAATCGGACTTATTGCAATTGTTGATAAGAATGATGCCGACAGAGTAATCTCACTAGCGGCAAAGGCGGGAGATGAGGCAATTGTTATGGGCTCTGTAGAATAGAGCAAAATAAATATTAAGAAAAGAGGAGCATAATTTAATGCTCCTTTTTTCTTTTAAATATACTATAAGACAAATCCGAAATTGAATACAAAACCAACACCGCTGTAATTCTTATTCACATCGGTAATTTCTTTAAAGTCTGTCATAAAATTATAATTTACTGCAGGACCCAGCCTAAACCAGGATGCGGCAAAAATATCAGCACCGGCAGAAATCTGGCCGCCTACCACAGTTTCGGTAATATTCTCCGATACCAGTGGTATTCCCTGCTCTCTCAATCCGAATCCGACAACCGGACCGGCATAGGCTCCAACGAAAATTCTTCCCGCATCCCCGAGTTTAAGACTTTCAGGATACCATTTAAAACCGAAAAGGAATGAAACAACCGCGTGGCTTTTCATATTCCGGTAATTAAGATCCATACTTGCTTCAACAAGATTTATATTAATACCCATCTGCCAGTCGCCGGTAAACCAGTATCCGTAATCAATACCTCCCGTAAAACCGCTTTTCATATTGAGCATAACAATATCCCCCGACACTTCGGAACGGGAATTCATCTTAATGCCGGCATTAAAGCTGATTGAATGGCGCCCCTTTAGATTTTCATTATTGGGACTTTGCGCACACACTATTCCTGTGGAAAACAAAAATAAAATTGCCGCATAAATTATTCTTTTTGAATACCCGCTGCTCATTTATCGTACCCTATTGAATGACAAAGAACAATTTTCTGCTCGGGCCTCAGATTTAAAAGTTTTGAAAGCTTATCCCTGTCTACCAAGCCCCTTACTCGTGCGGCAATACCCGCCGATGCGCAATAGAGATATGTATTCTGTGCAATAAAACCGCAGTCGGTATAAACAAACAGTTTTGAATCGTCGCTCTCCGCGCGCGATACCTTTTTAAGGTCAGCGACATAAACAAGGTTAACAGATGCCGATTTAACAAAGCTCTGCACTCCCGTGGCTTCTCTTAAATCACCGGCGGCAACAGGATTAAGAAGATTCTTAGAGGCATCCCATATAAAAGCCCCTTCTTTCATCACCACATAGATATCATATTCCTGCCAGTTCATTGCAGAAGGGGCTGTTCTCTTTCCCGCTTCGGGACGGTTAATTCCGTATGCCGCAAAAAGAAGATTGGATAATTCCTGCATAGGAAGAGGTTTGTCAATAAACGTCCGTGCCGACTGCCTGTTCTTTAAAGCCTGCATGAGATTATTTCCAATATCGGTCTGCGGGGCCGGAAGCTGAATGGGCTTCAGTTCCTGCGCGAAAATTGTGAAGCCGAATAAGAATAGAATTGCCGCAAAAATCATTCTTTGATTCTTTAATCTTTTCATTTCATTCTCTCATTTTGGATAATGAAAATTCGGGAGTTATAACATAATTTTCAAATAATAAATCCGGTTTATTCTTTAAATTGAAACCTTTCAACGTACATAGGCATCAAACATTATAAAGAAAGTATTAAAAATGTTTGATATACTGATTATAGGAGCCGGACCGGCAGGCATAAGCCTTGCCGCCGAAGCAAGAAGCGCCGGAATTGAAGCGGATAAAATTGCCATTATTGAAAAAATGGGGGAACATTCCTTCTCTATCAAAAAATATTATCCCGAGAATAAATTGGTTACCGCTAATTACAAAGGACTTGAAGCCCGCTGCTCCGGCGTATTATGCATTCCCGATTTAACAAAGAATGAAGCAATTACTTATCTTGACAAGGCAATTCTCGATAACGGACTGAATGTTAACTATAACGAATCGGTCTGGAAAATTGAAAAAGATGATAAAGGAATTTTCATTGTCTATACTGACAAGGGAATATATAAATCAAAAATTACGGCAGTAGCCATTGGAATACTGGGCAAACCGAACAAGCCCGATTATAAAATTCCTGCCTCCCTTAAAACCAGAGTGCTTTTCGATATAACAGAAACCGATATAAGGAATGCTGATGTCCTTGTTGTCGGAGGCGGAGATTCCGCTTCGGAATATGCACAATACTTATCGCAGAAAGGAAATACTGTAACGTTAAGCTACCGTAAAAATGAATTTACACGGATGAATGATATAAACCGGCTCAGTCTCCTCTCTCTTGAACAATCCGGTTCTATAAGAATTTTGCGGGGCTCTGACATTAATGAAATCAGGGATTTCAATGGCAAGCCGGAAGCTGTTTTTGCCGAAAAAACAAACCGGCCTTCCGCTTATGATTATATTATATATGCATTGGGAGGAACTACTCCCGGGAATTTTCTTAAATCGCTTGGAATTGAATTTAAAGGTGATGAGCCGGTCCTCAAAGAGAATCACGAAACTTCTGTACCCGGATTATTTCTGCTTGGCGATCTTGCTGCCGGTTCAAAGGGGGGATCAATTATTTGGGCGTTCAATTCTGCCCGCAATGCTATCAACAAGATATGTACAGATTATGTGGAATGCAGCCCTGCAGGTATAGACGGGAATTAAGGAATTGAATTAAAACTGACGGTGAAAACGGTTCCTTTCCCCTTTTCGCTTTCGCAATTAATCTCTGCACCGTTTATTTCGCAATATTTTTTTGTAAGCGCAAGGCCGAGTCCGTTTCCGTCGTACCTTCTGGTATACCCAGATTCCTCCTGAACAAAGGGTGTGAATAGTTTTTTCAAGTATTCGGGAGACATACCAATCCCGGTATCACGGCATTCAAAAACAGTCCTCTCTCCTGCAGCATATAAAGCAATATCAATTACCCCTTTTTCAGTATATATAACAGCATTTTCTATAATCTGTTTCAATATCTGCTTAACCGAGTATTCGTCCCCGCTTATTAACCCGCCGCCTGAGCTGCTATTGAAATTTATTTCAAGTATTTTTTCGATTGCCGCGGGCTTTGCTTCACTTATTGTTTCTTCGCATATCCTTATTAAATCAACTTTTGCAATGTTCGGCCTGTAGGTTCCGTTTACGGCTTCGGAATAATTAAGCAGCATTTCAATTGTGCGTATAATTCTCTGCCCCGATTTATTTATTCCCTTAACAATGCCCAGAATTTCCTCTCCGTTCAATTCGCTGAACTGATTCTGTAAAACAGCAGCCAGACTTATTACCGAGCTGAGAGGAGTTCTTATTTCATGCGACATCTGCGACAGGAATTCATCTTTTATTTTCTCCGATGCTTCCGCCTTCTCCTTCGCCTCTCTTAACTCCTTAGTCCTCTCCTCTACCATTTTAATCAGAGTCTCATTTAATCTCTGCTTATCCCTCTTCCCCTTTATTATTAACGCCAGAATTACTCCCATCATGAGAAATACGGCTGAGAAAACATAAATAATGTTATTTCTTTCTATCAGCACCGATTCATGCTCAATAGCTTTTCTCCTCTGTTCCTCCAGAAACTTTTCTTCCTTTTTTTCGAATTCATAACGCGCTTCAAGCCGGCCGATTTCTTTCCCCTTAGCCTCTATTAGAAGCTCTTCGTTGAGGAGCGAATATTTTTTATACCATTCAAATGCCGAAGAAAATTTTCCCCTTGCAGAATCGAGCGCCGAATAATTAAGATAGCTGTTTCTCAATTCAAGTTTGTTATTCAGTTTGCTGTTCAGGTTCATTGCGGCAGCCAGGGCCTTTTCTCCCCTGTCGGCAAATCCGGCTTCAATATTCACTCTTCCTATCATATTATATACGGTAACAATGCCTACGGCGTCGCCTGATTCATTTCTTAACCTTAACGCCTCCCCCAGGTATTTGAGCGATTTATCATATTCTTTCAGCTTTAAATACACAGTACCGAGATTGAAATGAGCGCTGGCGTGTATTTTATTGTTTCCCGTAGCAATGCTTATTTCCATTGCCTTATTATAATATTCTATCGCTTTTAGGTAATTCTTAAATATTCTCTGGCAGTTCCCCAGGTTACTGTAGAGAAAAGCCTCTATAGATACTAACTTAATTTCCTCTGCCTTTTGCAGAGCCTCCAAAAAATATTTTTCGGCTTCCCTGTAATTCCCCATCTGGTACTGCACATCCCCCATATTATTCATCATGATGACAATTTTGGACTTATTGTTCATCTGCATATAATAATTGAGGGCTATGCTTATATGTTCAAGCGCCTTATGGTGAATTCCCTGTTGGCCGTAATACATTCCCATATTGCTGTTCACATCTGCAATTCCTGCTGAATCATCAATTGAATCAAACAGCACAAGAGCCTTACGGCTTTCAGAAATTGCTTTTTCCGAATTCCCTTTGTTAAAATAAATCAGTCCTTCATAGGAGAAGGAGCGTGCTTCTATTTTTGTCGCATTATATTTAATCCCCAGATCTTTCAGTTCCTTTACATACTTTTCAGCATCTGTATATCTGCCCCTTATTATAAGAGCATAAATGAGGTCATTAAGAATCCGCATCTTCTCTTTTTCATCCGGGACCGAGGCTTGTAATTTTACAAGACTGTCAATATTGGCGCTCTGCGGCAATACCGGACCGGCAATTACAATTATCAGGATAACGCAAAGAAGCGCTTTCCGCATTAATTAAACTCCAGAATTACTACTCAATTATCGTAAATTTCCCCTTTTTTTTGATATTTTTTCCCCTTTTATGGGAAATTAATTTTTAATATGCGGACAAAACAATCTGATTGTAC
>JAEXUB010000049.1 GCA_023453125.1 Bacteroidota bacterium
GCCGCAAAACTGAGTCTCGAAAAAGCTAAACAGGATATAGTTTATAATACCACCGATTATTTCTATTCGATGATAAGCGCTATTGAAAACTACAAAATCAGCGAAGAGAACCTTAAGTACAACAAGAAAATGCTCGAGCAGATTGAAACAAAGCAGGGGCTCGGTTCCGTAGCAATTGCTGACGTATATCAGTGGCGCTACAATGTAGGTAATTCCGAATTAAGTCTTATAAATGCAAAAAACAATATCGACAAGGCAAAAATCACCTTCTTAAATTACCTTTCGCTCGACCTTAATGAAGAATACGAACTGGTAGATCCAAATCCTTCTTCTTATCAGGGATCAGACGTATCCAATATGAATTTAATGCTTCAGGAAGCATTTGCAAACAGAAAAGATTATCTCGCACAGCAATATATTCTCAGTTATCAGAATTCGGCTACTACAATTGCTTCAAGCAGATATCTGCCGAGAGTCAGCTTATCTGGCGGATTCAGCACCGATGCGGCACAGCCGGGCAATTTATTCGATAAAAGATTATGGAATGCCGGTTTGAGCGTTTCCTGGTCCTTCTCGGTTGTTGATTATTTTTATGCCGACCAGTCATTGCAGAATGCAAAAATAAACATACTTAATGCCGAAGAAGATTTAAGAAATCTTGAAAGGACAATTAAAGCAGATGTTAAACAGGCTGTTCTTGATTACCAGGCAGCTCTGAAAGCCGCCGAAGTAGCTGACGCCAACCTTGTTTCTGCAACACAGTCAAAAAATATCAGTGTTGAAAAATATAATCAGGGCTCAGGTACAATTCTTGACGTTTTGAATGGTGACAATGCATATCTTCAGGCAGCATATAATAAAATTTTTCAGAAGTTCCAACTTTATCGTGCTAAGGATCGTCTAATGAGAGCGTTAGGTAAACTGGATTACCAGAAGTACGATTCAAATTAAGGAGTAAAAAAAATGGCTAATGGCAAAAAAAGAGGATCGAAGAAGAAACTGTTTATTTTTGGCGGTTTAGGTGCTTTACTTTTAATTATCATTTTATTGGTTGTTCTCGGGGGAAATAAAGAACAGATTGTTTCCGTCCAGGTTGACGATGTAGTCAAAAAGACTATTACTCAGGTAGTTACCGCAACCGGTAAAATAAACCCTGATTTCCAGGTTAAAATAAGCGCCGAAGCAACCGGGGAAATTGTTCAGCTTAACGTTAAAGAAGGGGACAAGGTTTCCAAAGGGCAGCTTCTATTAAAAATTAAACCGGAAACTTATTTAGCACAGAAAAATAAAGTTGAGGCATCATTAACTTCTGTACAGGCAAGCCTTGGAGTTTCTAAAGCAAACCTTGATCAGGCTGAAGTTGAATTGAACCGCCTGAAAGCTTTATATGATAAAAAACTTGCTTCCGATTACGAATATGAATTGGCTAAGTCGAAATTCATTTCCGCTAAAGGAACTTACGAATCGCAGAAAGCTTCTCTAGCTCAGACACAGGCAAGTTTAAAAGAAGCCGATGAGAACCTCAACAAAACAGCCGTTTATGCTCCTATGAATGGCGTTGTTACCTCTCTTAAAGTTGAATTAGGGGAGAGAGTTCTTGGATCAGGATTCAGTCCCGGTACAGAGCTTTTGACTGTTGCCGATTTAAGTGTTATGGAAGCTACAGTTGACGTTGACGAAAACGACGTTGTCCTTGTTGCAATAGGGGATACAGCCAGAGTAAAAATTGACGCTTTCAGCGGCAAATCTTTTAACGGAGTTGTAACGGAAATTGGAAACAGCGCAAAATCCACAAGCGCTTCGTCACAGGATCAGGTAGTAAACTTTGAAGTTAAAATCAGAATACTTGACAACGAGAGCGGTATCCGCCCCGGTATGTCGTGCGACGCAAGAATCGAAACAGAAACCAAAAGAGACGTTTGGGCTGTGCCTATCCAGTCGGTTACCGCCCGCGGTGAAATGAATAATAACCAGCCACCTTCAGGAGAGAACCGGGATGAACCGGTTGTTCAGGACACCAGAATAAAAGAAACAAAGACTTATGAAAAACCGAAGGAAATCGTTTTCCTGGTTGAAAACAATCAGGTTAAAATGAAAGATGTTGAAAGCGGAATCAGCGATGATACATATATCGAGATTAAGAGCGGTTTAACAGGAAACGAAAAAGTTGTAAGCGGACCATATAAAGCGATTTCTAAAGAACTTGAAAACGGTTCCAAGGTTATGATTCAGCCTAAAAAAGGGGCTTTTGAGCCGAAAAAATAACGTCAATAATTTTGGACATGGAAATGGATAACATTATAACTATTGAACACATTGCTAAAATATATCAGGTTGGTACAGAAGAAGTTCACGCTCTTGCAGATGTCTCTTTAACAATTGACAAGAACGAATATGTTGCAATAATGGGTCCCTCCGGTTCCGGCAAATCGACTCTTATGAACATTCTCGGCTGCCTCGACACTCCTACTAAAGGTATATATGATTTCAAAGGAGTTAATGTAAGCGAAATGAATGATAATGAGCTGGCTCAGATCAGGAACAGGGAAATCGGATTCGTATTCCAGACATTCAACCTGCTCCCTAGATCGGATGCTCTGCATAATGTGGAACTTCCTTTAATCTATGCAGGAGTTCACAGTTCCGAAAGGAAGGACAGGGCAAGAGATGCTCTTGTGCATGTAGGACTCGAAGATAGAATGCACCATAGGCCTAACGAACTTTCCGGAGGACAAAGACAGCGTGTTGCCATCGCAAGGGCTTTGGTAACAAATCCTGCAATTATTCTTGCCGATGAACCTACCGGTAACCTTGATACAAAAACCGGTGAGGATATTATGGCCCTGTTCCATGAAATTCACCAGAAAGGAAATACTATTATTCTGGTAACTCACGAAGAGTATATTGCTGAACATGCAGCCAGAATTTTAAGAATCAGGGACGGCCTTATTGAAAAGGACGAAATGGTTGTTAACAGATATATTCCAAAGAAAAACAACGCCTCTTTTGTTTAAAAGTTTTTCAGGGAATTTAAGGGGCGGGGGATAATCCCTCCCCAATAAACAACTCATTTGAAAATTATTATTTGAAGACTTTGATATGTTTAAAAATTATTTCATAGAATTAAAAGAAGGCATTCTTATTTCTTTCCGGGCAATCCGCGCCAACAAAATGAGGGCCATTTTAACCACTCTGGGCATCATTATTGGCATTGTTGCTGTTACTACAATGTCTACTGCAATAGTCGGCCTCAGAGAGGCGTTCATTTCTTCAATTTCCTCATTTGGAAGCGATGTGCTGTATGTGGATAAATTTGACTGGCTTGGTATGGGCGATTTCCGGTCAATGCGAAATAGAAAGAATATTACCTTCGACCAGTACGAAAAACTACGCCAGTCCCTGTCGCAAACTTCGTATGCTGCTATGGCTCCCAATATAAGGTCGTTTGGTGCTAAAGTCCGGTATGGTCAGAAGTCGACCGATGCCACAATGTTATACGGCACCACAGAAGATTATATGAAAACTTCTAATCTTATTCCCGTAAAAGGGCGTTTTCTTAGTGATATGGATGTTAACGCAGGCAGAAAGGTGTGTGTTGTCGGTTCTGATATTGCCGAAGCTCTGTTCCCAAGAGAAGATCCGATTAATAAGGATATTAGAGTCGGGGATATTCCTATGAAAATTATAGGGGTGCTCGACAAGCAGGGGAGCGGATTCTTCGGCGGCTTCAGTCCAGACGGGCAAATTATCATGCCCCTGAAAACATTTCAAAGTTCCGTCGGACGCTTCCGGAATAATTTGAGAATTGATATCAAGGTTGCCGATCCTAATAGGATAAATGAAGTTAAGGATGAGGTTATTTCCATTCTACGTACAATCCGCAAAGTGCCGTTGGATAAGCCTAATGATTTTGCAGTTAACCAGCAGGAAGCATTTAAGGAAATGTACGACAGGACTGTTGGAGTTATCGGTATTGCAGGATTGATGATAACTGCCCTTGCTCTTTTTGTTGGCTCAATCGGAATTATGAATATTATGTTTGTTTCTGTAACTGAGAGGACTAAGGAGATTGGAATAAGAAAGGCAATTGGGGCAAAGACCTGGTCGATACTTACTCAATTCCTTGCCGAAGCCGTAATAATTTGTCTTATGGGAGGATTGATAGGACTTATGATATCATTTCCTCTAAGTCTTGTGATTAACCAGTTTCTGCCGACTTCCATGCCGTTGGATATAGTTCTGATTTCACTCTTAATCTCGGCAATAGTCGGGGTTATATCGGGATTCCTGCCGGCATATAAGGCTTCCAAGCTCGATCCGGTTGAAGCATTGAGATACGAATAGAATTTTCGAAAGAAAAATAAAATTTTACCAGAGGTTTTTGATGTTAATTGTTGAAAATACCAAGCTTGCACTGAATTCTCTCAGGACGAATAAGCTTCGTTCATATTTAACATTGCTCGGTATCGCTATAGGGCTCTTTTCAATTATTATTGTAATGACAGCCATAAGCGCAATTCAGAGCAGTTTTGAAAGTGTATTCAGCGAAATCGGTTCCAATAACTTTATCATCCAGAAATATCCGGCTGTAAGAATGGGGGATGACAGGGGACGATACAGAAACAGACAAGACCTTACAATTGAAGAAGGGGAAAGGCTTAGAGAACAGACTACTTTACCCCTCTATGTAGGAATTTATCTCGGATCGGGGGGGAAAGTAATCAAATACGGCAACGAAAAGACTAATCCAAATGTTCAGGTAATAGGACAGAACCTCGATGCCATATATTCCAACCTTCTTGAAGTATCGGAAGGAAGAATGTACAACAAGAGCGATATTGATCTCTCTCGCCCTGTTGCCGTAGTTGGTGCCGCCGTAGTAGAAAAACTCTTTTCAAAGGGAAATCCAATAGGGAAGACTATTAAAATTGACAATGATAATGTCGAAATTATAGGCGTTTTCAAGAAACGCGGCGATATAATGGGGCAGTCAAGGGATAACTTTATCTCTATTCCAATTACCCTCTACCGCAAATTTTACGGTGACCACCTCCGTTCTGCTCAGTTTATCATAACCTCCAGATCAAAGGAATTAGCAGACCAGACTGCCGATGAAGTTATCGGTGCGCTAAGAACGATTAGGAAAGTAGATCCGGGGAAAGAAAACGATTTTGAGCTTATTACCAACGAGCAGATTATTCAGCAGTTTAATGATATTACAAAGTATTTCAAGATAGGGGCATTCGTAATTGCCGTAATTGCGCTGCTTGCATCCGGAGTCGGCATTATGAATATTATGCTTGTATCGGTTACCGAACGGACAAGAGAAATTGGAATCAGAAAGGCGCTCGGAGCCCAAAAAATTGTAATTCGAACTCAATTCCTTGTGGAGGCAATTGTTTTAAGCCTTGTTGGAGGAGCCATAGGAATTACCCTGGGGGTTATTGGAGGCAATATTGTTGCCTCGCTAATCGGAGTGCCTATACACGTACCTATTGACTGGATTATGATTGGACTTACAATAACCAGTTTTGTCGGGATACTTTTCGGGGTTTATCCTGCAATCAAAGCCTCCAACCTCGATCCGATTGAAGCCCTGAGGTATGAATAAATTAGGAGAATAATTGGTTTATTGTTACTATTTTTGAATAAAAAAGATTTCAGTTGAGTAACAATAAACCGGTTATATACATAATATTTTTTCTCTCCCTTTTTACTGCTGCGGCATTTGCCCAGACAGACCCAACATATATCAGTGTAAAAGATACTTTTAGAATTTCACTGCTCAACCAGTATTACATCTCGTCTCCGCTTCCCGTTCAGGGCACAGAAACTATTCTGCTTAACAAAAAAACCCTTTCAAACGATTTATATCAAATCCATAAGCAGGAGGGGTATATAAGTCTAAATCCCGGTGCCGGTGCTAAATTGAACGATACTCTGATTGTTTCCTATTTCTCATACATTTCATCTTTAAAGAAAGAATACAGCAACCGGATATTAACAATTATACCCGAAACCGGATCAGGCGCAGTTGCTGTTCCTCTTGTTAAGGAAAAACCACAGTCATTATCAGAGTCTCTTTTCGGTAAAGGAATTCAAAAAAGCGGTTCTCTTATCAGGGGTTTTCAGGTTAGTTCCAACAGGGATTTTACATTGAACAGCGGTTTAAGGCTCCAGCTTTCAGGCAGACTCTCGGAGGATATAGAAATTGTAGCCGCGCTATCCGATGAGAATATTCCTATTCAGCCTGAGGGGAATACCGAAAGACTGAATGAAATTGACAAGGTTTTTATTCAGATTAAACATAAAAACCTTACAGGAACATTCGGCGACTATGAAATGAGGCTTGCTTCGGGTGAATTCGGTAAATTGAGCAGAAAGCTGCAGGGGCTTAAGGGGGAGTTTACTTTCGGCGACTTTAACGGCATAGTTTCAATTGCCTCGACAAGGGGAAAGTTTAACTCCTTTTTCTTTATGGGGCGGGACGGCAACCAGGGGCCATACCGGCTTGCAGGCTCTAATAATGAAAATGATATTACAGTTATTGCAGGAAGCGAAAAGGTCTTTGTTGACGGAGTTGAAATGAGAAGGGGGGAAAATAATGACTACATTGTTGATTACTCTTCTGCACAGATTACTTTCACTTCAAAACGCCTGATAACTTCGGCAAGCCGGATTAATGTGGATTTCGAATATACCGACCGCAGGTTTCAGCGTAATTTTATGGGAGTAAACCTTAATACAAAATTATTCGACGGGAAAATGAGGCTTTCTTTCAATTATCTTAGAGAAAGCGACATTAAAGATAATCTCATTGAATATTCTCTCTCGGATGAGGAGAAAAGAGTCCTTGAACAGGCAGGCGGCGACAGAAACAAAGGGGTAATCAGCGGTATATCGGAAGCAGCTCCCGATTCATTGGGAAACCCTACCGGATTTTATGTTAAAAGGGATACTGTTATTAACGCATCTCCCTTTGCTTATTATGCATATGCCCCCAATACTCCCGATGCCCGGTTCAATGTTGTCTTCAGTTATGTTGGAGAAGGGAATGGGGATTATTCCAGACTTACTCTCAGCAATTACAAATTTGCAGGTATTGGTAAAGGCTCCTATCTTCCAATCAAATATCTTCCAATGCCGGAACTCAAGCAGAATGCAAGTTTCGTCATCGAATCGGAAATGATTAGAAATACGAGAATAAGTTTGGAGCTTGCCGGAAGCTTTTACAATGCAAACAGGTTTTCATCATTGGATGGAACAAATAAGGATGGTTTTGCCGCTAATCTGAATTTTGAGCTAAAACCGGTTCCGGTTGAATTATTCGGACATTCCCTGGGCAAGGCTGCCTTTTCCTTTAAGGAGAGGTATCTTGGCAATAATTATATCCCTTTTGAACGGATAAATCCGGTTGAATTCAACAGGGAGTATAATTTTAATTCTGACGGGAATGCATATGAGGAACTGAGGGAAATAAATCTCAATTATTTTCCTTCGGATAATCTTGCTCTCAGCGGGAAATACGGTATGCTGGCAAAGGGGAAAGAACTGAGGACCGACCGTTTTTTCAGTAGTATTAAGTATTCCGAAAAGGAGATCAGCAGGGGGGATTTTACAATTGATTATGCCAAGACCGAGAATCTTTCCCTGAAGACTGACTGGAACAGGCAGAACGGAACTGCTTTTTACTCCTTAGGAATTTTCAGGCCCGGAATTGATTATCTATTTGATGAGAAGAAGGAAACAATATCGGGGGATTCCTTAATCTCAACTTCTTACCGCTATTTGGAAGCTGCTCCTTTTATGGAACTGATAAAAATAAAAGGATTGGACCTTAGAACGCAAATATCTTTCAGACAGGAATTTGTTCCTGAGGCCGGTTCATTCAGACGGCAGTCCGATGCATTGCTGCGCTCATTAAAAATAGGTCTGAGGCCTCTTAATGAGATTGCATTAACACTTAACCTTTCTCTCAGAAATAAATATTACACTGACCAATTCAAACAGAAGGGATATACCGATAATGAAACGTTCCTTCTCTATTCACAGACAAAATTTAATTTCTTTAAGAACGGCATTACCGGGGACCTCTATTACGAGGCCGCTACCGAACAGTCGGCAAAACAGCAGAAAGTATTTGTTAAAGTAGTTAAAGGAACGGGCAATTATAAATATATTGGGGATGTTAACGGCAACGGAGTTGCTGACGAGAGCGATTTTGAACTTACCAACTATGACGGTGAATTTGTCGTAGTGCTTCTCCCTACTGACCAGCTCTTTCCCGTTGTTGATCTTAAGTTTTCATCGAGATGGAACGTGGAATTGGCCAAACTGGCAGATGAAGATTCTTTCTTTGGCAAAATTCTTAAACCGGTTTCAACCGAGACATTCTTCAGGATTGAGGAGAACAGCAGTATTAAAGAGACGATGGATATCTATCTCCTTAAACTGAGCCGGTTCCTGAACGATTCTACAACTATAAGAGGCGCCCGCTTTTTTCAACAGGATCTATATCTTTTCAGGAATGAACTCGATTTTTCTTTGAGAGCCCGTTTCACTGAAAGAAGGAATCTCGCACAGTTTGCCGGAGGAATCGAAAAAGGATTCGGTAATGAAAAAAACATCAGAATACGTCTTCAGCTTGCCGATGAAATTGGCAATCAGACCGAATTTACAGCCGCTAATGATAACTATTTCTCAAAATCCGCCGGGAACCGGAACAGGGAAATAATAAAAAGTGAGTTAAGCACCGACTTTACATACCGTCCGGTTAATAATATTGACGCCGGATTTAAAATAACAACAGCAAGAATAGAAGACAGATTTCCGGCAATACCGACTGAGATAGATATTAATTCACAGATATTCAGAATTAATTTTTCTTTCATTGGAATAGGCAGGCTGCGTATTGAACTTGAAAGAAGCGAATATGTGTCGGGTACATCCAATTTTATCCCATATGAAGTTACTAACGGCAATAAACTGGGAAAGAATTACTACTGGCGTTTTTATTTTGATTACCGGCTGGCCCAGAACTTCTCGGCGTCTGTAAATTACGACGGAAGAGTTTTAGGCGATAGCGGCGTTATTCACAGCCTCAGGGCTGAGGCAAGAGCATTTTTTTAAGGAGACTATATGAATATTAAAGGCAGACTGATCGAAGCTCACGTTTTTAAAATTGAAGATGATATAATGAAATTTCTCCTCCTTAAAAGAGGGAACAGGGATATTTACCCTTATATGTGGCAGATGGTTACCGGACGAATTGAGGAGGGGGAAAAAGCATGGCAGACTGCTCTGCGCGAGATTAAAGAAGAAACAGGACTAGAACCGTTAAGGTACTGGGTGCTGCCCAATGTTAATTCGTTTTATTCCCCCGAGTCGGATGCTGTTGTTTTAATTCCGGTTTTTGCTTCGGAAGTCTCTGCAGAACAGTCTGTAAAGCTTTCTGAAGAGCATATAGACTATAAATGGGTTGAATATGAAGAGTGTCTTGCAGCGGTGGTTTGGCCAGGGCACAGGAGGTCAGTTGAAATTCTTTATGAGTATTATACCAACAGGAGAAAGGACCTAGACCTGGCCGAGATTAAACTATAAGGGAAATTATTTGGATATAACCCTCATAATAGTTTCTTTTTACTCCGCTTTTTATCAATTTTAAACTCAGAAATTAAATAATGGAGAATATCTTGGGCTTATTAGTTATTGGTTCTATAGTACTGGACAATATTGAAACTCCTTTCAGCAAAGTGGAAAATGCTTTGGGAGGTTCTTGTACATATGTCACTTTATCTGCAAGCTATTTTACGGGGCCTATGCACCTGGTGGGAGTTGTAGGGGATGATTTCCCAAAGGAATATATTGAAATGCTCGAAAGCCACAACATTCAGCTTGACGGCCTGCAGGTTGTTGAAGGAGGAAAGACATTCCGTTACGGATGCAAATACCGCTATGACCTGAATGTGAGAGATACCCTTTTTACAGATCTCAATGTATTTGAGAATTTCCGTCCCGATATCCCAGAAAGATGGAAAAAAGACAGTTTTGTTATTCTGGGCAATATTGCTCCTACGCTTCAGAGCCATGTGCTTGACCAGCTTGAATGCCCTAAGTTTGTTGTTTGCGATACAATGAATTTCTGGATTGAGGGAATGAAAGATGAACTCCTGAAGGTTATTAAGAGGGTTGATGTTTTAATTATTAACGACTCTGAAGCTCGCCTGCTAGCCAATGAGCCGAATCTTATTAAAGCCGCAAATATGATTATGAAATACGGCCCGAAGTATCTGATTATTAAGAAGGGAGAGCACGGCGCTCTTTTATTCGGCGAAGACCAGATATTCTCGGCCCCTGCCTATCCTCTTGAAAACATTTTTGATCCTACCGGTGCAGGGGATGCTTTTGCAGGAGGCTTTACCGGATATCTTCATAAGACACGCGATTTAAGCTTTGAAAACCTGAAACGCGCTGTTATTTACGGCTCTACAATGGCATCTTTCTGCGTTGAAAAATTCAGTACCGGAGGTATTGAAAATCTTAATGCACTCCGGATACATGACCGTTTTATCGAATTCAGGGAACTTTCAAGGTTCGAAGACCATGCATGATTTCAGGAATCTGGAATACATAGACGATAAGCTGAAATTCATTAATCAGGTTAAACTGCCTCTTGCAGAAGAGTACATAATAACCGATGAATATGAAATAATTGCCGG
Organism: Bacteroidota bacterium; assembly: GCA_023453125.1. GTDB lineage: Bacteria > Bacteroidota > Ignavibacteria > Ignavibacteriales > Melioribacteraceae > JAEXUB01. The sequence continues at coordinate 10,719 of JAEXUB010000049.1, forward strand.
GGCAATAGAGCGCCTTGAAATTAGGGGAGCGCCCGCAATAGGTGTTGCAGCTGCTTATGCCCTCGCGTTCTCGGTAAAAAATCTGATTTCCGGAATTAGGGAAGAATTCGAAAAAGCCTATAAAAGGCTTTACAGAACGCGCCCCACTGCCGTAAATCTTTTCTGGGCCCTGAATGAGATAAAGAGTGTATTCGAAAAAGGGTACGACGGAATCGGGAATCCTTATATTATACTTTTGGAGAGGGCGCGTGAAATCCACCGGGCCGATACTGAAAAATGCGATTTGATAGGGAAACACGGACTGGCAATTTTTCATAAAAAATCGGTTGTACTTACCCATTGCAATACCGGAGCTCTGGCAACTGCCGGAGATGGAACTGCTTTCAATGTGATAAGTCACGCGTTTAAAAACAATCTGATAGAGTTTGTTTATGCCGATGAGACAAGGCCTCTGAACCAGGGCTCGAGGCTCACGGCATTCGAGCTTGGCAAAGCGGGAATTCCATTCGCTATTAATACTGATTCGACAGCTGCTTTCCTTATGCAGCAGGGTAAGATAGACCTTGTAATTACAGGAGCAGACCGGATTGCAGCAAACGGCGATTCCGCAAACAAAATAGGGACTTATTCACTTGCGGCATTGTGCAGAGTGCATAATATTCCATTCTACATCGCAGCGCCTACAACCACTATCGATAATAATTGTCCTAGCGGAAACCAGATAAAAATTGAGCTCAGGGACAAAAAAGAGATTACCCGCTGCGGGGATGTTCAGGTTACAAGAGATGAATATGATGTATATTCTCCGGCATTCGATGTAACCCCGGCTGAATTTATAAGCGGAATAATTACGGAAAAGGGAATAAATTATCCTCCTTACAAATTCTAATGGCTCATTTAATTAAAACAGATGCCATTGTATTAAGCAAGCTTAATTACGGCGATACAAGCAAAATAGCCCATTTGTACACTGAAGAAGTGGGAAAACTTCCTGTAATAATCAAAGGGGCCAGGGGTACCAAATCGAAAATCGGGATGATTGTAGACCCCTTGAATTCCATTCAAGTAGTTCTGCACACCAAGGAGACCAGGGAGATTCAGCTTTTAACTCAGGCAGACCTGCTGCTGTCACCGGCAAATATAAAAGAGGATCTGGAAAGAATAAAATATGCTTCTGCGGCAGCAGAACTGGTATATTCCCTTATTCCCGAGCATGAACCTAACCCGAGGCTGTTCAACGGACTCAAAAAAATAATCGGACATTTTAACGATACGGGACTCGATCCCAAAGTAATGTTTATACGTTTTTTCCTCTTTTTCATAAAAGAAATCGGATTTGAATTCCGCTTTTCCGAGTGCAATGACTGCGGACGGGATTTAAAGACCGGGGAACTCGTGTATTTCAGCCTTCAGAAGGGGATTCTCTGCTCAGACTGCCGGGAGAATCATATATTATTTATGGATTTTTCTCAGGAACTTTTACAAAATCTTATTTGTCTAAGCAGCAAGAACAATGATATTCCGGCGGATATTAAAAGTTTGGATAAGGTAATTGTTTTCCTTGAAAAGTATTTATCCAGTCATATCCCGGAATTCAGAGGAATTAAATCATTACATACATATTAGTAATTTAATGGAGGTTTCAAGATGAAACGCAAAAGTATTCTCGCTGCACTCTCTCTTGTTTTTGCCGGTGTGGTATTCGGGGGCGTTTTAGTTTCCGGATTAGGATGGGTTAGACCAAACTATGCGGATGTAAAGATAGGAAGCGATTTGCCTCCTGTTTCAAAAGTTAGCCCTGAAGCATTGGCCTTTAATGATACATTTATAAATGTTGCCGATAAGGTAACCCCCTCAATTGTACAGATTGAGGTTATTTCAACTGTAAAAAACCAGTACAATGATTTCTTTGAGCAGTTTTTCCGCAATAGCCCTCACGGCCAGCAGTTCAACGAACAGAGAGGCGGCGGAAGCGGTGTAATAATTTCGGATGACGGATACATTATTACAAATAACCACGTTGTTAAGGACGCTAAAAAAGTTATGGTTAACCTCCATAACAAAAAGAAATATGAAGCTACGGTCATCGGCACCGATCCAACTACAGATATTGCCGTAATCAAGGTTGATGCCACGGATCTGCCTGAAGCATATCTGGGTGATTCCGATAAATTAAAAGTAGGGCAGTGGGTTATGGCAATTGGCAATCCGCTCTCCCTCTCCTCAACTGTAACTGCAGGTATTATCAGTGCAAAAGGGAGAGATCTTAATATTATTGACAGAAATGAAAATCTTAATGCAATTGAAGATTTTATCCAGACTGATGCCGCCATCAATCCCGGCAACAGCGGCGGAGCTCTTGTTGACTTGAATGGGGCTGTAATCGGAATCAACTCGGCCATAGCCACAAACGGATTTTCGCAGACATATATCGGATACGGATTCGCAATTCCGATTAACCTCGCTAAAGCTGTTGCTAAAGATTTAATTGCACACGGTTCGGTTACCCGCGGATATATTGGCGTAAACATTACTCCTGTTGATGCCCAAACCGCAAAAGCTATGGGGCTTAAAGAAGCTAAAGGGATTATTATTCAGAGCCTCGTAGAAGGAGGAGCCGGTGAAAAAGCAGGTCTTGAAGAAGGTGACGTTATTGTTAAAATTGACCAGAAGGAAGTTAACGAGCCTAACGAACTGCAGACCTATATTGCCACCAAACGCGCAGGGGATCAGGTTAAGGTTACTTTCGTAAGGGATAGAAAGGAATTCGAAAAATATGTTACTCTTAAGGCTCGCGATGAAAACAGCGTAAGCCCCGATAACCTTCTTTCAAATAAGTCCAGCAGCCCGAACTTCAAACTGAATAAGGATGAAGTGGTTTTTAAAGATCTTGGAATGACAGTTGAAAATATGAACAGTGATGAACTTAAAGCTATGAAGGTTGCAAACGGAGTTGTTGTTAAACAGGTTGATAAACTCAGCATAGCCGAAGATCAGGGTTTGGGAACAGGAGTAATTATTACTCACGCTGACAGGCAGAAAATTAACAGTGTTGATGATCTGAAAAAGATTATTGACGGCAAAAAAGGGGATGCAGTCCTTTTGAAGGTTCAGTATCAGAACGGAGTTTCCCGATTAATTGGCCTGGAAGTTCCGAAAAAATAAAGCAACCTATCTTTAATAAAGCGCTCATAATTTATGAGCGCTTTTTTTATATTTGCATATCATAACAACAAAAGAAGAATATGATACGTTTTTTAACCGCAGGGGAATCGCACGGCAAGGCGCTTAATGTAATTGTCGACGGCTTCCCGTCAAACCTTCCTCTGCAGGAGGAATTTATAAATTCCGAACTGAAAAGAAGAATGACGGGATACGGCAGGGGACTCAGAATGAAAATTGAAACCGATCATTCCGAAATCCTCTCCGGAATAAGATTTGCCAAGACTACAGGAAGCCCCATTTCAATTCTTATTGCAAATAAGGACTGGCAGAACTGGAAAGACCTTCTGGACATTAACGAGAATGAAATTCTTTACGATAAGATTTCAATTCCCCGTCCCGGGCATGCCGACCTTACCGGTGTAACTAAATATAATCTTGATGACATCCGCAATTCTATAGAACGTTCAAGCGCAAGGGAGACTGCTTCGCGGGTTGCGGCCGGCGCCGTTGCTAAGAGATTTCTGGAAGAATTCGGAATTGAAGTAGGGAGCTTTGTAGAGAGCATAGGGGGGATTTTTCCCGCAAAAAGCTTTCTTGATGAATTGTATGAGAATAAGAAAAAGGTAACTGGAAAATCGATTAACAGAATTTCCGATAATAGCCAGGTGCGTGTTATGGATACCGCGCAGGAAGAAAAAATCATCAGGAAAATTAAATCGGCTAAGAAAAAAGGGGATACTCTCGGGGGAACATTTATTGTTGTTGTAACAGGAGTTCCTGCCGGTCTCGGTTCTTTTATGCAGTACGATAGAAGGCTGGACGCTGCCTTGGCCCATTCTTTTATCTCAATCAATGCCGTTAAAGGAGTTGAAAT
>JAEXUB010000057.1 GCA_023453125.1 Bacteroidota bacterium
ACGTGAGCATACAGCTTCTGTCCCATAAAATGGTCAATCAGATAAGACAATCCGTTCGATTGAGAATCGAGATAGGGATGGTCAATCTGGTAAATATCTCCGGTAAGAACAATCTTAGCCCCTTCCCCCGCGCGCGTAATAATCGTTTTGATTTCGTGGGGAGTAAGGTTCTGCGCTTCGTCTACAATAAAGAATATTCTCTGCAGGCTTCTTCCCCTTATATAGCTTAGGGGTTCAATTACCAGTTTATTCTCCTTAACCATCGTATTAATAAGCTGATGGTTTTTATCGGTCTCGGGATACTGGTCCTGAATAACTTTAAGGTTATCCCACAACGGCTGCATATAAGGGGCAAGCTTGCTTTCCACATCCCCCGGCAGATAGCCGATATCTTTATTGCTAAGGGGCACAACCGGACGCGCAACATAAATCTGCCTGTAATATTTGCGCACCTGCAATGCGCTTGCAAGGGCCAGAAGTGTCTTACCCGTACCCGCCTTGCCGATAAGAGATACAAGGGGAATATCGTTATTCATCAGGGCGTTAACGGCAAATGTCTGCTCCGCATTGCGTGGAGTAATTCCATAGGCCTGCATTTTATCAACTTTGTGGAAAGAATCGAAATTGGAATCAACACAGGCAAGGGCGGAGCGGTTTGAATTCCTGAGAATAAAAAACTTGTTGGGCACCAGCGTAACTTTTGATTTTTTCTTTACATCCTTTGCCGGAACGGAATAAGTGCCCTGATAGAATTTCTGCAGAAGGTCGTCGTTAAAGTCCTCAACAATTTCCTTGCCGCTGTAAAGGTCTTCAACGCTGGGCACCCGGTCTGTGGTATAATCTTCCGCATTAATGCCGAGCGCCTTGGCTTTCATACGGAGGTTTACATCTTTCGAGACAAGAATAACTCTTTCTTTTGTACTTGCCTTTCTCTGGATTTCAAAAGCGGCGCTCAGTATCCTATGGTCGGTATTGTCTTCCTGGAATACGTCTTTAATTTCTTTTGAAATTCCTTTTGTAATAAAGATTCTCACTTTCCCCTTTCCCTTTCCGAGGGAAACGCCTCCGTTGAAAAGTGCATTGCCGGTAAGAGAATCGAGAGTACGCGCAAACTCGCGCGCGTTCAGATTAATTACCTGGCTCCCTCTTTTGAAGTGGTCCATCTCTTCAATTACCGCGAGGGGTATAACTATGTCATTTTCCTGGAATTGCTTAATGCAGGTGGGGTCGTGAAGAAAAACATTTGTGTCAAGAATGAACGTCTTGGGGTCCCGGGTCTTCCTCATATTCTTTATTCCCGCTATATGTTAGAGAACAAATTTTCAAAAGGATAATACAAAATTTTTTTTGAAGAGTAAAAGGAAATAATTATCCCCCCGGCATCCGCCGGATGGATTGAGAAAACATTTACTCTCCGTCAACTCCGGCGTATTTCATAATATGAGGGGGACAGGGGGGTTCTCCTGCAAAGAAATCCCTCTTCTTTCCCTTTGCCAGCGCCCATCTGTCAAGCCACGAAATTCCTGCATTCTTAATGAAAGTATCTTCCGATTTGTATGCCTCATCCTTTAATGCTTCTTCGAGAGTTACAAATTCATAATTCTTTTCCCTCAGCATTCTGCATAACGCACCGTAAGTATCGGAATTAAGCCGGTTGGCGTGGATAAGAAGAGTGTGCGAAATATTGCGTCCGAATAATTTCTGCGACTGCCCTTCCCAGTATTCGAGTTTTTCCTTCATATAAGAAACATATTCTACGGAGATTTTCTCTTTCATTGCGGCGTCATTATTCTTTACCGCGTTTTCGTATGCTTTCGCAAAAATCCATTCCGAATTATCGAATGTAACCGGGGCTATTGTATATCCCCGCGCAAGAAGCCAGTCATTTATCTCTTTCTTAATTTCAAGGGACAATCCCGTCTGGAGGAACGGATGCCTGAAATACTGTATTTTTTTATTTCTCTTTGAAAGTAGCCCCTTTAAAATATTTTCCCCTTTAATTACATCCTCTTTAAATTCTTCAACCGGCACTCTGTTGGCTCCCTTGTGGGCAAATGTATGGTTCCCAAGATCAAGTCCTTTGTTAAGCCAGTTTTCCAGAAGCTCAATTCTCTCTTTCGCATAAGAGCCGTTATTCAAAAGCTTATCTTCGTTAACAAATCCTATTGCGGGGGTTTTCTCCTTTGCGATTGCACCGGCAAGCTTATTAAATATTTTTGTCTGTTCTTCCGGAGCGAATGAATTTATTCCCTGAAGCGGCAGGTCGTCTACCGTAACCGCTATTTTATTTTTTGTCTGTGCCTGTATTAAAACTGCAAAGAAGGTCAATGCAATAAAAATGGAATTGAAGAATTTTTTCATCATTAATTTTTCCTTTCTGATTTGTTTATATGATAAGCCGTCCTTAATTAGGACGGCTTATCCTTAGAAAAGTTACTTTGCGGAGTAAACTACTTTTCCCCCGACAATTGTATAGAGGACTTTAGAGTTTAAGATATCATCCTGAGCGCAGGTAAGAAGGTTATTCGAGAGGACCGTGAAATCGGCAAGCATTCCCATAGCCACTTTCCCTTTTATTTTTTCTTCGAATGATGCATACGCGCCATTAATTGTATATGCCTTAAGCGCTTCCATTCTGCTCATCTTCTGGTCAGGAAAAAATTCCTTTCCATCGCCGTAGATTCTTGTAACTGAGGAATAATAATTTTTAATCGGGTCTACGCCTTCAACGGGGGCATCGGTTCCGTTGCAGATAACGGCGCCGCTTTTCATAAGTTTCTGCCATACATAAGCCCCTTCCTCTGCTCTCCTGTCGCCGATTCTCTTCGGAACAAACCCGGCATCGGATGTGCAGTGGCACGCCTGCATTGCGGCAATTACTCCGAGCTGCGCAAAGCGGGGAATATCCTGAAGCGATAAATGCTGGGCGTGTTCAATGCGCCAGCGGAGATCTTTCTTTTCGGGGTACTTTTTAAATGTCTTTTCATATATATCTAGCACTTCCCTGTTGGCCCTGTCCCCGATGCAGTGAATGCAAAGCTGGAATCCGTTCCGAATTGCAATTTCGGCCGTTGCTGTTAAATCCTCAATTGTTTCAACATTCAATCCGGAATGGCCGGGCATGTCGGAATAAGGCTCAAGGAACCAGGCGCTCCTTGCGCCGAGAGCTCCGTCTATATATCTTTTAATTTCCCGCACTGTAAGCCGGTTATTGCCGTATCCTATAAGGAGATAATCTTTTGCCTTCTTTCTAAGGGCATCATTCCCTTCTCCCAGCATAGCGCAGAGCCTTATGTCAAACTTTCTTGCGTCAATTACTTCTTTTAACATATCAATATCATAAAATTCAGAACCGGCATCGTTGAAAGTAGTAATTCCCTTTTCAACACATTCCTTTACCGCATACTCAAGCACCTTAAGCCAGTCTGCCTTAACCTGCTCTTTGGTTCTCTGCGATAAATAAATTTCATACTGCATATTAATCGGTGCCGCGGCATTTTCGTGAAATACTCCGATCGGTTCGCCGGATGCATCTTTCATAATCTGTCCCCCTTCGGGGTCTTTTGAGCTTTTAGAAATGCCCGCGCGCTCCATAGCCTTTGCGTTGGCGAATATCGCGTGTCCGCTTGCGTGCTTTAATATTACCGGATTATTGGGGGATATTCTGCTCAGTTCGGTATGCACCGGAAATCCGCTTACATCGGGAACGGGAGTCTTATTCCATTTTTCCTGATGCCATCCTCTTCCGAGAATCCATTCCCCCGGCTTTGCCTTTTTAACCGCTTCCTTAACAAGAGCAACAACTTCGTCCCAGTTCTTTGTCTGCATCAGATCAATATTCTGTTTGAATTTTCCAAGTCCCCAGAAATGGGCGTGGCTCTCATTAAAGCCGGGCATTAGGAATTTTCCATTAAGGTCAATAATCTTTGTTGACGGCCCTGCCAGTTTTTTAATTTCGCTGCTTCTTCCCACCGCAGTAATCCACTCTCCTTTAACAGCAACGGCTTCCGCATCGGGAATGTTTTCATCAAGAGTGGCAATAACTCCATTAATAAGGATTAGGTCAGCTTTTTCCTGCGCTCTTACAGCCCCCGCGCCCAAAGCAAGAATTAAGATTAAAAATAGGAATGCATTTATTCTTTTCATCATACCCCCGGATATTTATTTCCTGTTTACAAGAATTACACCTGTAATAATAATTATTCCGCTTATAAAAGTAATCAGGCTCAGATGTTCATTCAGCAGAAGGGCGGCGGAGAAAAAAGTTACAAAGGGTTCAAGATAGAGAAAGGCTCCCGCCTGCGAAGCGCTCATTTCCTTTAAAGTCTGAGCCCATATGTAATACCCCACACCGGAGCAGAAAATGCCGAGGAAGAGAATAGCAAGCCAGGCTTTTGAAGAGAGATTTATTACCCTGCTAATATCTTCCCCGTTAATTGTAAAGGGAGCCGTTACAAGAGCCATTACAACAAACAAATAGAATGTTGCCATTAATGGGGAAAAGCTCATTGCCGCCTTCTTTGCCGCAATTGAATAGATTGCCCAGGTTAATGAGCTTGTTATAATCAGCAGGTCCCCTTTGTTCTTTATAATATCTATTGTACTGAAATCCCCTTTGCCAACAAGAAGCAGAAGGCCGAAGAATGAAAGGGCTATTCCCGCAATCTGGCTTAATCCCGCTTTCTCTTTGAAGAAGAGGAATCCCGCAATAGTCATAAACACAGGTGTTATACCTATTATCCATCCGGTATTAGATGCCGAAGTATATTGCAGCCCGGTTACCTGTATCCACAAATGAAGGCTTGTTATTAAACCGAGAAGAAGCACCCACCTGAAATCTTTTTTCGCAATCGCGAATCCGCTCTTCTGCTTAATTGCAATTGCGCCAAGAAAGGCAATGCCCAAAAGCTGACGTATAAAAACGATAGTGGCCGGTTTAATTTCTTCAAGAGCATACTTAATTGCTATGAATGAGAAGCCCCATACAACAACGGCAAATAAGGGTTTCCAGTAGAAACCCGGTTTTAAATGAGATGCGTTAACACTGCCTTTCATCGGAGGGAATTATCTGATGGATTTGAAAGATTTAACTTCAATAAAAGCTCCGGTCTTATCCCCCCTTGTTTCGCCGGGATAATAGATGTTCTCAAGAAAGAGCCCGGACGGAGGGGCGGTATACTTTGCAGGTTCTTCTGAAAATCTTTCAAGAAATCTTTTTACGTCGTCAGCAGTAAGATTGCCTCTTCCCACTTCCACAAGAACGCCTACAATTCTGCGCACCATTTTCCATAAAAAGTGAGAGCCGGAAATTTTAATTATTATTAAGTCCCCCTCTTCGGCAATTACAACTTCGTTAAGATTTACTTTTGTGGATTTCTCCTGCTCGTCCCTTTCGGCAAAGGAGGCAAAGTCATTCATTCCTGCAAGATGTGCCGCTGCGTTTTTCATCTTTTCAACATTTAGCCTATCCTTAATCCACCATACAAACGGTTTTGCGAATGCGCTTCTTCTCTTTGAAATTTGATAGATATAGCTTCTGTATTCGGCATCGTGGCGCGCGTGGAATGACGGATCGGCTTTTTCAACTTCGAGGATATTTATGTCCGCCGGAAGCTCGTCATTAAGCTTCATCCTTATTATTTCGGGGGCGAGCATAGTATTAACTTCAAGATGCGCCACCTGGCATAGTGCGTGCACACCGGCGTCTGTTCTACCGGAGCCGTACAATTCA
>JAEXUB010000117.1 GCA_023453125.1 Bacteroidota bacterium
TTATAGTTTTAATCTGCTTAACCAGCGTTAATATTTACGCTTCTTCCAATAACGACGGAAGCAAGAAGACAAAGACATATCCCCTTTCTTATTTCGGTAATCAGACAGCCGCCGGTTCTACAACCGCGAAAGTTACCGGAAACGATAAGGTCTCTACAGTTACATTCTTTGATCCTTATCAGAATAAAAACATGACCTACTATGCAGGCACATTTAAAGGGGATGTAGACGGACAGGCAGCAAGTTTTTATTGCATCGACGTAGCTCACCCTCTGGCGGTTTACAGCTCTTCACAGCCGCATACATATACCGACCAGGGCCCTACACCGAAAGCAATAACCTATATTCTCAATAACTATTTCCCGTTCAGGCCATTTCCGTATGCAGGCGCATTGAGCACAGACGCAAAGGAAGCAGCGGCAGTTCAGCTCGCTATCTGGCATTATTCAGACAACATCGATCTCAATACAATATCAGATGGAACTCTCAGAGCCAGAGCAATTGCAATTAAAAACGATACCGACGCAAACGCAAACACATTTGTTCCTCTTGAAACTCTTCTTATAATACCTTCAAACCAGAACATTCCCGTCGGTACATTAGGCAAGTTTACAGTTTCATCATTCGATCTCGGAACAAATCCTCTTTCGGGAATCACAGTTTCATTATCCGCAACAAGCGGCACTTTAAGCGCGGCAACAACAGTAACCGGTTCCAACGGTACAACTCCCGAAATTACAATTTCACAAGGCGCAGCCGCCACAACCACAATTACAGCAGTTGCAAATGTAACAGTACCGCAGGGAACAATGTATGTTCACAAAATTGAACCGAATACACATCAGAAACTGGTTCTCGCAACTCCGGCCGGCTTATCAAGAGAAATTAAAGCCACAGTTAACTGGTATACCCCCGACAACTGTGATACAAAAGGCTATACTACATTTACACAGGGGGGATGGGGAAGCTCATCCAACAGCACACCGGGTAAAATAAGAGATATGTATTTCTCAACAGTATTCCCGAACGGAATGACAATCGGCTCTACATTTACAATTAAATTAACTAGCGCATCTGCAGTTAAAGATTTCCTTCCACAGGGGGGAACAGCTTCTGCATTAACACAGAATTATGTTGATCCTACAACAAGCATAAGCGTACTTGCAGGACAGATTGCAGCATTGACACTTAACGTAGAATTCGACAGAGCCGGCAAGCTCGGTACAAATTCGGTTGACCTTGCTAACTTATATATAGCATCAGGAACTTTCGCCGGTATGACAGTTGACCAGTTCCTCGTAATTGCCAACAAAGCGCTCGGCGGCGAAAACACCGGATATTACCTCTCTGCAATCAATAATGCAGCCACAGCAATTAACGAAAATTTTGACAACGGTACGGTTGATAAAGGTTTCCTTACCTGCCAGGATGAATTAAAAGCATCTCTCGGCGACAGGGTGTGGGAAGATACAAATAAAAACGGAATTCAGGACGAGGGAGAACTTGGCGTTGCAGGCGTAACAGTTGAATTATATAATTGCGACGGAACCAAGTTAGCCACAACCACAACAGACGCTAACGGCTACTACTTATTTGCCAATCTGACAGCCGGCAGCTATAAAGTAAAATTCATTAAGCCTTCAGGCTATGTATTCACAACAAAAGACGCCAATTCAAACGGAAGCGATGCTAAGGATTCGGATGTTGACGTTGTAACGGGCGAGACAATATGCACAGACCTTCTCCCCGGCGAAAACGATATGACCTGGGATGCAGGTATTTATAAGGAAACAGTTGACGAAAAAGCAGACCTTAAGATTGAAAAGACAGTAAGCAACGCAACACCGCAGAACGGCGACATTATTACCTATACAATTAAAGTAACAAATCTCGGACCTAATACCGCTCACAATGCAGTTGTAACAGATCTTCTTCCGGGCGGACTTCAGTTTGTATCTGCAAATCCTTCACAGGGTACATACAATAATACAACAGGCGTTTGGAATGTCGGAAATCTGAATAACGGCGCTTTTGCAACACTCGATATAAGCGTTAAAATTGACGTAGCAAACCTTAACAATACAGCATTCGATCTCGGCGCCGCAAAAGGTTTCGGTTTGTTTGTTCTCGAAGATTTAACTCAGCCTTCATCAGATACAGAAGGTAAAGTTGCAGTTGGACGCGATGCGGTTCTCGGCGGATATTCCGTAGCAGACAAACTTCCTGCAAACAGCGGCGACGTTCTTGTAGTAGGGCGCAATTTAACCTATACATCCGGCGCGGTTTATAACGGAAACGTAGTTTACGGCAACTCAACAAATCTTCCTATCAGCGCAGTAAGCATTACAGGCGGAGAATTAAGAAAAGATTATCCTATTGATTTTGCGGCAGCAAAAGTATATCTCGAAAATCTTTCAGCTCAGCTTGCAGCTCTAACCGTTAACGGATCAACCACAGCACAGTGGGGCGGAATTGTTCTTAACGGAGTAGATCCTTATTTGAACGTTTTCAATGTTGACGGCTCTGTTATGTCAGTTTCTTCAAGCCTCGAAATCAACGTTCCTAACGGTTCAGTAGTTCTTGTTAACATAAGCGGTACAGATGTTAAATGGACAGGCGGACTTACAGTTAATGGAACTGCAATCAGCAATGTTCTATATAACTTCTATCAGGCAACAGCGCTCTCAATTCAGGGTATAGACGTACGCGGTTCAATTCTTGCTCCTTTTGCAGCTCTCAATTTCCCGGCAGGCGTTGTAAACGGACAGGTTATTGTAAAAAGCATGATAGGAGCAGGACAGTTCAACAATACATTATTCAACGGACATATCCCGGTAGAAAACAAGATTACAAACACAGCTGCAATTACAGGCTGCACAACAGCAGATCCGGTTCAGGGAAATAACTCTTCAAGCGTTCTCGTTACAATCTCCGGTATGACTTCGGGGGGCGGTTCAAACGGCGGCGGAAACACCGGCGAATGGCAGAATGCAGGCTCATTTACACAGGGCGAAATTGTTTACACAATGATCTATGACAACTCAGGTGCGGTTTATGCAGGCACAATGGGAGGCAAGATCTATAAATCAGCTAACGGCGGAACAAACTGGACACTTATCAATAACGGTATGAATGTATCCTTTATCTGGGCTCTTAAGAATATCAACGGTACAATCTATGCTGCTACAGAAAAAGGGCTCTATAAGTTCGAGGGTTCGGTTTGGACAATTGCCGGTCTCCAAAACAAAGATGTACACGCAGTTGCATACGCAGGCGGAAAGATTTATGCCGGCACATGGGGATACGGAGTATTTGTATCTTCAGATAACGGCGCTACATGGACAGAATTAAACAGCGGGCTCGGCGGATTCCTCGCTATCCAGTCTCTTACAGTATCTGCAGAGGGCACTCTATTTGCAGGCACAGCCGGTTACGGCGTTCTTAAACTCGTTGACGGCGCATGGGTTAAAGTTACTGAAGGATACGATGTTGTATGGTCATTAACTTCAAACAGCGACTTCCTCTTTGCAGGAACATACGGCAACGGTTTAATGAGATCGGCAGATAACGGCGCAAGCTGGACAAAGGTTACTTCTCTTAACGTAGCTTATATTTATGCCTTAACTTCAGATGCATCAGGCAAGATTTATGCGAGCTCATACACAAGCGGCGTTCTTACTTCAACCGATAACGGCGCTACCTGGAATTCACTCGGAATGAGCGGCTTCGGAGTTAGCACTGTAATAGTTAATCCTTCTACAAAAGATGTATTTGCAGGCACAAAGGAAGGTACAATCTATAAGATCTCCGGGCCGAACGGTACAGTATCAACTGAAAAAGAAGCTGAAGTTCCTACAACATTCCAGCTTCATCAGAATTATCCTAATCCGTTCAACCCGACTACAACAATTCAGTTTACCGTTCCTCAGGCAAGCAGAATTATGATCAGGGTTTTCAACTCAATCGGTCAGGAAGTTGCAATACTCGCAGATCAGGATTTCTCGGCAGGCGTTCACAAAGTAACTTTCGACGCAAACAGGCTTGCTTCAGGTATGTATATCTATCAGATGATCGGAAAGAATCTTAATATCTCAAAGAAAATGATGCTGATTAAATAATTAGGGGTGCTAATATAGATTCAAAAAGAGGTCCGGCCAAAAGCTGGACTTCTTTTTTTAAACCGGCTGTTTTTAATCTCCTTTCTCTTTTATATTTTAACATATTCAGATGGGATAATTTTAATGCTAACAAGAAAAGAAATCAAAGAGCAGGCGGCAGAACTTTCTGCGCAGGGTAAGACAAAATCCGACATTTATTCTTCATTAAAAGAAAAAACAGACAATAGGGATTCTGCTTATTTGTCCTTTATGATACTCTCCTTTTCCGCGCAAAAAGCCAGGCAAAGGTACCGTCCTCACGCAGTCCTGCTTATGGCGCTTTTTTCAATCGGGATGCTGCTCTGGTTTTTCAGCTCTCCCTCGTACAATCCGGAAGAAAGAAATTATTTAAGTCTGGCTGTGGGGGTAATTGTTATTGGCCTGTTTAACATTTCTCTTTACAAGCTTGAGCATCAGGCGCTTACGGTACTCTTTCTGATAGGAACAATGTCTTTTCTGGTTGTTCTTGCATTTGCCCTGTTTAGCAGAGGTTTTACTAATTATTATCTCATCGTTTTGCCTGCGGCAATGGGGGGATATAGTTTCTGGCTAAGAAAAAAAATCTATCCCGAAATAAGATTGACCGGAAGCGTTAAAAAAGATTCAAACGGAATATATATCTTTAATGACAACGAAGAGGTATAAGTGGACCTGATGAAGAAGATTGAATTGAGGAGGGATATTGCCTCGCTGTACAAAGAGGGGGTGTCTAAAAAGGAAATATATGAAAGACTAAAAGATAAATATGAAGATCTTGATAGCGATTATATAGCCTTGCTTACCGCGTCGGTTGTTCCTGAAGGGGAGCTTATTAAATACAAAAAGGAATTATCGGCATTAAAGCTTTTAATGCTTTTTTCTACTCTGCTTGTAATATATTTCCCGGCGCCGGCGCCGGGGCTGTTAAGATATGCGGTTCTGGCAGCGTTGATTGGGAATGCTTTTTACCTTATTGTGCAATTTAAATATTTTAATGCCTATTATCTTGTGGGATTTAACAATGCAGCTTATCTGTTTTTCTTTCTGCTGCTAATCAGAGGAATCCTGCTTGTAAATCCTCTTGTTATAATAAGCTGCGTTATTCCCGCTGGAGCAATATTTTATAACAGGCTTCTGAGAAAAAGGCTTATTCCGCATATTCCTTTAAGAGGCAGGATAAAAAAAGATCCCGGTGGCGAATATGTTTTTGAGTGATGAAAAATAAACCGTTCAAAGAATTACCCTTCCGAATCAAAGAGACTATTTAAACTAAAAAGAGGCCGGTTTCCCGGCCCCTTTTCCCTTAGAAATAAATTTCAATTACATTCCTACGAAACCTTTCAGGAAAGGTATATAATTTGCCAGTACAAAGAAGAGAAGAGAAATGCCTATCCAAACGGCGAAAATGGTTATTAAGTATTTCTTTGTATTATCCGATTTGTAAAGCTTGGCAAATGCCGTTCCGAGTATGAAGTAGAACCAGATGGCAATGGGATCGATAAAAGTAAGAATAAATCCGAGAGGTTCGGCCCTGTTCATTCCTGCAATAGAGGCAATGCTGATATCATTTATCATCTTGCTTGTTACCAGCGATAGAATGGTGGCAATAATGTGCTGGAGTATAAGTATATAGCTTGCCAGCCCGTAGCCTACAAGGGCATAGCTGTAAGTAGCATCTCCTTTCAGGGCAAAACGGCAGAAGAGATGATAAATACCCCCCATAATAAAGAAAATTATAAAGCCTCCTATTAATCCTCCCAGCACGGCAATTACTTTCATAACCGGGCTGTTCATAATATTCTGGCTTGCTTCAAGCTGCTGATCCGCCTGCTCCTGCGTAATAGAGCCGCTCTTTACTGCGTCATCCAGGCTTTTCTGCTGCATCTCAAGCTGTTTCTGTGTTACTTCATAATTAATAGCCGGATTACTCATTTTAACAAAACCGGCAAAAACAGCAACAAGAATTACTATAAACATCGGCAGGAACCAGTCAACTACTTTTGGAGGAAACATCCCTATCTTTCTGAATGTATCAGTCGGTGAAGTAAAAACACCAACCAGTTTGTCTGTATGCCCCAGTTCAAACTCCTCCGAGTCGTCAGGGACTTCCTGCATTTTGGGTTCGTCAAATTCCGCCATTAGCACTCCTCTAATTGGTTTGAATTTCTTTAACTGTGCAAAATAGAAATTTATTTTACACTTTACAAGGGTTCAATCCAATCAGAAACCCTATTTCAGGAACACCATTTTTCTCTGTTCCGAATAGGAGCCGGCTGTCAGACGGTAAAAATAAATTCCGCTCGGCAGTCCCGAAGCGTCGAACCTTACTGAATGGCTGCCACCGGGGAGGGGGCCGTTCAGAAGAGTTTTTATCTCCCTGCCGAGGGAATCATAAATTTTTAAAATTACTTCGGAAACGGCACCCGCATCACCAAAAGGAATGGTGAATGTAATAGTCGTAGAGGGATTAAAAGGATTCGGGTAGTTCTGCCCGAGTGAAAATCCGGCCGGCACCTCTTTGGCGAGGGTATTGTCTTCTATTCCAACTGTAAAATCCCTTACTGTATTGCTGATTCTTATTTCATCAATCCAGCCGTCTATACCTTCCCCTATTTTTAGAGCCTGATTATTTAATAATGTAGTTCCGGAGGAATAATCCTGAGTGAATGTAGATACAAGCCTCTTATCGGAATCGTGCAGTAGGAGTTTCATCTGCTTTCTCTGCGAATCTCTTATAAAGGCAATGTGATACCATTTATTAAGCTCCGGCACGGCTCCTGTTATTCCCACCCTGTTATTGCCCCCGTCAAAGAAGAAGCCGTAAAAAACATTGTTCCACCAGGGATTTATCTCGAGCGTATAATTTGCAAAGTAGGCATTGTCGTTTCCCGGCTTAGTAATAATGGTCATTCCGTTTCCGTTATATGAATTGAGTTTAATCCAGGCCTCAATGGTCCAGTCCCCGCTTATATTTAAATTACTGTTGTGGGGAACGGTAATAATGGTTCCCTGCAATCTGGCGGCCGTACCCATATCCGCCCCGTTTCCGTTATCGTATGCAATGTTAGAGCTGCTCCCCGATTCGGAGGTTACGGTATTGAGAAGAGAATTATTAAAGTGCATAAGCAGCATAGTGGATGCATCCTTTAAATAGGGCCCGAAAGATGCCGCCGGAGAAACAACCCTGAATGTACCGGCAGTAACTGCAAAGGAGGAATTATCGCCGGCATCCGAAATCCTTATTTTTCCCTGTTCGGCTCTCCCCGCCGGCAGAGTAATTTGAATTATATTTGTTCCCGTTTCTCTTGATGAAACAAGGGTTGACCAGCTTTGTCCGTTATCGGCAGAGTACTCAACCTTAACATTTGAAATATTGAAAGAAGAATATTCAACTGTAAGTGTTTCTCCCGCAACATAGACTTCTCCTCCGGTTGGAGATGAAATGCTGATTCCCTTTTTTGCGGCGGCAGATGAGAGTTCAACTTCGGCAAGTCCATTGAGAGAAACACCCCCTACCCAGGAATGTCCGCTGAAAATGTAAGATCCCTTATAGTTTCCGTTGTCAGTATCGTAGTTGCACAATTCAACCCCGATTTTTTTGCCGGCAGAGGGAGTAACACCAAGCAGACTCCAGGGCACAGCCAGCTCAATGGAATATCCTGAAGATGTGTACCTCAAGGCCCCGTTTACTCCTCTGAGCGGGGTACGGTAGTAAGGCCCGTTGAATTTTATTTTCCAGCCAAGAACCAGATCGTTGTCTTTAAATTCTATTCCGCGAGATAGATCAGGATCAATATCAAGTTCAATTCCGTCGTCGAAAAAATCGAACCAGTGCTCGGAAATACTTGAATCTTCAATCTCGAATGCGACATAAAGATTTTCTTCATCCCATACCATCGAGGCAAGCGCTTTGTTGTCTATAGTCGGAACAATAGTAATATCAGAATCGGTCCAGAATTTGCGGTCGATAATAATATCTTTTTCCCACACCGGTTCATTTAGAACTCCATCAATGACGGGTTTGCCGTTGGTTTTTTTAATAGAAAGAGTGCGGGGTGCAGATTTCCAATAGGTATTATAATAATCATAAAATCCTGCTTCATATTCCTGTTTGT
>JAEXUB010000124.1 GCA_023453125.1 Bacteroidota bacterium
GATATGCCCTTACAGCATATTTCAGATAATGTCCTAAAATCGATGAGGAGGGGAATAACCTCGCGCCGGACCCGCAAGCTTATTGAAACCCTGAAGGAGAAAGTCCCAGGTATTACACTCAGAACCACATTCATTGTGGGGTACCCGGGGGAAACCGATGCCGATTTTGAAGAATTATGCGATTTTGTTAGAGAAACACGGTTCGACCGGATTGGCGCATTTACCTATTCCATTGAAGAGAATACCCATAGTTATAAACTGGGGGATAAATATACCCAGGAAGAAAAAGAGGAAAGGCTCGCCCAATTAATGGAGATTCAAAATGGTATTTCTTTTAAGAAAAATAAATTGTTAATTGGACGTGAGTTAAGAGTAATCATCGACCGGCTTGAAGAGGGCAATTACTATGCCCGCTCAGAAAAAGATGCACCCGAAGTCGATGGGGATATTGTTATCCCGAAAGGAACTAAAAGAATTAAAACCGGCGAGTTTTATAATGTACGCATTACCGGAAGTTCCGATTACGATCTTACAGCAGAGATAATTTAGCCAAAGGAGTAAATAAAATGAAAAAAGTTTTAATATTTATATTCCTTATTACAAGCGGATTAATGGCTCAGATAGGAAATCCGGGAGAGGATTCAAAGAGTTTTGCCCTTCCAAATTTCTTTATGGATGTTCTTTCGAATAAAGGAGAACAGGCAGGCAAGACCAGGCTCGATTTCTATATGCAGGTCCCCTTTTCGAGCGTTCAGTTTGTTAAAAACGGCGATTCCTTTACCGCCGCATATAACGTAACTCTAACTATTTTCGACGAGAACAAAGAAAATATTTTCTACGACCAGAATTGGGTAGAAAGGCTAAAGACAGAAAGTTTTGAGGAGGCCAACTCCCCATACAGTTCAAACTATTCGCAGAGAAGCATAGACCTTAAACCGGGAAAATACTCACTCTACTGCAGCGTAGAGGATTTGGATTCCAAAAAGCTTTCATTCAGCGAAGCCACTCTTAATGTGCGCGGTTTTTCCGATTCTCTCGAAATTAGCGACGCGCTTCTGGTTGAACAGATAATAAAGGATAACAGCGGAGAGCAGCTTATTCCGAATGTATCCAGAATAATTACAACCAAGACAAGAGAGCTTCCTCTTTATTTCGAGATTTACTCAAACAGCAGCCGCAAAGTTACTCTTGAATACACTCTTAAGGATAAGCTCGATACACTCCTTTATAAGTTTGAAGAGGAGAAGGAACTTGTTAAGGGAACCAATAAAATATTTGTCACTCTTAAGGAATCGAAATTCATTCTCGGCGAAATAAGGATAGGCATTAACATAAGAGCTGAAGATAAAATTTTAAAAAGCTATATTAAAGTAATTAACGGCAGAATATACGGGCTTCCTCTTTCAATTGTAAGCCTCGACGACGCAATTGACCAGATGGCTTATATAGCCGGCGGCGCAACCATAAGTTTTATTAAAGAAACCCCGGATAACGACGAAAGAATAAAAAAATTCTTCGACTTCTGGGATGAAAAGAAACCGTTCCCCAATGTCGAAGATAATCCTGTTATGAAGGAATATTACAAAAGAGTGGATTATTCCAACAGGCATTTTAAGGGAACTCCCGCCGGATGGAAATCGGATATGGGAATGGTTTACATTATTCTCGGTCCCCCCGATATGGTTGAGCGCCAGCCTATGCCGGCAGACAGCCATCCATATGAAATATGGAGCTACAGCAGGCTTAACAGACAATATATTTTTTATGATGTAAACGGATTCGGAAGCTACCGCCTGCAGAATCCCGATTACGACTTACTTAACGGAGCAGGTATCAGATAGTATGGTTCTTACAATTACTCTTAATCCCCTTCTGGAAAGAAGGCTTGTATATGAAAACATTATAACGGGCTCTGCAAACCGCCCCCTGAATGAATACTTTACCGCAGGGGGTAAAGGAATAAATGTAAGCAGGCAGTTAAGCAAACTTGGAATAAAAAACAGCGCAATAACATTCCTGGGGGGAGGAAACGGCAAGATACTCCGTTCACTTCTTGCAGAAGAGAAAATAGACGCAACCTATGTTTCCACAAAAGCAGAAACCAGGCAGGCTTCATTATGTTTGGATAAAAGCCGCGGGGAAATGACCACCTATTTCGGATTGAATCCGGTTATTTCATCCGCCGAAGCTGAAGATATGAAAAGCCGCCTCGAGAAAGCTATAACAAACTGCTCAATTGTAATTCTATCGGGCAGTTCTCCCTGTTCAGAAACCGATTCGATTTTTCCCCTTGCAATTGAATTGGCCAACAGGCACGATAAAATTTCAATCCTCGATACATACGGTTCCCATTTAAAAGCCTGCATTGAAAAGGGGCCTACCGTCCTTCACAATAACGTTAAAGAACTCTCTTCTTCACTTGGAACAGATTTATCATCCGAAGAGGCCAAATTAAATTTGCTTAAAGAATTTTACGGCGGGGGAATTAGAATGGCTTATATCACAGATGGCCCCTCTCCTGTTTATGCTTCAAAATTCGAATTCCATTACAAGGCAATTCT
>JAEXUB010000129.1 GCA_023453125.1 Bacteroidota bacterium
GTTTTTCTTCTGCGCGTTTACCGTTGCCGTAAAAACAATAAGCGCGAGAATAAAAGAAGCTAATTTGATTGCGCCATTCTTCATTTCTTTCTCACTGTCTGATTAAAAAATATTTGAATGGCTTAAATATATCTAAAAGAAGATAATTTTACCCTGTTAAGTGGGGATAGTAAAAACTTAAAACATTTAATGGCCGAAAGTAATTAATTCTTCACTCTGATCCGCTCAAATTTCCGCAGAATTGCATATAAGGGGAAATAAATCAGAGAAAAAAGAATCGGAGCTGAAATAGCCCATGCGCCTATTCCCTGAAGTGTGACATTCCACAATACAGAGATAGCATTTAGAATATCCCCGGTAACCAGCCGGTAGATATCATCCAGGCTGTAGTTTAAACTCTCAATTCCAAAGATATATTCTCCCATTTTCATAAAGGGGATTATCATTATAACCTGCAGCGGATAAACAGAAAAGTTTACAAGCTGAACAAGGGGAATGTTAAGCCTTAAGGAAAGGGCAAAAATTGTACATAGAAGTGTTGTTGATCCAATAACGGGAACAATTCCGAGAACTGCTGCCCCTGCTATTGCAATGGCAATAAGACGCGGGGAAGTCCCCTGTAAAAGAAGATTCTTTACAGGGGTAATAAATTTCCCCGCCAGGGTGCTTTTAATATTTTTGCTAAGCATACTATAAATTCCTGTTATTCGGCCGTGTATATACAAGCTGAACCACATTAATGTTTCTCATTTTAAAGGCAGCTTCGCAATAGCTGAGGTAATAATTCCATTTTCTCACAAATTCAGTATCGAATTTAAGCTGCATTATATCATCAATGCGCAAATTAAACTTTTCTCTCCATTCTTTTAAAGTCCTTGCGTAGTCATAACCAAAACCTTTAAGGCTGTGTAGGTGCATATTACTGGTTTTATTAACAACTTCATTTATAATACCGATTGAAGGAAGAAGGGAGCCGGGGAATATATGCTTCTGAATCCAGTCAACACCGTTGCGCAGCTGCCTATAATTTGAATCGTGCGAAGTAATTGCCTGCAGTGCAACGGCGCCATCCTTTTTAAGGAGCTTATCTATCTTGCTGAAATAAGCCGGAAGAAACTCGTGCCCTACAGCCTCTATCATTTCAATTGATACGACTTTGTCAAATTGCCCTTCAATATCTCTGTAATCCTTTAGCAGAACTTCCACCTGTCCGCTCAATCCGTTATCTTGAATTCTCTTTACTGCAAAATCGTACTGTTCTTTTGAAATTGTAACAGCAGTAATGGAGCAGCCATAGTTTTTAGCTGCGTAAGCAGAAAAGCCTCCCCATCCGCATCCTATTTCCAATACATGATCCGAAGGCTTAATTTTAAGTTCCCGGCAGATCCGGTCATACTTCTCAATTTGTCCTTCAAGCAATGTTGTCTGTTCGCTTTTAAATATTGCAGAGCTGTAAGTCATACTCTCATCAAGCCAGAGGCGGAAAAAGTCGTTGTTAAGATCATAGTGGCTGGAGATATTCTTTCTGCTTCCTTTTTTGGAATTGAGATTCATCCTGTGGTAAATTTTATTTACATATTTAAGCAGGCTGATGGGGGAAAACCTTCTGCTCCCCCCCGAAATGGCGGGATTGTTTTCAACATTAAGAATCATCCAGGAGATTACATTTGTAATACTGTCGGTTTCCCAGTAGCCGTCAACATAGGCCTCGCCGAATCCTATATCGCCGTAGAGAACCACTTTTTTAAAGAAACGTTCGTCGGTAATTTTAATATTGGCAGACATTGTATTATCGCCATTCCCGAATGTGAGCTCTTCGCCCCAGGGAAAAACTACATTTAAAGTACCTTTGCTCATTTTTTGGAGAATACCCAAAACTATCTTAACAAAGAGTGAGTTTGGTCTTACAGAGGCAATTCTTTCAGCCCTGCTGTTTATGTTTAATGACTTTTCCATTTCTCAATTGCTCCTTTTTGTAATTCTAAAAACTCGTTTTTTCTGAAATAGGGGATTTTTTTAATTAAAAGTTTAACCGCCTGCCAGTGAATTGCCGCTATAACCTTAACCGTTACAAGAGGGTATTTCAATGAATAGATAAACAGATTAAGGTCTGTTAACGGTTTCTTTTGGCCGTTAAGGCGTGTAATAAAAATTTTTCTGTTTTCTTTATAATCATCAATCTCTATGTTAAGTTTTTCGTTGGGGGGAGTAAGCCTGAAATCGAAATATACATCGTGCTGAATGAAAGGGGATACATAGAAATTTTTCTGCATTCTCGAGGTAAACCTTTCGCCGTTGAAATCTTCCTTACCTATAAAAAAGGGTTTAAGCTCGCCGAAAGTATTTCCAACTTCGGGAACAACACATAAAGGAGTCCCCTCATTATCGTAGCAGAAATAAAATGAAACCGGATTAAAGTTATATCCGAATGTGGCTACATTGGTAAGAAGCATTATCCTTCCAATTTTCTCCTTAACCCCATTCTCTTCAAGATATCGCAGAATATTCTCTTTTACTCCCGGTTTCTCGAATGCCAGGTGGTCCCTGTCCCTGAAGGAAAAGACATTGAATCTGTTCCTGCTGAAAAGGGAAAGCTTAGAGGCAAGAGTATCAATTTCATCCAGGTCGATAAAGAACATAAAATATCTGTAGTAGAACTTATTTTCGGTAAGCTCCCTTCGGCTGTGCATTACAGTGCATTCGTAAATTGACGAATTAATCATTTCCGCCCCTGAAGCAGATGGTTGCTCAAATTAACCGCGCTTGTATACGCGTCTTCGTGAAAACCGTACTTGAAATAACTTCCGCAGAAGTAGGTGTTATTCCCCTGAGAGTTCAAATCGAAAAGAGAATCCTGAGCTTTTACGGCATCCAGGTCGAACAGGGGATGATGATAGTCAATTTCTTTAATTATTTTATTCCGGTCAATGTTGCCCGGATCGTCAATTGAAACAAAATAGTCTTGATTTTCCGATACTTTCTGCAGGCTGTTCATATAATAAATTATAGATGTTTTAACGTAACCTTCAAAATTCTGTATCCTGTAATTCCACGATGACCACGCTCTTTTTGTCTTAGGCATTACTGAAGAATCAGTATGAAGTGTAGCCTTATTATACTGATACTTAAATGGTGAAAGTAATTTCTTTTCCAGAGGAGTAGCGTCGGAAAGCATTAATAAAGTTTCGTCGGCATGGGAAGCGAAAATCACCTTGTCGAAATAATGAGCTGAGTTATCAATAGTAACAACTTTGATTTTTCCCCCTTCTCTCAATACCTGTCTTACGCGGCTGCCGGTTCTAATCCTGTCTTTGAAGGGCTCAATTAAAATATCGCGGTATGTCTTGCTTCCGTTAACTACTGTATACCATTGATGCTGAGTATTCAATCCTAGGAAACCGTGATTGTAAAAGAAGCGGATTAAAGTCTTCGCAGGAAAATTCAACATCAGATCGGGCGGAGTAGACCAAACGGCAGAACTCATCGGAATTAAATACTTAAATAAAAAATCGCTGCCGAATTTTTTTACTTTTACATATTCTGCAAGGGAATAATTGGAATAAAGAGGATTATCAAGTACTTCAAGGCATTCATTGTTGAAACGGTTAATCTGCCAGAGCATTCTTATGTATGAGGGGTCGAATATCCTTTTTCTCTGCGAAAAGAGCCCGTTTAATCCGGTGCCCGAATATTCAAGTCCGCTTTCAACATGGGCAACACTGAACGACATGCTTGTTTTCATTACCGGAACATTGAGCAGATCGAATAAACGGGTCAGGTTGGGATAGGTTACTTTATTGAATACCATAAATCCGGTATCAATGAAAACATCTTTTTCCCCTTCTTTTACCGTAACGGTATTTGTATGCCCTCCGGTATAGTTGTTTTTCTCGAAAATTGTGAGGTCATAATTCTTATGCAGCAGGAATGCTGCTCCCATACCTGCAATGCCTGTTCCAATTATTGCCAGTTTTTCCATTATTGCAAATCCTTATCTAAATAGTTTATCTCTACCGAATAGCTTTTTCCGTCAGGGCCGTTTATATTCGAAATACCTTTATAATGAAGAATGTTTTTATTCTCAATGTCGTAGGTAACATAGATGGGGTCAACAAAAGCCCTTAAAATAAAGCTGTTGATTTCGAGTTTAACCTGCATTCCTTTTCTTCCTTCTATGTCAATAATACCATTTTTTGAAACACGAAACTGGAAATAATCAAGTTTGGCAGGGGTTATGAAGTTGAACTTAATTGTTTCCCCTTTCATAAGCTTCTCCCAGTTTCTAAGAAAGAAATGGGTCAGGCCGCCATCTATGACAAACGGACTGTTTACCTGGAGAATTTTTTCCTCCAAAGGCTCGTTGGAGTTTTCTCTGGTAAAAACTTTAACACGTCCGTCCGCAATAACCTCGGCTCCCTCAATATATCCGCTTCTAAAATCTCTTAGAATAAATTTCGGTTTGGTGGCGTCGGTGCCGAAAGTCATCTGCCGTTCGGCAATTACATTGTTGTTAAGGTCTTTGTACTTTGTAACAGATTCAGCAATTGCATTGCCGGCGAATTTTTCCTCGTGGAATTCGCGGTAGAGGGGAGAGCCCGTTTTCAGATCATACGCACCGCTGCTGAATATGCGGGTGTTATTAAGAGGGGTCTCTAATGCCGTAAATGCCGTAATCAACGGGAATATTAAAAATATATACTTTTTCATAGTTACCTCTTCCTGAATAAATAGTGACTTACAAACCATTCTTCGCCATCTTTATAGCCCCACAACTCGGCGCAGGCCATAAAGAAAATACGCCAGTAAGAGAACCATTTAACCTTGTTCTCTTCGCCATAGGCGGCTGCAAATAATTTTAGTATCTCTGCCCGGTTATCATCCATATTCTTAAGCCAGGCGTTAGAAGTCTTTTCATAATTTTTTCCGTTAACTATCCAATGCCCCTTAATGTCGAAAGAGCCGGAGAAATAAAAGAGAAGATGGTCGCTGGGCATAATGCCGCCGGTAAAGAAATATTTAGACATCCAGTCGCTGTCATCCTTAACTTCGAACAGGTAAGCGAACTGTTTATGTGTAAAGATATGAACAAACAATTCTCCTTCCGGTTTAAGCCATCCATAAATGCGGTTAAAAAGAATTTCGTAATTTCTCATGTGCTCGAACATTTCAACCGATACAATGCGGTCGAATTTTCTATCGGTATTGAAATCATTCATATCCGAGGTTATAATTGTGATATTCGCAAGGCCTCTTTTAGCTGCCTGGGAATCAATAAATTCCTTTTGCGTGCGCGAATTAGAGACGGCCGTAATTTTACTCTCGGGAAATTTTGAAGCCATGTATAGAGTAAGAGAGCCCCATCCGCATCCGAGTTCAAGTATTTCTTCTCCGTTTTTTATTCCCGCTCTCTGGCAGGTAAGCTCAAGCATTTTGGATTCGGAATCGGCAAAATCTTTTACTCCCCATTCCCAGTAGCCGCAGCTGTATTTTAAGTTTGGCCCAAGTGCGTATTTGTAAAATTCTGTTGGTACTTCATAATGCTGTTCATTCGCTTCGCGCGTATTAACTGCAAGAGGACTTACTTTTAGTGCCGAGATAAGATTCATAAGATCAATCCTGTTTCCTTCAGCGCTCCCCTTGTCGCATCCTTCAAGCCTCTTTTTAAGAAGCCTTCTAATACCAAATCTTGTAAGTGAATCGGGGAGAAGGTTCTTCTCCAATAATTTATCAATATTCATATCAGTTTCCTTTTGCGATTAAGAAAGCGTTTTTAACCGGTTCATCTTTTTTGAGCTTAAACAGCTGAATAAGGACATAAGCTGTGGTAGCTATGCTTCCCAAGAGAACAAATGGGATAAGCCATAAAATTCTTACTCCCCAGCTTTTCTCCCTGAAGGCCATCCAGACAAAAATTACAACCGTATTAACATAAAAATCTACAAGAGTAGCTTTCATCCAGGGAATTGATGCCAGGAAATTCCATTCTTCAAAAAGATTGCTTTCGAGACTGGTGCTGATAACTGTATAAACAATGTATATAAATAGAAAGCCGAACAAAATTATTAATGCGTTTTTCATAATAGTTTCCTTTTTACTTTTCTGCCTTAAGTTTAATAATGCCCAGCCAATGGAGAATTTTAATAAAAGGATAAGCCGGGTCGAATTCGAAGGATTTAACTGCAAAATTGGGACGTGCCGGAAATTTGTGGTGATTATTCTGGAATAATTCCCCCATTGTGAGAAAATCCACGAATAGTGTATTATGTGAATCGTCGTGTGTATCGTTAAAGTTACGGTAACCGTATTTGTGGCCGGCCCAGTTAACAATTGCGCCGTGAATAGGACCCATCAGAAAATGAACAGGGAGTAGGAGGAACATCCACCATTGTGTAGCAAAAGCTACATAAAATGCCGTATAGCCGGCACCCCAAATAATTCTATGTCCCCAACCGTTTCCGAATTCCTCAAATTTTTCCCATCCGGGTACGTTTTTTTCGAAGCTTTCCCCCGGTCTGATCTTATTATTAATCAGGTCGAGATATACATCCTTTGTTTTCCACATTAGCCCGAATACACTTTTAAAGTATTTAGGGGCGTGCGGGTCTCTTTCGGTATCGCTGAACGCGTGGTGCATTCTGTGCATTATTGCATAGGCGCGCGGATTTAAGAAAGAGGAGCCCTGGAAAATATAGGTTAATATATAGAATGCTTTTTCCCACCCCTTGCTCATCCTAAACATTCCGTGTGCCCCATAGCGGTGGAGAAAGAAAGTCTGGAAAAAGAGAGAACCGAACCAGTGTACTAGGAAAAAGATTAAAATTGCCATTTTTTCACCATTTTTATAAACTTATTTGTGTCTTTGTACTGTATAACTTTTGTTTAATATAAAAAGTTCAAATCTCCACAAAAATTTTACATATATTTATTTTTTGCAAAATTGGAACTTTTTTAAAGTATACAAATGTTGGACAGATATATTTGTATAAAAATTGTATAAAAGGAGATAAATTGAGTAATTACAATATAGGAATGGCGGCCAAACTATCTGGGGTTTCGGAACTCGTTATTAGAGCCTGGGAAAACAGATATGACGTTCTCTCACCTGAAAGAACTGTATCCAATAGAAGGCTTTATACAGAATCGGATATCGAAAAGCTGGTACTTCTGGGAAAATTGACCCGTTTGGGGCACAGAATTGGGGATATTGCTAATCTTGAACCTGAAGTCTTAAAAGAAATGCTCTCAAAATCGATAGATTTAATGCCGGATGTTCCCGCCCCTTCAGGTCCGGAAAGGGAACCGGACGAATTTACTCCTTATATAATCGGGGCTCTTAATGCCGCAAGAAATTATGACCAGAAAGAATTTCTTTCTCTCCTTACTTCTGCATCCATTAAGTATTCCGGTTTTCAACTGATAGATAACATTATACTCCCGGTTATAGAAAATACAGGAAAATACTGGAGGGAGGGGGTATTTAGAGTATCACATGAGCATTTTGCAAGCGCATGTATAGTAAAATTTCTACACGGCCTCTCCGGGGGATTCAGGATAGAAGAAAGCGCCCCCTCTATTTTAATTGCCACTCCTGAAGGGCAGTATCACGAAAACGGGGCATTAATTGCTTCAACCCTGGCCTCGGCTGAGGGGTGGAAAACCGTTTATTTAGGGGCCAGCCTTCCGGCTGAAGATATTGTCTCGGCTGCAAGGGAATTAAATATAAAAGTACTTTATCTAAGTATCGTCTATCCGGAAGATAGCGCCTCAATTTTTCAGCAGCTTTATAAAATAAGACAGGTTGCCGGAGATGAACTGCTGATTATTGCCGGAGGCAAGGCAATTAAGGGATATTTGCAGATCCTTAACTCAATCAATGCATTTAGCGTGCAGAACTCAATGCAATTCAGATCTATTCTTGAAACCATTAGAAAAAGGTTGAATCCGAATGAAAAATAGTAAAAATAGCACTATTTATGATTTCAATGTGACTACTATTGAGGGGGAGGAAATTAGTCTGTCCCGCTATAGAGAAAAGGTGATTCTTATTGTAAACACCGCTAGCGGCTGCGGATTTACACCGCAATATAAAGGTTTAGAGGAATTGTATAAGAAATTCGGTCCTGACAATTTTGTAGTTTTGGGATTCCCCTGCAACCAATTCGGCAATCAGGAACCGGGGAAAAATGAGGAAATTAAGTCATTTTGCGAACTAAATTACAATGTTTCCTTCCCATTATTCTCTAAAATTGAGGTGAATGGTAAAAACGCCCACCCCCTATATGAATACCTTAAAAAGGAGAAGGGGGGACTTTTGGGGAGCGATATTAAGTGGAATTTTACAAAATTCCTTATTAATAAAGAGGGAAAGGCTGTTAAAAGGTTTGCCCCGGTTGTAAAGCCCGAAAAAATTGAAAATTTTGTTGCTAAACTGGTTAAGGATTAAATTTATGGATTATATAATTGTTTCAGCGATAACTGCTTTTCTTTTTATGGTATTAATGTTTTTTATTGCCCAGTTAAAGAAAGATAATTCAATTGTAGATATCGGCTGGGGATTGGGATTTATTGCAATAGCTCTTTCCCTGATGGTTTTCCCGGCAAATAAGGATATTCAGGATTATCTGATGACTTCAATAATAGCAGTTTGGGGTTTAAGGCTGGCACTTCATATTTATCTAAGGTCAAAGGGGAAAGGGGAAGATTTCCGGTACGCTAAATGGAGGCTTGATTGGGGTAAAAAGGCCGTTATTAACGCGTTTTACAGAGTTTTTATGCTCCAGGGGGCTATTATGCTGGTAGTATCTCTACCTATTATAATAGTTTTCGGCTCCTCAAACAGTAATTTGGGACTGATCAATTTTCTTGGGATTCTGGTTTTTATTGCAGGATTTCTATTTGAGGCAATAGGGGATATGCAGCTATACTGCTTTAAGCGGAAAGAAGAAAATAAGGGAAAAATAATTACTGTCGGGTTGTGGAAATATACCCGTCACCCCAATTATTTTGGAGAAGCTCTCCTTTGGTGGGGAATAGCCCTATTTACTGCTGGTACCGAACTATTCCTCCTTTCCTTTATAAGTCCTCTGGTTATTACTCTCCTTTTAAGATTTCTTTCCGGGGTTCCGATGCTGGAAAAGAAATATGAGGGGAGGCAGGATTGGGAAGAATATAAGAAAAAGACTCCTCCCTTTATTCCATTTTTTCCTTCCGGAGGATAAATGTAAGTTGAATAATGGGGGAGTGAAATTCAATCCCCTATTGGAACGGGAGTGAAAGATTCTGGATTGGGGGAGGTAAGGGCAATAAACAAATAAGATTATTAATCTCCTATTAAGTAAATCAAAATTTTAATTTAAATCTTTAATGCTGAAAGGGGAGCTTGGAGTGGAATAGCCAATGTGGAGAAGAGCTATAAGCGGGGGTTCCGGGAAATAAAAAATAAAGATAATCATCTTTTTATTAAAATTTATTAGAAAAATTCTTGCTTTTTAAAAGGAAGGCGATTAAATTTCAAGCTCGATTAAAATTGTGTAGACTATTCTGGGCGGACGCCGGAGTTGGAGAGCCGGGGCGGACTGTAAATCCGTTGGCAAACGCCTTTGGGGGTTCGAATCCCTCGCCGCCCACCAGATGGTTCTTTTAAGATTGTTTGCGGGAGTAACTCAGTTGGCTAGAGTCACAGCCTTCCAAGCTGTTGGTCGCGGGTTCGAGTCCCGTCTCCCGCTCTAGTATGCTGATGTAGCTCAGTTGGTAGAGCACTTCCTTGGTAAGGAAGAGGTCACCGGTTCAATCCCGGTCATCAGCTCACTTACTATGCTTAGGCCCTTCTGCAATTTCTTCTTACGGCCTAATTATTCTTCCCTTTCCTGTCTATTTTACGAAATTTGAAAACTTGGTGAATTAAATGGCAAAAGCAAAAAATATCAGAAGCACTATCATTCTTGAAAGCACTGCTAATACAGGTTACAGATATTCAACCACCAAAAACAAAAGAAATCATCCTGCTCGCGTTGAATTCAAAAAGTACGATCCTGTCGTTAGAAAGCACGTAGTATTTAAGGAAACTAAATAAATACGTCAGTGGCTCAATTGGCAGAGCAGCGGTCTCCAAAACCGCAGGTTGGGGGTTCGAGTCCCTCCTGACGTGCCAACGAATTTATTGGTACTTGTATGAAAGAAAAGATTATAAACTACTTCAATGAGATCTCCAGGGAAATGAAAAAAGTTACCTGGCCCTCAAGAGAAGAACTCAAAGAATCAACTACCATTGTGGTTGTTCTTTGCATTATTCTTGCTGTCTTTACATACGCCATCGATATGTCTATTTCCCAGATTATTAAGGGGATCTTTTAATTGGAAAATCCAAACGCCAGATGGTATGTGGTAAGAACTTTTTCGGGGCACGAAAATAAGGTTAAAAACCTTATTGATGCAGAACTGCGCGATAATGACGAGCTCAAGGCTCGCATTTTTGACGTTTTAGTTCCCACCGAAAAAGTTTTTGAAGTTAAAGACGGCAAAAAGAAAACCAAGAAGAAAAATTTCTTCCCGGGTTATGTTCTTTTATGTGCCGACCTTGACGTAAAGGTTAAGGATTTTATTGTTAACACACCGTCTGTAATGGGATTCCTCGGAACTCAGAATAATCCTAATCCGCTCCAGCCCGACGAAGTGAAAAGAATAGTCGGACGCATTACACAGAACGATGACGTTGAAAGGACCGAGACAATCTTCCGTTCGGGAGATTTTGTTAAGATTATAGATGGTCCGTTCAATAATTTTTCCGGTGTAATTCAGGAAGTTAACGAAGAGAAGATGAAAATTAAAGTGATGGTATCAATTTTCGGCAGAAAGACTCCGGTTGAAATTGATTTTGTCCAAGCAGAATTAGAAAAATAAATATAATTAGTAGGTTAAGTTATGGCAAAGAAAATAGAAGGTTATATTAAACTTCAGATCCCAGGCGGAGCTGCAAATCCTTCACCCCCCGTTGGCCCTGCATTAGGCCAAAAAGGCGTTAACATCATGGAATTCTGTAAACAGTTCAATGCAAAGACAAGCGATAAGCAGGGATTAATAATTCCTGTTGTTATTACTGTTTACTCCGACAAATCCTTTACATTCATCACAAAAACGCCTCCAGCAGCAGTTCTCTTGAAGAAGGCAGCCAAAGTTGAAAGAGGTTCAGCTGAACCGAACAAGACAAAAGTTGCTAAAGTTACTAAAGCTCAGGTTAAAGAAATCGCCCAGATGAAAATGCCCGATTTGAATGCGCACGATATTGAACATGCAGCAAGCATGGTTGCCGGTACCGCAAGAAGTATGGGCTTCACCGTAGAAGACTAATTTTAAGGGTAAAGAAAATGAAAGTTACAAAAAGAACAAAAGCTATTAAAATCGATAAAGAAAAAGAATATTCGTTAGCCGAAGCTGTTAAACAGTTAAAAGAAGTCAGCAAAGTTAAATTTGACGAATCTTTGGATTGCGCTATCCGTTTGGGTGTTGACCCCCGCCATGCAGACCAGATGGTAAGAGGAACTGTTTCACTTCCTCACGGAACCGGTAAATCCGTTAAAGTGCTTGTAATTGCCAAAGGCAAACTTGCAGAAGATGCACTTAGCGCAGGCGCCGAATTTGCAGGATATGAAGAATATATCGAAAAAATTAAAGGCGGATGGGCCGATATCGACGTTATTATCGCCACCCCCGATACAATGGCCGAAGTTGGTAAATTGGGACGCGTTCTCGGTCCTAAAGGCTTAATGCCGAATCCAAAAAGCGGCACAGTTACAATGGATGTTGCAAAAGCGGTTAAGGAAGTTAAAGCAGGTAAGATCGAATTCCGAGTTGAAAAAGCGGGAATCGTTCATACCACATTGGGCAAATTATCTTTCACAGAAGATCAGCTTGTTGATAATGCCAAGGCGTTCCTTCAGACTATTATGAAATTGAAGCCATCATCGGCTAAGGGAACCTATGTAAAGAGCCTTTATTTAAGCAGCACAATGGGCCCCGGCATCAAGGTTAACAAAGACGAAACAGTATTTGTAACAAAATAAAAAAGATTTTACGCACTCAACATAAATGCTTCTAAATTAAAAAATATCTGTTAATTGTTCAGGTGAAAGATGAATCGCAGTGAAAAAGAAGAAATAATTGGGCAGGTAAAAGAGCTCATCTCAGAGGCTTCGGCAATCTTTTTGGTAGACTATGCCAAAGTGAATGTTGAAGATATTAACAAGCTGAGAGCGGCTTTCAGGAAAGAAGGCGTTAAGTATAAAGTTGTAAAGAATACTCTGGTTAAAAAAGCACTTGCCTCTTTAGGCAAATATGAAAAGCTTAATGATAATCTGGTTGGAATGATCGGTATAGCTTTCGCAGGCGAAAACTACATTGCTCCGGCAAAGATTATCAAGAAATACTATGATGAAAAGCAGAAATTCGTATTCCGCGGCTGCTACATCGAAAACGAGTATTACGATGCAAGTAAGCTTACCGCAATCGCAACCATGCCAACCAAGGAAGAAATTATTGCCGGTATTATCGGCAGTATAGCAGCACCGGCTTCCGGTATTGTCGGTTCAATCAACGCCGTTATGAGAGACCTCGTAAGTGTTGTTGACCAGATAAGCAAGAAAGACGCTGCATAAATTTTAAGAAATATTATTAAGAAGGAGATAAAAAATGTCAGAGAAAATTGCAGAATTAGTAGAGAAAATCAAAGCGTTGACACTCGTTGAAGCTTCTGAATTAAAGAAAGCATTAGAAGATGAATTTGGTGTTACAGCAGCAGCTCCGGTTGTTATGGCCGGCGGCCCGGTTGCAGCAGCAGCTCCGGTTGAAGAAAAAACCGAATTCGATGTTATTCTTAAAGCAGCAGGCGAAAAGAAAATCAACGTAATTAAAGTTGTTCGCGCTCACACAGGATTAGGATTGAAAGAAGCTAAAGATTTAGTAGACGGCGCTCCAAAACCTGTTAAAGAAGCTATTTCTAAAGACGAAGCAGAAAAAATAAAGAAAGAATTAGAAGAATCAGGCGCAACCGTAGAAATCAAGTAATTGATTTTTATAAACGAACAAATATAGAAATTACTAAAGTGGTAAGACGGTGAAATCCGTCTTACCGCTTTTTATTACATTTTGGATAAATAAACGAGTGTTATACTCATATATTATGGAGGTTTAGGTTGGAAAAGTTAAAAACTAACAGACAGAATAATCGAATTACTTTCTCTTCGATTAGTCCAGCCATTAAAGTTCCTGATTTGTTGAATATTCAAGTTGAGTCCTTTGAAGAATTTCTACAGCTTAAAACCCCCCCTTCAAAAAGAGCCAATACAGGATTGCAGTCAGTTTTTACTACCAATTTCCCTATTCTTGATAACAAAGAATTTTATAGATTAGATTTTATCGATTTTAACATCGAAAAACCCCGATTCTCCATTCAGGAATGCGAAGAACGGGGATTGACCTTTTCTGCCCCTTTAAAAGCTAAATTAAGATTATCCACCAGAGACGATGAAACAGGCGAGTATGTTAATTCAGTTGAACAGGAAGTCTATTTAGGCAACCTCCCTTTCATGACTGAAAGAGGCACTTTTATTATCAACGGCGCAGAAAGAGTTATTGTTACACAGCTCCACCGCTCACCGGGTGTTGCATTCGGCCAGACCGTCCACCCGAACGGTACTCCTATTTATTCGGCCAGGATTATTCCTTTCAAAGGTTCCTGGGTTGAATTTGCTACCGACATTAACAACGTTTTATATGTATATATAGATAGAAGAAAAAAATTCCCTTCCACTACATTGCTCCGCGCACTTGGATTCGAAAAAGACGAAGAAATATTAAACTTATTCAATCTCATTGAAGTCGTTACTGTTAAAGCTCTCGATTACGATAAACATCTTGGAAGAATTGCGGCTACTGATGTTATTGATATGCAGACCGGTGAAATTTACGTCGGAAAAGACGGCGAACTTACCGAGGAAGTTATTGATAATATTAAACGCTCCACCTTGTCTTCAATCCAGCTTATTAGTTTCGAAACGACTATCGAGCAGGATTTAATTATCAACACACTGCGCAAAGATGCAGCAAAGACAAAAGAAGAAGCATTGTTCTCAATTTACAGACAGCTCCGCTCAAGCGAAGCTCCGGATGCCGATACAGCTTACGGCCTGATTGAAAAATTATTCTTTAACGACAAGCGTTATGATTTGGGAGAGGTTGGAAGGTTCAGGATTAATGACAAATTAAACCTCAATATTCCTGATGAAGTAAGAGTACTTACCAAAGAAGATATTATCGCCATTATGAAGTATTTAATACTTCTAAAGAACGGCACAGTAAGCGTGGATGATATTGACCACCTTGGAAACAGAAGAGTACGCACCGTAGGCGAACAGCTTATGCAGCAGTACAATGTGGGGCTTGCAAGAATGGCCCGTACAATTAAAGAAAGAATGAATATGCGCGATAACGAGAATATGCAGCCTCAGGATCTCGTAAACGCAAGAACAATAAGCAGCGTAATAAATGCATTTTTCGGTACAAACCAGCTTTCACAGTTCATGGATCAAACCAATCCGCTTTCAGAGCTTACTCACAAGAGAAGAATTTCGGCTCTCGGACCGGGCGGTCTAACACGTGAAAGAGCGGGTTTCGAAGTGCGCGACGTTCACCATTCGCATTACGGACGTCTCTGCCCCATCGAAACACCGGAAGGTCCGAACATCGGTCTTATCTCTTCATTAACTATTTATGCACGTGTTAACCAGTATGGTTTCCTTGAGACTCCTTACAGAAAGGTTAAAGACGGCAAAGTATCTAACCATGTGGATTTCTTAAGCGCCGATCAGGAAGATGAATTTACTATCGGTCAGGCAAATGCTCCAATTGACGAGCAGGGGAAATTCCTTTTAGACAGAGTTAAATGCCGTATGAGAGGAGAGTTCCCGGTTGTGCCTCCTTCACAGGTTCACTATATGGACGTTGCCCCGGCACAGATTGTAAGCGCGGCCGCGGCTCTTATTCCTTTCCTTGAGCACGACGATGCTAACCGCGCGCTCATGGGCTCGAACATGCAGCGTCAGGCAGTTCCTCTTATGGTTACTGAAGCTCCAATTGTAGGTACCGGAATGGAACAGAAGATTGCACGCGATTCCCGTTCTATGATTGTTGCGGAAGATAACGGTGTTGTTGAATTTGTTGACGCCAAAAAAATTATTGTTAAGTACGAAGTTGAAGAGACTACAGATGAAACTCTGGTTTCGTTTGACGACGAAAGAAAAGTTGAATATGTATTAAATAAATTTGCCGGCACTAACCAGGAAACCTGCTTTAACCAGAAACCTGTTGTTAAAACCGGTCAGAAACTTAAAAAAGGGGACGTTCTTGCAGACGGTCCTTCAATTGATAAAGGGGAACTCGCTTTAGGTAAAAACATTTCAGTGGCATTCATGCCCTGGAGAGGCTACAACTTTGAGGATGCTATTGTTCTCAGCGAACGACTCGTTGCAAACGATACATTCACTTCTCTGCACATTGAAGAATTTGAACTTCAGGTTAGAGAGACAAAGAGAGGCGAGGAAGAACTTACTCGCGATATTCCCAACGTAAGCGAAGAAGCTACAAAGGACCTGGATGAAAACGGTATTGTACGCGAAGGCGCCGAAGTTAAAGAAGGGGATATCCTTATTGGTAAGATCACTCCCAAAGGAGAAACCGATCCTACTCCCGAAGAGAAACTCCTTAAAGCGATATTCGGAGATAAAGCAGGCGATGTGAAGGATGCTTCGCTAAAGGCACCTCCCGGGCTCAAAGGAATTGTTATTAAAACAAGGTTATTCAGCCGCAAGAGAAAAGATGTTGATGCCAAAAAGATTGAAAAGAAACTCATGGATGCGGCCGAACATACTTACAAGTCGAAACGCGATAAACTCTACAGCAAGCTTATTGAAAAGCTCAATAAGATCTGTATGGGCAAGACAACTACCGGAATAAGAGATGTTGACGGTGCAGTTGTTCTCAGAAGCGGTTCAACAATTAAGGATACAACATTCTCCTCAATGGAAGATGTTGCCAGGTTGGATTATACACAGGATTGGTTCGACGGCAGAAAAGCCAATGAATTAATCAAAACTTTATATAACAACTTCTTTGCGGTTCTAACCGAATGCGAAGAAGATTACAAGCGTGAAAAACTCAAAATACAGAGCGGGGACGAACTTCCTCCGGGAATAGTTCAGCTCGCTAAAGTTTATGTGGCTAAAAAACGCAAGATTCAGGTAGGCGATAAGATGGCCGGACGGCACGGTAATAAAGGTGTTGTTGCCAAAATTGTTCCTGCTGAAGATATGCCTTATCACGAAGATGGAACCCCGGTTGATATAGTTCTTAATCCTCTGGGCGTGCCTTCGCGAATGAACCTTGGCCAGTTGTACGAAACAGCATTAGGATGGGTTGGAAAGCTTCTCGGATTGAAGTTTGAAACACCTATTTTCGACGGTGCCAAATTCGAAGACGTTGATGAATGGCTCACCAAAGCTAATCTTAATCCCGGCAGCAAAGCCTGGTTGTACGACGGCAGAACAGGTGAAAAATTCCACCAGAAGGTTACTTGCGGTTATATCTACATGCTTAAACTTGGTCATATGGTTGATGATAAGATTCACGCCCGTTCCATTGGGCCATATTCTTTAATTACTCAGCAGCCTCTCGGCGGTAAAGCCCAGTTCGGCGGCCAGAGATTCGGCGAAATGGAAGTTTGGGCTCTCGAAGGTTACGGCGCTTCACACGTCCTGCAGGAAATTCTAACCGTTAAATCGGATGATGTTGCAGGAAGAGCTAAAATCTATGAAGCTATCGTTAAAGGCGAGAACCTGCCCGAACCGAATTTGCCCGAAGCGTTCAACGTTATGATTAAAGAACTTCAAGGCCTTGGGCTTGATATTAAAATTAACTAATTACAATTGTTTTGGAGAATGACATGAGAGTCAAAACTCAAGAAAAACAAATTAAACAAATAGATAAGCTTACAATTAGTCTGGCTAGTCCCGATGATATATTGTCTAGATCGCATGGCGAGGTTACAAAACCCGAAACAATAAATTACCGCTCTTTCAGACCCGAAAAAGACGGGTTGTTCTGCGAAAAGATTTTCGGCCCGGTTAAGGACTGGGAATGCGCGTGCGGAAAATATAAAGGTATCCGATACAAAGGAATTGTGTGCGACCGCTGCGGTGTTGAAGTTACACTTAAGAGCGTACGCCGCGAAAGAATGGGGCATCTCTCTTTAGCTGTGCCTGTTGTTCACATCTGGTTCTTTAAAGCGCTTCCTTCCAAAATCGGTAATATAATCGGACTTACAACTAAAGAACTTGAAAAAGTTATTTATTATGAATCTTATGTAGTTATTAATCCGGGCCCTACAGGCTTAAAGAAACTCGATCTTATTTCGGAAGACCAGTATTTCGAAATCCTTAATTCATTGCCGCACGACAATGATTCTCTCGAAGACAACGATCCGAAAAAGTTTCTTGCCAAAATAGGCGGCGACGGTATTAAAGAACTTCTTAAGAATACAGATATTGAAAAGACATTCCTTGAACTTAAAGCGCAGCTTGCTGTTGAAACATCGCAGCAGAAGAGAGCCGACCTCTTAAAGCGTTTAAGAGTTCTTGAATCTTTCCGCGAATATGAAGGCAAAGTTCCTAATAAGCCCGAGTGGATGGTTCTTTCGGTTATTCCCGTTATTCCTCCGGAATTAAGACCTCTTGTTCCTCTCGAAGGGGGACGCTTTGCTACTTCAGACTTAAACGACTTATACAGAAGGGTTATTATTCGTAATAACCGTCTTAAAAGACTTATAGATATTAAAGCTCCCGAAGTAATTCTCCGCAACGAAAAAAGAATGCTTCAGGAAGCTGTAGACGCATTGTTCGATAACTCAAGAAGAGCTTCGGCAGTACGCAGCGACGGCAACCGTCCTCTTAAATCTTTGAGCGATATGCTTAAGGGAAAACAGGGACGTTTCCGCCAGAACCTTTTAGGAAAACGCGTTGACTATTCGGGCCGTTCGGTAATTGTAGTTGGTCCCGAATTGAAGCTTCACCAGTGCGGTCTCCCTAAGGATATGGCCGTTGAATTATTCAAGCCGTTTATCATCAGAAAATTAATTGAACGCGGCTATTACAAAACAGTTAAAAGCGCCCGTAAAGCAGTAGACAGAAAAGATCCTATGATCTGGGATATTCTGGAAAAACTTATTGACGGGCATCCTGTTATGCTTAACCGTGCTCCTACACTCCACCGTCTCGGTATTCAGGCATTCCAGCCCCTTTTGATTGACGGAAAGGCTATTCAGCTTCATCCGATGGTGTGTACCGCGTTTAACGCCGACTTTGACGGCGATCAGATGGCTGTTCACGTGCCTCTTTCGTATGAGGCACAGTTAGAAGCATCGCTTCTTATGCTTTCAAGCCATAACATTCTTTCGCCTCAGAACGGAAGTCCTATTGTAGTGCCTACTCAGGATATAGTACTCGGATGTTACTATCTTACAAAGATGAAACCGGGCGCTATCGGCGAAGGAATGATTTTCGGCGATTCTAACGAAGTAATAATGGCCTACAATTCAAAAATTGTTGAGCTTCACACAAAGATTAAAGTTAAGCACGAAGGCAAGTTTATTGAAACTACAGTCGGCCGTGTAATCTTTAACAGAATAGTTCCAAAAGAAATGGGTTATATAAATGAACTGCTGGTTAAGAAAATTTTCAGCGGTCTTATTTATAAAATGTTTATAAAATTAGGCAACGTGGTAACAGCTAAATTCCTTGATGATCTTAAGGATCTCGGCTACCGCTACGCTACCGCTGCCGGTATCTCTATCAGCTTCAGCGATATGATTGTTCCGGATGAAAAAGTAAAATTAATTGACGATTCCAATAAAAAGGTATCTGAAGTTTTAAGCGAGCACGAACAGGGTCTTATTACCGATGCCGAACGCTATAATAAAATTATAGACGTCTGGACCCATACAACAAACAACGTAGCCCGTTCTCTTATGGACCGTTTGAAAAACGACCAGAGCGGTTTCAACTCGCTTCATATGATGGTTGACTCAGGCGCGAGAGGTTCTCAGGAACAGGTACGCCAGTTAGCCGGTATGCGCGGTCTTAT
Organism: Bacteroidota bacterium; assembly: GCA_023453125.1. Classification (GTDB taxonomy): domain Bacteria; phylum Bacteroidota; class Ignavibacteria; order Ignavibacteriales; family Melioribacteraceae; genus JAEXUB01. The sequence goes on from JAEXUB010000129.1 coordinate 19,186, forward strand.
GATGAAACCTCAGAAAAGCTTAACCGGCCAGTCGGGCGAAATTATTGAAAACCCGATTGTCGCTAACTTCAAAGAAGGCCTTTCTGTATTGGAATACTTCATCTCTACACACGGTGCCCGTAAAGGTCTTGCCGATACCGCTCTTAAAACCGCGGATGCAGGTTACCTTACAAGAAGACTTTGCGACGTTGCCCAGGACGTAATTATTTCCGAAATCGACTGCGGTACAATCAGAGGCGTAAACGTTACTGCTCTTAAAGATGCCGAATTGGAAAGAGAGCCTCTTGCAGAAAGAATCATCGGCCGCGTATCTCAGGAAGATATTTACGATCCGAGAACTGACGAAGTTATTGTTGAAGCAGGCGACCTGATTGATGAGGAAATTGCTGAAAAGATTGATGAAGCTACAATTGAATCTGTAAAAATCAGAACTGTATTAACCTGCGAATCGAAACGGGGCGTTTGCGCTAAATGCTACGGACGCAACCTTACAACAGGCAAGCTTGTTGAAATAGGAGAAGCAGTTGGTATTATAGCTGCTCAGTCAATCGGCGAGCCTGGTACACAGCTTACACTCCGTACCTTCCACTTGGGCGGTACATCCTCGCGTATTGCTTCGCAGTCCCAGGTTGAATCCAACGTTCCCGGTATTGTCCGCTTTGAAAGACTTAACTATGTTGAAAAGACCGACTTCTTCGGAAAGGTTAAAGTAGTTATCGGACGCCGCGGTTCAATTGGCATTTATGATGACGATAACAGACAGATTAAGAGATTCGACATTCCTTACGGCGCTGAACTTACAGTTTCGGAAGAACAGGCAATTAAGAAAGGACAGCCTCTCTACAACCACGATCCTTACAATGCCGTTATCTTAACCGATATCCCGGGTAAGGTTACATTCATTGACCTTATTGATAACATTACAATTCAGCAGGTTGCGGATGAACAGACTGGACACGTTCAGAAAGTTGTAATAGAATCTAAAGATAAAACACTTACACCCAGCATTATGGTGCGCGATACAAGCGGCAAAGAAAAAGTATTTAACATTCCTACACGCGCATATCTTAACGTTGAAGAAGGAGAAAATATTCAGGCAGGTACAATTCTTGCTAAGATATCTAAACAGACTTCAAAATCGCGCGATATTACCGGCGGTCTCCCGAGAGTAACAGAGCTCTTCGAAGCACGCAGCCCGCACGATCCTGCTGTTGTATCCGAAATTGAAGGCAAGGTAAAATTCGGCGCCAAGAAAAAAGGTTCAAGGGAAATAATTGTTGAATCGCTTGACGCCACCGTGCAGAAAGTTTACAACGTATCCTACGGCAAGCACATACTTGTACAGGAAGGGGATGAAATTCCTGCAGGTGAAAGAATTACAGACGGACCGATTGATCCGCATGATATTCTTAAGATTAAAGGTCCAAATGCAGTTCAGGAATATCTTGTAAATGAAATTCAGGACGTTTACCGTCTGCAGGGTGTAAAGATTAACGATAAGCACATAGAAATAATTGTACGCCAGATGCTCCAGAAATTAAGCCTTATTTCTGCAGGCGATACCGCCTTTATTGAAGAGGACCTGGTAGACAGAAATAAATTTATTGAAGAAAACGAAAGAATTAAGACAATGGTATTAATAACCGATCCGGGCCAGAGCAAGTTTAAGGCAGGTCAGCTTATTACCAAGTCTAAATTAAGAGAAATAAATGCCGATTTAGTCAGGAAGGAGAAAAAGCAGATAAAAGCCAGAGATGCAGAACCGGCTACATTTGAGAATATCCTTTTGGGAATAACCCAGGCGGCATTATCAACCGAAAGCTTTATTTCGGCCGCTTCGTTCCAGGAAACCACAAAAGTACTTACAAATGCCGCTACCGAGGCCAAAGTGGACACTCTTATCGGCTTAAAGGAAAACGTGGTAATGGGACATCTTATACCGGCAGGTACAGGATTGAAGAAATACAAGAGAATTCTCCTCAAAGCAGAGGAAATTAAAGCAGCTGAATCATTAGAAGCAGAATTGGTTGAACAAAAGACTGATTAATGTTCTGAACATATAAAAAAATAAATGTAATGAACTTGACAATTATGTTCATTATGTCTAAATTAAAAGTCTGAATTTTATGTAAAATTCAAATTTTGGAGGAATTACGTGCCAACAATAAACCAGTTGGTTAGAAAAGGTAGAGTTGTAGTAACGTCGAAGAATAAAGCCCCGGCGTTGAATGCGTGCCCGCAGAAACGCGGCGTTTGTACTAGAGTGTATACCACAACTCCTAAAAAGCCTAACTCAGCGCTCAGAAAAGTAGCCAGAGTAAGGTTATCTAATGGTATTGAAGTTACAGCTTATATCCCCGGCGAAGGGCATAACCTGCAGGAACACTCGATCGTTCTGATCCGTGGCGGCAGAGTTAAAGATTTACCCGGTGTTAGATACCATATAATCCGCGGAACACTTGATACAAGCGGCGTGGAAGATAGAAAACAAGCTAGATCTAAATACGGTGCAAAAAAACCAAAAGCTAAGAAGTAACTATGAGAAAAAGACGCGCAGAAAAAAGATATCTTAAGTCCGACCCCAAATACGGCGATACTCTTGTTACCAAGTTTATCAACTATATGATGTGGGATGGAAAGAAATCTACAACCAGAAAAATGGTATACGACAGTTTTGAACTGATTGAGCAGAAAACAAAGAAACCTGCTCTTGAAGTATTCAAAAAAGCCATACAGAATGTTCAGCCTTTGGTTGAGGTTCGAAGCAGAAGAGTGGGGGGCGCTACTTATCAGGTTCCTATGGAAGTTAGACCGGAACGCAGAATAGCCTTGGCTTTCCGCTGGATCCGCACTTATTCACGCGATAGAAAAGACAAATCTATGGCTTTAAAATTAGCATCCGAACTTATGGCTGCTGCAAATAACGAAGGTTCTTCAATTAAGAAAAAAGATGACACCCACAGAATGGCCGAAGCTAACAAAGCTTTCGCTCATTTCAAATGGTAGTTTGTAAAGGGAATTTTTAATGTCGGGCAAAAAAGTAGAAATATCAAAAGTTAGAAATATCGGTATCATGGCACATATTGATGCCGGTAAAACTACAACGACAGAGAGAATTCTTTTCTATACAGGCAAGGTTCATAGAATTGGTGAAGTACATGACGGCGCTGCCACAATGGACTGGATGGAGCAGGAAAAAGAACGCGGTATTACAATTACCAGCGCTGCTACTACAGCCTTCTGGAAAGAGCATCAGATAAATATTATCGATACTCCCGGGCACGTCGATTTTACTGTTGAAGTTGAAAGATCTTTAAGAGTTTTAGACGGAGCAATAGCATTGTTCTGCGCGGTTGGCGGCGTTGAGCCCCAGTCCGAAACCGTATGGCGTCAGGCCGATAAATACGGTGTTCCCAGAATCGCTTTTGTTAACAAAATGGACAGGGTTGGTGCCGATTTTTACCACGCCCTCCAGATGATGAAAGAACGTTTGGGCGCTAATGTTGTTCCTATCACTCTCCCAATCGGAGAAGGGGACATGTTCCGCGGCGTTATAGATTTACTTAACATGAAAGCCAGAATGTATCATGAAGATACTCAGGGTTCTACTTTCGAAGAGATCCCTATACCTTCTGATTTGATGCCTCTGACGAATAAGTACAGAACAATTATGCTTGAAGCCGTTTCCGATGTTGATGATACACTTCTGGAAAAGTACCTCGAAGGAAAAGAAATTACAACCGAAGAACTACGCTCTGCCTTAAGACTGGCAACTGTTCAATTAAAGATCATTCCTGTCTTATGCGGTTCTTCATTTAAAAATAAAGGCGTTCAGAGACTTCTTGATGCAGTTGTAGACTTTTTACCGTCTCCTGCAGATTTCCCTGAGTTATCGGCTCACCACGTTGACCATAACGACCAGGTTATAAGAAAGACTGACGAAAAAGAAAAGTTTGCTGCCCTTGCATTTAAGATCATGACTGATCCGTATGTGGGCAAATTGACGTTTATCAGAGTTTACTCCGGTCAGCTCGAATCAGGTTCATATATTTTCAATTCTGTTAGCGGCAAAAAGGAGAGAGTTGGACGTATTCTCCAGATGCACGCTAATAACAGGGAAGATATGGATGCTATCAGAGCCGGGGATATAGTTGCTTTTGTAGGCTTAAAACATACAAAGACAGGCGATACCCTTTGCACTGAAGATGATCCTATTATTCTTGAAAAGATGGTTTTCCCCGAGCCTGTAATTCAAATTGCCATTGAACCGAAGACAAAAGCAGATCAGGATAAATTATCCGACGCTCTTACAAAACTTTCCGACGAAGATCCTACCTTTAAGGTAAAGGTTCACGAGGAAACAGGGCAGACTCTCATAAGCGGTATGGGCGAGCTCCATCTTGAAATATTAGTAGACAGGATGAGACGCGAATTTAAAGTTGAAGCAAATGTGGGTAAACCGCAGGTTGCTTACAGAGAAACCATTACAAAATCGGTTCAGGCCGAAGGCAAGTTTGTTAAGCAGTCCGGCGGGCGCGGTAAATACGGCCACGTTTGGATTGAACTTTCGCCTAATGAACCGGGTAAAGGTTATGAATTTGAAAATGCTATTGTAGGCGGAACTGTTCCTAAAGAATATGTTCAGCCTGTTTCATTGGGTATCCAGGAATCGATGAGAAACGGTGTTGTTGCGGGTTTCCCGGTTGTAGACATTAAGGTTAAGTTGTTTGACGGTTCGTATCACGAAGTGGATTCCGATGAAATTTCATTCCGCGTTGCCGGTTCAATGGCATTCCGCGAAGCTGCTCACAAAGCAGGTCCGGTTCTGCTGGAGCCTTTAATGAAAGTTGAAGTTATTACTCCGGAAGAATATCTCGGGGATGTAATGGGCGACTTGAATTCGAGACGCGGAAAGATTGAAGGTTTTACAGCCAGAAAAGATGCTCAGGTTATCAGAGCAACTGTACCCCTTTCAGAAATGTTCGGTTATGCAACCATTATGCGTTCTATGACTCAAGGCAGGGCAATATATACAATGGAATTCTCCCATTATTCAGAAGTTCCGAAATCTGTGGCCGCCGAATTGACTGAAAAGAGCCAGGCAAGTAAAAGTTCTAATGTCTAATAATAATTAAAGAAAAAAAATAAAATATTAAGGAGAAAAAGATGGCTAAAGAAAAATTTGATCGTAGTAAGCCTCACGTTAATATTGGAACTATTGGTCACGTGGATCATGGTAAAACAACATTAACAGCCGCCATCACTATGGCTCTCGCTAAAAAGGGGTTATCAGCAGTTAGAACATTCGATAGTATTGATAACGCTCCCGAAGAAAGAGAAAGAGGTATTACAATTGCGACTGCTCACGTTGAATATTCAACAGCTAACAGACACTACGCTCACGTAGACTGTCCTGGTCACGCAGATTATGTTAAGAACATGATCACCGGTGCTGCCCAGATGGACGGCGCTATCCTCGTAGTAGCTGCAACAGACGGTCCTATGCCTCAGACAAGAGAACACATCCTCTTAGCACGTCAGGTAGGCGTTCCAAGAATTGTTGTTTTCATGAACAAAGTTGATATGGTTGACGATCCTGAATTAATTGAATTAGTTGAAGTTGAATTAAGAGACTTATTGAATTCTTACGAATTCCCGGGCGATGAAATACCTATCATCAAAGGTTCAGCTCTTCACGCTCTCGAAGCAGGCGCCAGCGGCGCAGATCCTTCAGATCCAAGATACAGCTGTATCTGGGAGCTCATGGATTCTGTAGACAGCTATGTTCCGCTTCCTGACAGAAGTGTTGACAAACCATTCCTTATGCCTGTTGAAGACGTGTTCTCAATTACCGGCCGCGGCACAGTTGCTACCGGAAGAGTTGAAAGAGGACAGGTTAAGATTCAGGAAGAAGTTGAACTTATCGGTCTCGGCGTTCACAAGAAAACAGTTGTTACCGGTGTTGAAATGTTCCGTAAAGAACTTGATGCAGCTATGGCCGGCGATAACGCAGGTATTCTTCTCCGCGGTGTTGATAAAAAAGAAATTGAACGCGGTATGGTTCTTGCTAAAACAGGTTCAATTACACCTCACAAAGTGTTCGAAGGCAACGTATTCATCCTTTCAAAGGAAGAAGGCGGCCGTCATACACCTTTCTTCAACGGCTACAGACCTCAGTTCTATTTCAGAACAACTGACGTTACAGGCGTTGCTACATTACCGGAAGGAACAGAAATGGTTATGCCCGGCGATACAGTAACACTTAAAGTAGACCTCATTTCCGAAATCGCTATGGAAGAAGGTCTCCGTTTCGCTATCCGCGAAGGCGGCAGAACAGTAGGCGCAGGCGTTGTAACAAAGATCATTGAATAATATTAAGAGTTAATAAATGGGAAGCGGCAAAACCGCTTCCCTAAAATATAAATAAGGAGAAGTAAAAAGTGCCCGGTCAAAAGATTAGAATTAGGTTAAAATCATACGATCATATTTTGATTGATAAATCAACTGAAAAAATCATTAAGACTGTTAAAAGTACGGGTGCTGTGGTGTCGGGACCAATTCCGTTGCCTACAAAAAGAACTGTGTTCACCGTTCTTCGTTCACCGCACGTTGATAAAAAATCTCGTGAGCAGTTTGAAATAAGAGCTCACAAAAGAATAATCGATATTCACAATTCAAACAACAAAACCGTGGATGCATTAAGCAAATTGGAAATCCCGGCAGGCGTTGATATTGAGATTAAGTTATAAGGATTGAAATATGCCAGGTTTGCTAGCTAAAAAATTAGGAATGACAAATATTTTCGCCGAAGACGGAACGATGATTCCCGTAACGGTATTGCAGGCAGGTCCCTGTAATGTTGTTACCGTTAAAACAAAGGACAAAGACGGGTACGAAGCACTTCAGTTAGGTTTCGGCGAAAAGAAAGAAAAACATGTTAGACAACCGCAGCTTGAATATTATAAAAAAGCAGGTGTTAAGCCGGCTGCTGTTCTCAAAGAATTCAGAAACTTTGAAGCGGCTAATTATAAAGTTGGCGATGAAATTAAAGTTGAAATCTTTGCTGTAGGCGACAAGGTTAAAGTTGTCGGTAAAAGCAAAGGTAAAGGTTTTCAGGGTGTTATGAGAAGACACAACTTTGGCGGTGTAGGCGGAACAACACACGGTCAGAGCGACAGACTCCGCGCTCCCGGTTCTATCGGCGCATCATCTTATCCGTCGCGTGTTTTCAAAGGTCAGAGAATGGCCGGAAGAATGGGTTATACCCAGACTACAGTAAGAAATCTTAAGGTAGTTAAAATATTACCCGAGCAGAATATTGTAATGATTAAAGGAGCCGTTCCGGGCGCTATAAATTCAATTGTTGAAATAAACAAATAAGTTGGTTGAACGATGAAATTAGATGTATTAAAAATAGATGGTACAAAGTCAGGCGAATCAGTCGAATTATCGGATGATATCTTTGCCGTAGAGCCTAATGACCACGTGATTTATTTATCGGTAAAAGCATTTTTGGCTAATCAGCGTCAGGGTACCCACAAAGCCAAAGAAAGAAGCGAAGTAAGCGGCGGCGGCAAGAAGCCATGGCGTCAGAAAGGACGCGGCGGTGCAAGAGCCGGTACAACACGTTCACCCCTTTGGGTTGGCGGCGGTTCTATCTTTGGACCAAAACCGCGCGACTATAGACAGAAAATCAATAAGAAAGTAAGTCTTCTCGCACGTAAATCGGCCTTATCTTACAAAGCTAAAGCCAATCAGATTCTTGTTGTTGAAGATTTTAATTTCGAAGCTCCTAAAACTAAGCAGTTAACAGAAGTTTTAAGCGCTCTTAAAATTGCCGGCAAGAAAACATTACTTCTTACTCCGGGTACTCTTCAGAATGTTTATAAATCCGGAAGAAATATTCCAACAATGAATATACTCGAAGCTAAAAAAGCTTCAACATATGATCTATTAAATAATCAGGTGCTCCTCCTTCAGAAGAGTGCTGTTAATGAATTAGTAAGTGCATTTAACTAATAAGCGGTTGAATAATGCGTAGAATATTAATAAAGCCCGTAGTAACAGAAAAGATGTCAGCTATCAGCGAAGCCGGCGGAAAATATGGTTTTATTGTTGCCGTAGATGCCAATAAAATCGAAATTGCTAAAGCGATTAAAGATAAATTTAACGTGGACGTTGAGAAAATTAACACTACACGTTACGAAGGGAAAAGAAAAACACAATTTACCAAAAAAGGTAGATTCAGCGGTAAGAAACCGCAGTTTAAGAAAGCCCTTATAACCTTGAAAAAAGGGCAGACAATTGATTTATTTGGTGAAGTCTAGAGGCAATTGGAGCTTGATAAATGGGAATTAGAAAATTAAAACCGAATACACCTGGAACCAGATTTATGTCTATTTCTTCTTTTGAAGAAATTACTAAATCTACTCCTGAAAAATCTTTAACCACTGCCCTCAAAAAATCGGGCGGAAGAAACAACCTTGGTAAAGTTACCTCTCGTCACAGAGGCGGCGGTCATAAGAGAAGATACAGAATTATCGACTTTAAGAGAAATAAATTCGGTATTCCTGCTACAGTGTTCTCTATTGAATATGATCCTAACAGAACCTCGTACATTGCTTTGCTTAACTATGCCGACGGCGAGAAGCGCTACATTATAGCTCCCGACGGATTGAAAGTAGGCGATAAGATTATGAACGGCTCCGGTTCCGAAATTAAAGTAGGAAACTGCCTTCCGTTAAAAGAAATTCCTTTGGGAAGCTTTGTTCACAACGTTGAAATGAAGCCCGGCAAAGGAGGTCAGTTAGGAAGATCAGCAGGATGTTCGCTTCAGTTAATGGCTAAAGAAGGCAAAATGGCTCAGCTAAAAATGCCTTCAGGCGAAGTTCGCCTTGTAAGTGTTGACTGTTTGGCTACATACGGCGTTGTTGGAAACACAGATCACGAAAATTTAAGCTATGGTAAAGCCGGACGCAGCAGATGGCTCGGTATCCGTCCTCACGTTAGAGGCGTTGCTATGAACCCTGTTGATCACCCAATGGGGGGCGGCGAAGGCAAAACATCGGGTGGCGGTCATCCGGTATCTCCATGGGGCCAGAAAGCTAAAGGTCTTAAGACAAGAAAAAGAAAAAATCCGTCTAATAAATACATCGTTAAAAGAAGAAAATAGAGTAAAAGTATGCCAAGATCAGTTAAAAAAGGTCCTTTTATTAGTGTCAAATTGTTGGCAAAAGTTCAAAAGCTTAACGAGACCAATCAGAAGAAAATCATCAAGACTTGGTCGCGTACCAGCACAATTTCTCCAGAATTTGTCGGTCACACAATTGCTGTTCATAACGGCAACAAGATGATTCCGGTATATATTTCGGAAAACATGGTAGGGCATAAGCTTGGCGAATTTGCTCCAACAAGAATATTTAGAGGTCATCCAGGAACTAAAGCTGAAAAAGCTTCAAAAGTTAAGTAATTGAGGTAAGGAATGGAAGCGAAAGCGACACACAGATACATTGGTTCGTCTCCCCGAAAAATGAGACTTGTTATTGATTTGATAAGAGGATTGTCGGTAGATAAGGCAATTGAAATATTGCATTTCCACCCGAAACATCCGGCTAAAGATGCTGAAAAAGTTTTAAGAAGCGCTGTTTCTAATCTTTTTAATAAAGATGAAAGCGCCAAACACGAAACTTCCCACTTATACGTCAAAGAGGCATTCGTTAATCAGGGACCAAGCCAGAAGAGAATTCTTCCGGCGCCAATGGGAAGAGCGTATAGAATGAGAAAAAGATCAAATCATGTGACCATTGTGGTTGCAGTAAAAAGTTAATTAGGAGGAATGATTGGGTCAGAAGACACATCCAATAGGTTTAAGAGTTGGTATTATCCGCGGTTGGGATTCCAACTGGTTCGAAAGCAAAAGCTACGCTGCTAAACTGCTTGAAGATAAAAAAATTAGAGGCTACATCCGTAAGAGACTCCAGAAAGCAGGAATCGCTTCTATAATTATCGACAGAACTTCAAAGAATATAATTTTGACAATTCATACTTCAAGACCGGGTGTTGTTATCGGTAAGAGCGGCAAAGAAATTGCACAGCTTGAGCAGGAATTAAAGCAGATTACCGATAAAGAGGTAAAGATCCAGATTACAGAAGTAAAGAGACCCGAGTTGAATGCTTTCCTTGTTGCCGAAAACATTGCCAGCCAGCTTGAAGGAAGAATATCTTTCAGACGCGCAATGAAAGGCTCAATTACGTCGGCCATGAGAATGGGGGCTGAAGGTATAAGAGTTATGTGCGCAGGCCGTTTGGGCGGTGCCGAAATGGCGCGTACCGAACAGTACAAGGAAGGAAGAATTCCGCTGCACACAATAAGAGCAGACATAGATTATGCTACCGCAACCGCACAGACAATATACGGTTCAATAGGTATAAAAGTTTGGATTTGCCGTGGCGAAATTTTAGGTAAAAGATCATCCGAATAAAGAGTTTGAGGAGTATTTCCAATGTTAATGCCGAAAAGAGTAAAATATAGAAAAGCGCAGCGCGGTAGAAGAGCCGGTAAAGCAACACGCGGAGCATTAGTAAGCTTCGGCGATTTCGGGCTTAAAGCTCTTGAACCAGCATGGATTACAAGCCGCCAGATTGAGGCATGCCGTGTTGCCATTTCAAGAAAAATGAAACGCGACGGTAAAGTGTGGATCAGAATCTTCCCCGATAAGCCTGTTTCCAAAAAACCTCTCGAAACACGTATGGGTAAAGGTAAAGGCGCGCCTGAATTTTGGGTTGCCGTTGTTAAACCGGGCCGTGTATTGTTCGAAGTTGCCGGCGTTACAAAAGAAGTTGCCTCTGAGGCGCTTGCTATTGCATCGCACAAGCTTCCGATAAAGACCAAAATGGTAACCAGACCCGATTACGAAGAATCTAAATAAAGGTGAAGAGCGATGAAAATTTTTGAAATAAAAGAAATGAAATCTGAAGAAATTCAGAAACGCATTATTGAAGACGAAAAAGAACTGGTGGACTTACGCTTCCAGCACGAATTGAAAAATTTGACCAACACTGCTAAGCTTAAAAATATCCGCCGCGATATAGCAAAAATGAAAACCGTACTTGCCCAGAGAAGTATGGATGAAAAAAAGAGTTTAGGAAAATAAGGAGTAACTGAGTTAGATGGAAACTAGAAATCTCAGAAAGACAAAAGTGGGTGTTGTAGTCAGCAATAAAATGGATAAAAGCATTATTGTTGCTATTGAAAGACGTGTTGCTCATCCAATCTATAAAAAATATTTCAAGAAAACCACCAAACTGATGGCTCACGACGAGAATAACGAGTGCGGAATCGGCGATGTTGTTAAAATTATGGAAACCAGGCCGTTGAGCAAAGATAAAAAATGGCGTTTAGTTGAAATAGTTGAAAAAGCAAAATAATACCGGGTCGATAAGGAGAAGTTTGAAATGATACAAGAAGAAACCAATTTAGTTGTTGCCGATAATTCGGGCGCGAAGAAAGTAAGATGCATCCGCGTTCTCGGAGGCAGCAACAGAAGATACGCCAGCCTCGGCGATATAATTGTGGTTAGCGTCAAAACCGCTATTCCCGGCGGAAACGTTAAGAAAGGGGAAGTTTCTAAAGCGGTTATAGTAAGGACTAAAAAAGAAGTCCGCCGTACCGACGGATCGTACATCCGTTTTGACGAGAATGCCGCAGTTCTGCTAAACGCACAGGGTGAACCGAAAGGAACACGTATTTTCGGACCGGTTGCAAGAGAACTTAGAGACAAAAAGTTTATGAAAATAATTTCCCTCGCACCAGAGGTTATATAATAAGGATTAGTGTAATGAAGATTAAAAAGAACGATAATGTAAAGGTTATCAGCGGAAACTCCAAAGGCAAGACCGGCAAAGTTCTTAAAGTATTCCCTAAAGAAAACAGAGTTATTGTTGAAGGAGTTAATTTAAGAAAGAGACACACTAAGGCTAATCAGAAAAATCCGCAGGGAGGCATTGTTGAAAAGGAAGCGCCCATCAATGCTTCGAACGTTATGATTCTCGACCCGAAATCAGGTGAAACCACACGCATTGGCGCTAAAATTGTAATAGATGATAAAACTGGCAAGAAAAAACATGCCAGGATTTCCGTAAAAAGCGGCGAAATGCTGTCATAAAATTTTGAGGTTTGAATTTAATCATGGCTAAAGAAAAAACAGAAAAAAAACCGGAAAAGAAACAGGCTAAAGCTCCTGAAGCTGTTAAAGAAACTACACCGGAAGTTAAAGAAAAGATTGTCGCCAGACTTTCTGTAAAATATAAAGAGGATATCGCTCCAAAGCTGAAAGAAAAATTCGGATACAAGAGCGTTATGCAGATTCCTAAACTCGATAAGATTGTTGTTAATATGGGGCTTGGCGCTGCAGTTCAGGATTCTAAAATTCTTGAAGAAGCAGTTAAAGATCTTGAAACAATTACAGGCCAGAAAGCCGTTGTTACAATCGCCAGAAAATCGATTTCTAACTTCAAGCTGCGCGAAGGTATGAAAATCGGCGCCAAGGTAACTTTACGCCAGGCTACAATGTATGAATTTCTTGACAGACTGGTTTCAATTGCACTGCCGCGAGTACGCGACTTCCGCGGAATATCCGACAAGTCATTTGACGGAAGAGGCAATTATACTTTAGGCATAAAAGAACAGATTATATTCCCCGAAATAAATGTAGACAAGGTGACAAAAGTTCTTGGTATGGATATAACTTTTGTTACTACAGCTAAGACCGATAAAGAAGCTTACGAGCTGCTTACATTATTCGGTGTACCATTTAGAAAGAAAGAAAATAATTAAGAAGGAATTTTATGGCACGTAAAAGTTTATTAGCGCGTGAAACAAAAAAGAGAAAGATGGCCGAAAAATACGCTGCTTTAAGGAAAGAATTGAAAGAAAAAGGGGATTATGATGCATTGCAGGCGCTTCCGCGCAACTCAATGCCTATCAGAGCTCATAACCGCTGTTTAATTAGCGGAAGGCCGAGAGGCTATTATAGAAAATTCGGGATATCAAGATTAGTCTTCAGAGAAATGGCTCTCAAAGGCGAAATCCCGGGAATTAAAAAAGCAAGTTGGTAAAACAAGGAGAAAGATAAATGCCAGTTAACGATCCGATTGCCGATTTTTTAACCAGAGTTAGAAACGCTGTTGGCGCACGTAAAAAATTTGTTGATATCCCCGCATCGAATATGAAGGTTCAGTTATCGCAGATTTTAAAAGACAATAAATTCATTAAAGATTTTAACGTTATTGAAGACAATAAACAGAATGTAATCCGAATTCATCTTCAGTACATTAATGGGGAATCCTCAATTACAGGCATGCGCAGAATAAGCACTCCGGGCTTAAGGAAATATACAGGCAAAGACGAGATTCCGAAAGTATTGGGAGGCCTTGGGGTTTCTATAATATCTACTTCAAAAGGATTATTAACAGATAAACAAGCCAAACTTCAATCTGTGGGCGGCGAAATAGTCTGCTATATTTGGTAAAAATTGCGAGGAATATAAGTGTCTAGAATAGGTAAAAAACCGGTAAATATTAAAGGGGTAACAGTAACCCTTTCAGGAAATACAATAAAAGTTAAAGGTAAACTGGGCGAATTGGAACGCATCTTCCATTCGAACATGAAAGTTGAAATCAGCGGCGAAGAACTTACTGTTATCAGACCCGATGATACAAGAGAAAACAAGGCTCTTCACGGATTAACCAGAGCTCTTATACAGAATATGGTTACCGGTGTAAGCGAAGGTTACAGCAAAGTGCTGGATATTATAGGCGTTGGTTACAGAGTTGAAGCCAAAGGCGCCAACCTTCTTTTCAACCTTGGCTATTCACATCCGATTTATTTTATGCCTCCGGCAGAAATTAAACTCGAAGCCCCGACACAGACTCAGATAAAAATTACAGGCTGCGACAAAGAATTAGTAGGCCTTGTAGCCGCTAAGCTAAGATCATTCAAGAAACCTGAACCTTACAAAGGAAAAGGTATTAAATACAGCACCGAAATTATTAAACGTAAAGCCGGTAAAACAGCAGGCAAATAAGGTTAGGAGAATTTTGTAAAATGTTTAAGAAAGATACAGAAAAGAGAATCCGTAAACAGGTTAGAGTAAGAAAGAAAATTTCGGGTACATCTGAACGTCCCAGAATATCTATCTTCAGAAGCAATACCGAAATTTATGCTCAGCTTATAGATGACAGCAAGAATGCAACATTGGCTTCGGCTTCTTCACTTTCAAAAGAAATTGCTGAAGAACTGAAAACAGTGAAAACCAAGACGGAAAAAGCCAAAATGGTTGGCAAACTGCTCGCAAAGCTTGCTGTGGAAAAAGGTTTTACTACCGCAGTCTTTGACAGAGGCGGATACCAGTACCACGGCAGAGTAAGAGCTGTCGCCGAAGGCGCTCGCGAAGGCGGATTGAAATTTTAATCCTTGCCGGATCGTCTAATGGCAGGACAGCGGCCTTTGGAGCCGTATGTGGAGGTTCGAATCCTCCTCCGGCAGCAGAAGGTTGTAAAGTTTAAGTAAATAATTTTGAAAAGAACGGAGTAAAAATTGAAGCCCAAAAAAGTATCAGGATTAGAGAATCTAAAAGAAAAGATCGTTCATATTAATCGTGTTGCTAAAGTAGTTAAAGGCGGACGCCGTTTCAGCTTTAACGCGATTGTAGTTGTAGGCGACGGAAACGGTCACGTGGGCATAGGACTTGGTAAAGCGAACGAAGTTACCGACGCTATTTCAAAGGGAATTGACGACGCAAAGAAAAACGTATATAAAGTTTATGTTAATAAAGGAACAGTTCCGCACGAAATCATTGGTAAATTCGGCGCAGGCAAAGTGCTTCTTAAACCTGCTTCACCGGGTACCGGTTTGATTGCAGGCGGCGGTGTACGCGCGGTTCTCGAAGCTGCCGGCGTTCAGGATATCCTTACAAAATCGCTCGGATCAAGCAATCCTCACAACCAGGTTAAAGCTACCATGAATGCCCTTATGTCTCTTACAGACGCATATACAATGGCACGCAGAAGAGGAATGACTGTTAAAGAATTATTCAATATTGCTAATTGAGGATTTAAATGGCAAAGAAATTAAAAGTTACTCAGGTAAAAAGTATTATAGACAGGCCGGAACCGCAGAAGCTTACAATAGCTGCTCTCGGTTTGGGAAGACCGAATTACAGCAAATTGCACAACGATACTCCTCAGATTAGAGGCATGATCAGAAAAGTATCGCACCTAGTTAAAGTTGAAGAAGTTGAAGAATAAGAGGAAATAAATGGATATTCTAAGTAATTTAAAACACGCTGAAGGCGCAGTTAAGAAGAGAAAAAGAGTTGGTCGCGGCGAAGGTTCGCAGCACGGCGGTACAGCAACACGCGGTGAAAACGGACAGCGTTCACGTTCCGGCGCTAAATTCAGAGCCTGGTTCGAAGGCGGTCAGATGCCTTTACAGAGACGGATTCCTAAACGCGGCTTCACAAGCCCATTCAAAGTTTATTATCAGGTTATTAACGTTGCCAAGTTACAGAAACTGGTTGACGACAAAAAAGTTACTGACGGTGTAATTAACGCAGCTGTTTTATTTAAAAATAAAGTTATTGCTAAAGCCGCAGCTCCTTACAAAATTCTCGGCGTTGGTGAAATTACTGCCAAACTCCAGATTGAAGCTCACGCTTTCAGCGAATCTGCAAAACAAAAAATAGAAAATGTTGGCGGAACTACTAAAGAGATTAAATCCTAATGGCGACAGTACAAGAAACCTTCAGAAATATTTTTAAAATTCACGAACTCAGACAGAGAATTATATATACTCTGGTGCTGTTGGTGATTGTGAGAATAGGCGCTCACATAACAATTCCCGGTATAAATGCTCAGGTTGTTCAGGGCATCCTCAATTCGGGCGATTCAAGCAATTCCCTGCTTGGATTGTACGATTTCTTTGTTGGAGGAGCTCTCGGACAGGCTGCAATTTTCGGCCTCGGAATTATGCCTTATATCAGTGCATCTATCGTATTGCAGCTGGCAGGTGCCGTTATTCCCTATTTCCAGAAACTTCAGAGAGAAGGGGAAGAGGGAAGAAAGAAAATTAACCAGCTTACCCGTTACGGTACCGTTTTTCTCTGTTTAATTCAGGGTTTTGCTTTTTCTACAAGATTTGCAAGCCAGACATTTAACGGAGTTCCTGCTGTTGTTCATTCCGGCGTCTTTTTCCTTTTAACATCTACTCTCGTTCTCACAGCAGGTACAATGTTCCTTATGTGGATGGGCGAGCAGATTACCGAAAAAGGATTAGGCAACGGTATTTCCCTTATAATCTTTATCGGAATTATTGACCGTCTTCCATATGCAATTCTGCGCGAAATTGAACGCGGCCCTAACGTAGTTCTTGAAATAGTTGTGGTTGCAGTTATGCTGCTCATTATTGCAGGTGTTGTTCTTGTTACCCAGGGTACAAGAAGAATTCCGGTTCAGTACGCAAAAAGAGTTGTTGGACGCAAAGTATACGGCGGCGTTACACAGTATATTCCATTAAGAGTTAATACAGCCGGCGTTATGCCTATAATTTTTGCTCAGTCAATTGTTATGATTCCTAGCACAATTGCACAGTTTTTCCATAATAACCAGTTCGTTACAAATCTAGCGCAGAACTGGTTTGCTCCAAGAACCGTTCCTTATGCAGTTATTGAGGCTTTGCTTATAGTATTTTTCACCTATTTCTATACAGCTATTGCTTTCAATCCTCAGGACGTTGCTGAAAACATGAAAAAACAGGGAGGATTTATCCCGGGTATTCGCCCAGGTAAACAGACCTCTGAGTTTATAGATAATATTTTAACTAAAATAACGCTGCCCGGTTCAATCTTCCTTGCGGTAATTGCTATTCTGCCTTTATTTGCAGAAAGAGCTTTAGGAGTTGATCCCTCGTTTGCGGCGTTTTTCGGCGGTACAAGCTTGCTTATTATGGTTGGCGTTGCGCTCGATACATTACAGCAGATCGAATCGCATCTTTTAATGCGCCATTATGACGGTTTTATGAAATCGGGCAAGCTTAAAGGACGCAGACAATAAATTCTTTGAAAAAGTGATCTTAATTAAATCAAAAAAAGAGATAGATTTAATAAGAGAGAGCTGCCAGATAGTGGCCGAGACTCTACAGCTTGTTAAGCGAGCTGTAAAACCGGGCATTACTACTCTGGAACTTGACAAAATTGCGGAAGACTATATTCGGAGCAATAATGGAATACCTGCCTTTAAGGGATATTCGCAGGCAGGATCATTCAGTTTTCCAGGCACAATTTGTTCTTCAGTTGATGATGAAGTGGTTCACGGAATTCCCGGTGAAAGAGCCCTAAAAGAAGGAGAGATAATCTCCATCGACGTAGGGGTTAAGAAAAACGGATATTTCGGGGACGCTGCTTTAACAGTTGCCGTAGGAAATATTTCGGAATCGAAGGCAAACCTGATGAAAATTACGGAAGAATCCTTATATTTGGGGATTAAAGAAGCCGTAGAAGGGAACAGGTTGGGAAATATTTCCTATGCGGTTCAATCTCACTGCGAAGCGCACGGGTACGGTGTTGTAAGGGACCTTTGCGGGCACGGAGTGGGAAAGAAACTGCACGAAGACCCCAGTATTCCGAATTTCGGTAGAAGGGATCAGGGGCCGGTTCTTAAGAACGGCATGACTTTGGCGATTGAACCCATGATAAATATGGGAAGTTACGAAGTTAAAGTTGCGCGCGACGGATGGACGGTAATTACAAGAGACGGCCAGCCAAGTGCGCATTTTGAACATACAATAGCACTAATTGACGGAAAAGCAGAAATTTTAACGGTTTGTTAATATATGTCGAAACAGGGTCCAATAAAAGTAGACGGAGTTGTAACCGATACATTGCCAAATGCGCATTTTAAGGTTAAACTGGATAACGGTCACGAGATTTTGGCCCATATTTCCGGCAAAATGAGAATGCACTTTATAAAAATTCTGGTTGGAGATAAAGTCTCTATCGAACTTTCTCCTTACGACTTAAATAAAGGTAGAATTACTTACAGATATAAATAATAGAGGAATAGATGAAAGTCAGAGCATCTGTAAAAAAGATTTGCGAACACTGCAAAATAATTAAAAGAAAAGGCGTTGTAAAAGTGATTTGTAAAAATCCAAAACATAAACAGCGTCAAGGATAATAAATAGGAGGTTATTGATTTGGCTCGTATCGCAGGTATCGATTTACCAAAACAAAAAAAAGCTTATGTCGGGCTTACCTATATTTTCGGGATTGGCCAGCACTCTGCAATTGAAATTCTGAAAAAAGCAGATGTAAACCCTGATAAAAAAGTAGGCGAATTAACTGAAGAAGAAATTGCTAAAATCAGAGCGATAATGACTTCTGATTTTAAGGTTGAAGGCGCTCTTAGAAGCGAAGTTCAACAGAATATAAAAAGATTAATGGATATTGGTTCCTATAGAGGGCTTCGTCATCGCCGCGGTTTACCTGTAAGAGGACAAAGAACAAGGACCAATTCAAGAACACGTAAAGGAAAACGCAGAACAGTTGCCGGTAAGAAGAAAACTCCGGCTAAGAAATAGTTAGAAATTATTAATAATGGAGTTGTAATTTGGCAAAGGTCGTTAAAAAGACAAGAAAAAAAGTACACGTGGATGCGGTTGGCGTTGCACACGTAAAGGCTTCTTTCAATAATGTTATTGTAACTTTAACCGATATTTACGGGAATACAATTTCCTGGTCGTCGGCTGGTAAAAACAATTTTAAAGGTTCCAGAAAAAATACTCCTTTTGCTGCTCAGGTTACTGCCGAAGCCGCAGCTAAAGAAGCATACGATCTTGGACTGAGAAGAGTAGATGTTTTTGTTAAAGGTCCCGGTTCAGGTAGAGAAGCTGCTATTAGAGCATTAAATACAGCGGGGTTGCAGATTATTTCCATTAAGGATACAACTCCAATTCCACACAACGGCTGCAGACCGCCAAAACGCAGAAGAGTTTAATTAGGGAGAATTTAGATGGCTAGATATACCGGACCAAGCTGCAAACTTTGCAGAAGAGAAAAAACCAAATTATTCCTTAAAGGCAACAAATGCCTTTCGGAAAAATGCCCGCTCGAACAGAAAAACTACGCTCCAGGCCAGCACGGTCTTTCGCGCAGAACCAAATTTTCTGAATACGGCGTGCAGTTGAGAGAAAAACAGAAAGTTAAAAGAATTTACGGTTTGATTGAAACACAGTTCCATAACTATTTTGAGGAAGCTGCCCGTCAGAAAGGCATTACAGGCTCTAACCTTATTAAGCTTCTCGAAAGAAGATTGGATAACGTGGTTTATAGATTAGGATTTGCTCCTTCACGCAAGTCGGCAAGACAATTGGTATTACACAGACATTTCCTCGTAAACGGCGGAATTGTAGATATACCTTCATATATCTTAAGACCCGGTGACGTAGTTACAGTAAGAGAAAAAAGTAAAAAACTTGATGCGATTCACAATTCGCTCCGCAGAACAAAAGACAGCGTTTATAATTGGTTGTCAGTTGATAAAGCAGCACTCTCCGGTACATTCCTTCAGGTTCCTGAAAGAGAAGATATTCCGTTGAACGCTAACGAGCAGTTGATTGTAGAGTTGTATTCAAAATAATATTTAAGTTTAATTTAAGAGGATTTATATGAGCTATCCTTTTATCAAGATGCCGGAAGGTGTAATACTTGATGATTCCGCTAAGTCTTCAACTTACGGAAAATTTTCCATTCAGCCTTTGGAAAGAGGCTTCGGTGTTACCTTAGGCAATTCCCTTAGAAGAGTTCTTCTTTCTTCTTTAACAGGCGCCGCTTTTAATGCCATCAGAATTGAAGGCATTCTTCATGAATTTACAGTTGTGCCTGGCGTTATTGAAGATGTTACCGACCTCATTCTTAACATCAAAAAAGTTAGAATGAGACTCATTAACAAAAAGACAACTTCTCTGGAAGTTTCCTTAACAGGGCCGAAGGATTTTACAGCTGCTGATTTACAGGCAGCCTGCCCGGATATTGAAATTCTTAATCCGGAACAGCATATCGCTACCCTTAATGCCAATGCAAAACTGAATATGGAATTCCGTTTCGGCGTAGGTAAGGGATTTGTACCTGCTAATGAGCAGAAAATTCAGGATCAGACTATCGGTATGATCCTTATAGATTCAATTTATACTCCAATTGTAAATGTTAAATACGATATTGAAAACGTTCGTATTGCCGAAAGAAACGATTACGAAAAACTTACACTGGAAGTAACAACAGACGGTTCTATTACTCCCGAAGAGGCTCTTTCGAACTCTGCAAAGATTCTTAAAGACCATGTAAACCTCTTCATCAATTTCGAAACCGAACCCGAAGAAGAAAAAGTTGAAAACGAAAAAGATGCCGAACTGGAAAGAATGAGAAAAATTCTCTCTACAGGAATCGACGATCTGGAATTAAGCGTCCGTTCGCACAACTGTCTTAAAGCCGCCAATATTAAAACTCTAGGAGAACTGGTGCGCAAAGACGAAAGCGAATTGCTTAAATTCAGAAATTTCGGAAGAAAATCTTTAGCTGAATTGTCAGACATTGTAGACCAGTACAATCTCGAATTCGGTATGGATGTTGATAAATATTTCAAAGATCAAAAAGAAAACAACTAGAAGTTTTTTGAAAAAGGTAGAATAATGAGACATAATGTAAAAGGAAGAAAATTAAAGAGAACAGCAAGCCACCGCCTTGCAACTTTAAGAGCGCTCGGTACGGCTTTACTGCGCTATAAAAAAATTAAAACTACTGTCGCTAAGGCTAAAGAAACCAGAATGTTTGTTGAGCCGATTATTACAAAAGCGAAAGTTGATTCCGTACATACACGCCGTTTGGTTGCCGAAGACATCCACGATAAGGCTCTGGTTAAAGAATTATTTACCGAAATCGTTAAGAAAATCGGCGATAGACCGGGCGGTTATACAAGAATAGTTAAACTCGGACACCGCAGAGGTGACGCCGCTGAAATGGCTATTCTTGAATTAGTTGACTTCAACGATCTGGTTGCCAAAAAGAAAGCATCTCCTAAGAAAAAAGCCGAAGCTGCTCCTGCTGCCGAAGCAAAAGTTGAAGATGCGGTTGTTGTTGAAGAAACTAAAGAAGAAAAAAAAGATAAGTAATAAAGTACGTTTTGATTTTATTAAAAAGAGTAACCATTCAGAGGTTACTCTTTTTTTATTTATATGAAACAAATTCAATTCCATAAGGCCGTTTATAAAATTGCGGATTTGCCCAAATCGAATCTGCCCGAGATTGTATTATGCGGCCGTTCAAATGTGGGAAAATCCTCTTTTATTAATTGCCTGCTTTCATCTAAAACTGCCAAGACCAGCTCCCAGCCGGGCAAAACCCGCTCTATTAATTATTACCTGATTGATAACAAGTTTTTCTTTGTAGACCTGCCCGGTTTCGGCTATGCAAAAGTCTCAAAGACCGAAAGAGACGCCTGGCAGAAACTTATAGACGATTACTTTAAGATTGGAAGGAATATAAAACTGGCGCTCCACCTGGTAGACAGCCGCCACGAGCCTTCCAGTCTCGATATAATGCTTAATGAGTATCTTGAAGGGCTGGAACTCCCCCTAACCGTTGTAATGAACAAGATTGACAAGCTTAAGCAGTCCGAGATTGCCAAATCAAAAAAAGCCATAACCGGGGTTCTGGGGGGACTTGAGTTAAACCGGAATCTGTTCGCATTTTCGGCTGTGTCCGGAATCGGGAAAAAAGAGCTCACAAAATTGATTATTAACGCAATTAGTGAGTGAATTTTTAATAAAGTTTTAGTATAATTAAACCTATATTTAACTTAATTACGTAATAGTTTTTCATCACCTTCCGGATGGCGATGGGATTATCATCAAAAAATAGGAAGAGGATATTAACATTTTTGTTAATACCTGTTCTGATTGCGATTCTCTTTTTAGCCGATGATGTAATTCTGCGCGCCATAACTGCAGCCATTCTTGTTATCTACGCCGCCTTCATAATCTTTTTAAGGGACTCGGTACGGTCCGACGGGTTTAAGGAAGAAACAATTGAAGCAGATATACCGGAACAGCCTGCCTCTTATTATGAACCTGCTCCTGCAGAATATGAACCGGAATCGGATGAAGGATTCAAAATTATTTCGAATAATAAGAATATAGAAGTAATTACCCAGGATACATATAAACCTTCCATTCATCACGGGCAGAAGGATATTTATAAACCGCCCGACTTTAAGAAAACATACGATACAATAGCCCACGAAGAGCTTCCTAAGGATTTGAACCACGATGAGCAGTTCTCATTTGTTCTCGAGAAAGTGCTCAATGTAGCAAAGGATGCCTTTATGGCTCATACGGCGGTCTTCTTCTGGTACAACAAAAATAAGAACAGGCTTACACTTGAAAAATTTGTTTCAAGTTCATCGGCAATCAGCGAGCAGAAATTCGATCTTGAAGATGATATACTGGGAAAAATTATTAACCGGGAAGAGCCGGAACTGCTCAGCAGCATAAACCCGAATGCAGAGGCCGAAAATATAAGATATTACAGCTCGCTGCAGGGGATAAAGAGTTTTGTAGGCGTTCCTTTGTTCTACAAGAAAAACATAGCGGGAATTCTTGCACTCGATTCAAAGATGAATGACGCCTTCGGAATTGAAACCGTTTATTCTCTTGGAAGGTTTGTCCGCGTAATCTCAATTTTAATTACTTTGTTCGAAGAGAGATTCGCGGAGTCGCAGGCTGATCAGAGGCTTAAAATACTCCTGAACATTTTAAGCGGCGATAAAAAGTTTTTGTCGGAGCTGGACCTTATTTCTTCTATTGAACAGGCAGTCACTTCCTTAATACACTGGGATGCATTTACATTCGTTTATTTTTATCCCGGCGAACAAAAGTTTAAAACAGCAAAAATAATAAATAAAACATCCCTTAAATATGCGGGGGAGAACCTCGAAATTGATTTAAGCGGAACTCTTGTAGGCAAGACAATCTTAAGCGGTATACCGGTAAAGATTGACGACACTTCCTCCTCGGATTTTAAACGGTTTACTAAGAATGAGGATGTCAGTTTCGACGGTTCATTTGCGGCAATTCCTCTAATTTACGACGCCCAGAATTACGGCGTGCTCTGTTTTGAAAGTCTTAAAAAGAATACATATAATAATGCCGATATAGCATTTCTTAAAAATGCCACAAAAATATTTTCCTTTATCCTTTACTCCTATTCAAGCACATCGGTTCTCCGCAGCCTTCTTTCTGTTGATGTTGATACTAAGCTGCTCAATTACGATTCATTCTGCGATCGGGTTTCATCAGATTTATTTAAGGCAAAAGAATTGAACGTTCAGGGGGCAATTGCCCTTGTTCAGCTTGATGATTTTCTTGAGCAGGACTCACTGTTTGAAGGAGACCCCTTCCCAAAAGTGCTTAAGGCCGTGGCAAAGCTGATTTCGGATGAAATGACTCCGCTTAATATTCTGGGACGTCTTGATGATAGAGTATTCGGAGTATATTTCTTCAATTCAACCGCAAAAGATGTATTTCTCTGGGCCGAGAAGCTCAGAATTAAAATTGCCCGCAAACCTATTGCCGTATTAACAAAACAGACTACGTTTACCGTGTCAATCGGCGTAGCTTCCACATACAACAAGTCGGATGTTAAAGATATTATTTATAACGCCGAACTGGCCCTTAAAAAAGCCCTCGAAAAAGGGGGTAATTCCGTTAAAAGTTTAAACTGACAGTGACAAATTGAAAAATTTTATAATACTTGTACTCGACGGAGTAGGTGTTGGCGAATTGCCCGATGCCTCTCAATATAACGATTCCGGCTCCAATACACTTGCAAATATGGGAAATAAACTTGGCGGGCTCAACCTGCCTAATCTTGAAAAAATGGGGCTCGGGAATATCATTCCTATTAAAGGAGTCAAGGAAACAGGAAATCCTATGGCCTCATTCGGCAAAATGAATGAGCAGTCTAAAGGGAAAGATTCAACTTCGGGGCACTGGGAAATTGGAGGCGTTATTGTTGACCAGGAATTTCCATTGTATCCCAAAGGTTTTCCTAAAGAGCTTATTGACAGGTTTCTTGCCGAAGCTAAGGTTGAAGGCATACTTGGAAATAAGCCCGCCTCTGGGACCGAGATAATAAAAGAACTCGGAGAAGAACACGTTAAAACCGGATTCCCGATAGTATATACTTCGGGGGATTCAGTTTTTCAGATTGCCGCTCACGAAGAAGTTATACCTCTTGAACGGCTTTATGAGATATGCAGGGCTGCGCGGCATAAAGTAATGACAGGCAAAGATGCAGTGGGCAGAATTATTGCACGTCCTTTTGTAGGCCAGCCTGGTTCTTTTACAAGAACAACAAACAGAAAAGATTTCTCAGTTGACCCGTTCGGAGATACCATTCTGGATTTATTTACATCGGACGGGATTAAAACATACGGAATAGGAAAGATTAATGACCTGTTTAATTACAGGGGAATACAATACAAGCTCCACACCAAATCAAATTCCGAAGGAATAGATGCGATAATCAAAACAGTTAAATCAACCGGCTCCTCTTTAATATTTGCCAACCTGGTGGATTTTGATGTTTACTACGGGCACCGCCTCGATCCTGAAGGATACCATAAAGCGCTTATGGAGTTTGATGCCCGCCTGCCGGAAATTCTTAACGCCATGGATGAAACAGACAGGCTTGTTATAACATCCGATCACGGGAACGACCCTACAACAACAAGTACAGACCACAGCAGGGAATATGTACCCCTTTTATTTTACGGCAAAGAATTAACCGGGCGGAACCTGGGTACAAGAGAAACATTTGCCGATGTTGCCCAGACTGCGTGTCATTTTTTTAATGTTAATAATACCCTTGCGGGAACCGGTTTTCTGGCTTAAAAGAGGGGAGAAAATAGTACGAACCCGAAATTTTTAATGCAAAAACAATTAATAAATATTGAGGAATTTCGGTTTGATTGAATCGTGCAAAAATTGTAGGTTTGAAATCGGGATATGCCTTCTTTAATTTTTTGAATGAGTGTTTAATAGTGAGGGCAGCACTGTTACTGATCTGTCTTAATAAATAAAACAATACGATTTACTCAGATAAATTTGAGGTTTAATTGATTCTCGGCCGTGTTATTGGCACTGTTTGGTCAACAAGAAAAGACGAGTTCCTGGTAGGAGCAAAGTTTTTAATTGTAAGACAGCTTGACCTCGATTATGAACCAAAAGATAATTTTGTGGTTGCCGTAGATTCCGTTGGCGCCGGTGTAGGAGAGGTTGTTCTTGTTGCGCAGGGAAGCAGCGCGCGGCAGACGACTTTTACCCGCAATAAACCGGTTGACGCGGTTATTATGGCAATTGTTGATAAACTTGATATTTCCATTAAAGAACAATTAGCCGGACACGCTGAATAAATGTATCTCGGAAGGGTAATAGGAACAATCTGGGCGACCAGAAAGTATGATGCCGTTACCGGATATAAAATGCAGTTTGTTCAGCCCGTAAATGCCGAGCTAAAGTCTTCGGGAGAACCTCTGGTGGCTCTCGATACTGTAGGCGCGGGGCCGGGAGAAATTGTTTATTATGTTACATCCTGCGAAGCCGTTATTCCTCTTGATGTAGATATGGCTCCGGTTGATGCTTCAATTGTAGGAATTGTTGATTCACTCTATTCTGTCTCTTAATTAGGAGAATGCAGTTTGAAGATTCAGAAACAGTTTACCAATAGAGAAAGCCAGTCTCTCGATAAATACCTTCAGGAAATAGGCAAGGTTGAACTTCTTGCTCCGGAAGAGGAGATTGACCTCGCCATCAGGATTAAGAAAAACGACAATCTTGCTCTCGAAAAACTTGTTAAGGCAAATCTGAGATTTGTTGTAAGCGTTGCTAAGCAGTATCAGAACCAGGGGCTTACTCTGGGGGATCTGATAAATGAAGGAAATCTCGGCTTAATTAAAGCTGCAAAGAGATTCGACGAAACAAGAGGATTTAAGTTTATTTCGTATGCGGTATGGTGGATTAGGCAGTCTATACTGCAGGCATTGGCAGAGCAAAGCAGAATTGTAAGACTCCCTCTTAACAGAGTAGGAGCACTTAATAAAATTGGAAAGGCTTACAGCAGCCTTGAACAGGAATTTGAGCGCGAACCGAGCGCAAGTGAACTGGCAAATGAACTTGAAATGGATGTCTCCGAAGTCTCGGATCATCTTAAGATTTCCGGACGCCACGTATCCATAGATGCCCCTTTCACATCGGGAGAGGAAAACAGGCTTCTAGATGTAATTGAAAATGAAGACCAGCCGGCTCCCGATTCAATGCTTATGAGCGAATCGCTCAGAAGCGAAATTGAAAGAGTGCTTTCAACGTTAAACGAAAGGGAAACCGAAGTTTTAAAATTATATTTCGGAATAAACAGAGACCACGCCTTAACCCTTGAAGAAATAGGCGAGATGTTCAATCTTACCCGCGAACGCGTAAGGCAGATTAAAGAAAAAGCAATAAGAAGGTTAAGACACGCTTCCCGAAGCAAAAATCTTCGTTCATATTTAGGCTAAAATAAGGAAGAGAGTAGTGAGTTTATTCAGACTGACAATAATGGCATTAAGCGTAGTAATCCTTTTTGTAGGATGCGCGGCTACCAACGCATTCAACCGCTTCAATCATAAAGGAGCAGCAAGCCGTACCGGAGCTGCTATTCCGGATTCCACGAAGAAAAAGCTTATGACTGTTACTTCGGGGGATGAACTGGACAGCGAAAGCGATTTTCTCCTCGAGGATGAAGATGAAGAATTTGACGGTGTTGAGACTTTAAAGAGTTTCAGCAACAAAAGTGAAGTTTACAACAATCTGCTTAAAATAACCGGCAGCGGAATTTCTTCTACAGTAAGCGAAAGAATTCTTTCCGAAGCTGTCGGCCTTCTAAACACTCCCTACAAATACGGCGGAACAACCGAGAAAGGAATAGACTGTTCCGCATTCACCCAGAAAGTATATCAGCAATCAATTGAGCTACAGATTCCCAGAAGCACAAGAGAACAGTTTCAGATTGGCGAAAAGATATCGAAGGATGAGGAACTTGATTTCGGTGATTTGGTATTCTTTAAGACACGCAGAAGATCTGCACCAAGCCACGTTGGAATTTACATAGGCGATAATAAGTTTATGCACGCCAGCCGAAAGAAAGGCGTTATGGTTTCTTCGTTGGATGAGAAATATTGGACTCCCCGGTATATTGGCGCAAGAAGGCTCGAAATAAAATAACCGATATATTCGTTTTCTGTTACCGGCGTTCTGTTTTGTTAGGCAATCAATATTTCATTAAAACTCAAGGAGTGTGTTATGGAATTCAGAATCGAAACGGATACCATGGGTGAGGTAAAAGTCCCTGTTGACAGATATTACGGCGCGCAGACTGCCAGATCATTGATGAACTTTAAAATCGGCGGAGAAAGATTTCCCGCAGAACTCATTCGGGCGCTCGGAATTGTTAAAAAAGCCGCAGCAAATACCAATAACGAACTGGGTGTACTTCCAAAAGAAAAACTGGATCTTATTCTGCCTGCCGTTCAGGAAGTTATTGACGGTAAATTGAATGACCACTTTCCGCTTGTTGTTTGGCAGACCGGAAGCGGTACCCAGACCAATATGAACGCCAATGAAGTAATCTCGAACCGCGCCATTGAAATGGCTGGGGGCGTTATGGGAAGCAAAAAACCGATCCATCCGAATGACGATGTTAATAAGGCCCAGTCAACAAACGACGCATTCCCGACATCTATTCACGTTGCTGCCGTTGAAGAGATCCACCGCAGGCTTATTCCGATGATTACAAGGCTGAGAGATTCATTGGATGCAAAGGCAAAAGAGTATAAAGATATTATCAAGATAGGGCGCACCCATCTGATGGATGCTACCCCGCTTACTCTCGGTCACGAATTCAGCGGATATGCCCAGCAGCTTACAAACGGACTGGACAGAATTAATGACGCGTTGAAGAGATTATACGAAATTCCTCTCGGCGGTACAGCCGTTGGAACAGGCCTCAATGCCCATAAAGATTATGCAGTTAATGTCGCCCAGAAAATTTCTGAAATCACCGGAAAGCCTTTCAGGACAGCTCCGAACAAGTTTGAAGCAATGGCAGGCAAAGATGCGCTTGTTGAAATGAGCGGCGTATTGAAAACCCTGGCTGCATCGCTGCTAAAGATTTCAAATGATATCCGCTGGCTCGGATCGGGGCCCCGCTGCGGTATTGGTGAAATATCACTTCCGGAAAACGAACCGGGAAGCTCAATTATGCCGGGCAAGGTAAATCCAACACAGAGCGAAGCTATGACAATGGTTTGCGCACAGGTTTTTGGCAATGACGTTACAATAAACTTTGCCGGCGCAAGCGGCAACTTTGAACTTAACGTCTTTATGCCGGTAATTGCATTTAATGTACTTCAGTCTATTAAACTAATTGCCGACGCATGCGAAAGCTTCAGCGAGCATTGCGTTGAAGGCATTACCGCAAATGAAGCAAATATTAAAAAGCATCTTCAAAATTCCCTTATGCTCGTTACATCACTCAATCCGGTAATCGGATATGATAATGCGGCAAAAGTAGCCAAAAAGGCGCACAAGGAGAATAAAACTCTTAAGGAGGCAGTAGTTGAGTTAGGTCTCCTTACACCGGAGAAATTCGACGAAGTTGTTCGTCCGGAGAAAATGATTTAAATTATAAATTGACAGGGCGGCATTGCCGCCCTTCTGATATTGTCCAATTAAGCAGTTCAGGTTATTATGAAAAAGAATATTGCCCTTTTATTATTTGTGTTCATTATTTCCGCCTGTGCTACAGAGACTATTGAAGAGTATTATGCCACCGGCACTGTAAGGCTGATTAGGGAAGGGAACGGGTTCTACGGCATAGTGGGGGATGACGGAACAAAATATGAACCGCTTGAAATTCCGGTTTCATTCAGAGTTGACGGCAAGAGAGTTATCATCCGTTTCCAGGAAAGAAAGGATATTCAAAGCACCCACGCCTGGAACGGAATGGTGATTGAACTGATTTCAATAAATGAATCAACTAATTAGGAGGTTAAAATGGGTGAGCCGAACGTACCTCAAAAAGCTCCTTTTGTAGAGACAGTTAAACCGGGAAAATATTACTGGTGTTCCTGCGGTCTATCGTCAAACCAGCCGTTCTGCAACGGATCCCATAAGACTACAGAATTCAAGCCGGTTGCCGTTGAAATAACAGAAGAGAAACAGGTTGCTTGGTGCGGATGCAAACATTCAAAGAATAAACCATTCTGCGACGGTACGCACAGAAGTATTTAATTTAATCCGCATTGCGGCGGAAAAGGGAAAGGAGTGACAAGATGGAAAAAAAGCCTGTAGGTACTATAGGGTGGATAGACCTTAGTGTTCCCGATGCCGAAAAGATAAAAGATTTTTACGGCAGCGTAATCGGCTGGAAATCGCAGGACTTTAATATGGGGGATTACAGCGATTATGTAATGACGCCTCCCGAATCCGAAGATGGAATTACCGGTATCTGCCATGCAAAAGGAACAAACGAATCACTACCGTCCCAATGGCTTATTTACATTTATGTAGAGAATCTGGATTTTTCAATCTCTGAATGTCTTCGGCTTGGCGGATCGGTTATTGCCGGTCCTAAAACTATTGAAGGACAGGGGAAATACTGTGTAATAAAAGACCCGGCCGGGGCGCATTGTGCTCTGTTTGAACAGTTTTAATATGAATGCAAAATTTCTGGTAATTGAGGATTATTCCTCGCAGTATGAGGAACCGCTTAAGCTAAAAGCGGGGGAAGTTGTAAAAACCGGCAGGCGATTTACTGAAGACCCTGAGTGGCCCGGATGGATCTGGTGCGAAAACAGCAGCGGAAAGGGGGGATGGGTACTTGAACGAATATTGAATATCAGCGATAATGACGGAGTGGTTTTAGATAATTATAATGCTTCAGAACTTAGTGCCAGAGCCGGAGAAATAATTGAAGGGGTGAAAAAAGAAGGGGGTTGGATTTGGGGTGTTAATCCCCAGGGAGTTTCAGGCTGGATACCGGAAAGAAATGTTAAACTATTTAATGGTGATTAAATGAATACTCAAAAAGAAATTGATGAATTTTTATCTTCGGAAAGCTTCGCTGTTGTAGGGGTCTCCCGGTCGCAGAAGAAGTTCGGCAACGTCATTTTTGCCGAATTGCGGAAAAAAGGGAAAAGGGTATACGGCATTAACAGAAATGCCAGTCAGATGAAAGGGGATAATTTCTATCCCGATTTCAAGTCCCTTCCCGAAAAAGTTGATGCGGCAATTATTAATATAAGGCCGCAGGAGAGTCTGCAGGCAGTTAAAGAGGCTCACGCAAGCGGCGTGGGGAAGATTTGGATTCAGCAGGGGGCACAGTCTGTTGAGGCTATTCAATTCTGCCAGGATAAGGGAATATCCGTAATAAATGATATGTGCATTCTGATGTTTTCCGAAGCGGACAAATTTCCGCATAACCTTCATAAATGGGTGCTTAAATTATTCGGAAAACTCCCTTCATAATTGATATTCCCGGATTAAAATTCTTTTGATCCGGGGTCCGATTTATAAGTCTGTTTTTTTTCTTATCTTTCATAATTAAAATTTAAAATACACGGTATTTTATGGGTGATTTATATGGTATTCCGGCTCTTTTTACCGCATGCATTGCGCTTTGCATAGTATTTAATTTCCTCCTTTTTTACAAGGAGAGAAAGAAGGTTTTGAATGCTATTTCCCTCGGTTCTCTGATGTTTATTAATCAGTTGACAGAATTCATTTCTTCTTTTTACCAGATTAATAATCCCATACTGGTTTTTGTCTATATAATGACATTCAATTTCTCCGTCTCACTGGCTTCATTTTTTCTTCTGCAGAAGATACAGCCCGGGAATAAGCATAACTGGAAAGCTCTGATGTTTTCAATAATGCTCCTTCCGGCGGGATTCGTTTATATATCTACTTTTAAAATGATAGATGCGGG
>JAEXUB010000200.1 GCA_023453125.1 Bacteroidota bacterium
CCGGACATTACGGCGTTATTCCTGAAGATTCTTCCAAAATGCTCTTTGTCGGGGAAGATTTCATCCTGGAGGGGGAGAAAGACTCCAGCGCTGTCTACAAGGTAAATTACCGGCAGTCTGTTTTCAATTGCAATTTCCTGCGCCCTTAGATTTTTCTTGGCTGTAATAGGAAACCAGGCGCCGGCTTTAACAGTAGCGTCATTTGCTACAATCAGGAAATCCTTTCCATTCACTTTGCCGATTCCAAATACAGTTCCCGCTGAAGGGGCGCCTCCATATTCTTCATACATACCGAAAGCCGCGAATGAATTAATTTCAATGAAGGTACTATCCTTATCTATTAAAAGCCGGATCCTTTCTCTGGCGGTAAGCTTTCCTTTTGAATGCTGTGCCTCAATCAGCTTTGTTCCGCCGCCGAGTTTAATTTCATTGTGAAGAGCAGAAAGGCTTTCAATTAGATTTAACTGGTATTTTTCTCTCTTGCTGAAAAGATCCCGGTTATTTATTTCACTCCCTATTGGCTTCATAAGCTAGTCTTCTTTAATTAGTGTTTTGGCTAAGACAATTCTTTGCACTTCCGATGTTCCTTCTCCAATTGTAAGGAGTTTTACATCCCTGTAGAATTTTTCAACAGGGTAATCTTTTGTGTATCCGTAGCCCCCAAAGATCTGAACGGCTTCGTTGGCTGCCCTGGTTGCTACTTCACTGGCATAGAGTTTTGCCATAGCGGCCTCTTTTTTAACCGGTTTCCCTTCGTCTTTCATAACTGCGGCTTTATAAGTCATCAGTTTAGCGGCTTCTATTTCTGATGCCATTTCGGCAATTTTGAATTGAATAGCCTGGAATTCCGAGAGAGATTTATTGAATTGTTTTCTTTCTTTGGAATACTCAATTGCAGCATTGAGGCATCCTTCTGCAAGTCCAACCGAAAGTGCAGCAATAGAAATTCTGCCCCCTTCAAGAATCTTCATTGCCTGATTAAATCCGTCCCCCTCTTTTCCAATCAGATTTTCAGAAGGAACGCGGCAGTTTTCGAAAATCAGCTGGGTGGTTTCGCTGGCTCTCATACCAAGTTTATTTTCTTTTTTGCCTGCAGAAAAGCCCTCCATTCCTTTTTCAAGAACGAAGGCCGAAATTCCATCTTTCCCTTTAGATTTATCGGTAACTGCCATTACCACCGCTGTCTGCCCGCTTTTTCCGTGAGTAATAAAATTCTTTGTACCGTTAAGAATGTAATAGTCTCCCTCTTTAGCAGCCTGAGTTGAAAGGCTGGCAGAATCGCTCCCGGCGCCGGGCTCGGTTAAACCCCAGGCACCAATCTTTATTCCGCCGGCAAGATCGGCCAGGTATTTATTCTTTAGCCGGGTATCAGCGAAAAGATTTATATGGTTTGTGCAAAGTCCGTTATGAGCGGCAACAGAAAGGGCAATAGAGGGGTCAACTTTTGCGATTTCTTCAATAATAAGGGCGTATTCAACATAGCCCAGGCCGGAGCCCCCGTTCTCTTCGGGAACGAGGATTCCCATAAATCCCAGTTCCCCAAGTTTTTGAAGAATTGCAGCAGGGAATTCCTGCTTTTCATCAAGCTCCATCACAAAAGGTTTTATTTCCTTTTGTGTAAACTCTTTAATTGTACTGCGTATAGCCTCCCGGTTTTCGGTAAGCTGAAAGTAATAGCCCGTCGAGCTGGTCATAAAGAACCTCTTTCATAGATTACTCTTGAAATTGTTGATTATCTTATTTGCCAGATTATAAGGGGAAAGGTTGCCTGAAACAACGTCGCTTACAGATTCTTCCAATTCAGTTTCTCTTTTGCCGTTCCATAGTTCTCTCGTAATAATATCGTGAACAATTTCCTTAATTCTCGACTTTGAATTGTCTTCTCTCTTTTTGAGGAGAGAATTAGTTTTTTCCAAATAGGCTTTATGTCTTTCAATTTCATTTACAATTTCTGGAATGCCGGTATTTTCCGATGCAATGGCTTTTGTAATACTTGGAAGCCAGCTTTCGGCTGTATGGTCTTTCATCATAAGAATTGTATTTAAGGAAGTAATGGCATTATCAGCACCGGGGCGGTCGCTTTTATTAACCACAAACATATCGGCAATTTCCATCAGTCCTGCTTTCATAGCCTGAATGGCGTCTCCCGATTCCGGTACAATAACCACAATAGTTGTATCGGCAGCTTTAACAATGTCAAGCTCGCTCTGTCCAACGCCCACGGTTTCAAAAATAATTAAATCATAACCGGCGGCATCCAAAACATCGGCCGCGTCAATTGTTTTTTTACTCAATCCCCCCAGGCTTCCTCTTGTTGCCATGCTTCTTATAAAAACCCCTTCGTCGTTCCCTATATCGCTCATCCTTACTCTGTCTCCAAGGAGAGCGCCGCCTGTAAAAGGACTTGTCGGGTCAACCGCTATTATGCCAACAAGTTTACCAAGTTTTCTGAAATGCTTTGTAAGCTGGTTAGTAAGGGTAGATTTTCCCGCCCCGGGAGGGCCGGTTATACCTATTCTGTATGCTTTGCCTGTCCTTTTGTGAAGTAAACTAAGTAATTCTTCCGATTCAACGTTCTCAGATTCTATCTTGGTTATTGCGCGGCTAACGAAACGCTTTTCATTCTTAAATACTTTTTCTGAAAGGGAAATGATATCCATTATTTTTCCATTATTTGTATAGGTCGTGTTCTGTAATATATTTCAAAACTTTTTCAGTGACAAGAAAATCAATTGGAAGGTTATTCCTTCTCTTCTCCCTGATCTCCGTAGATGAGATATCTACAATAGGAGTATCTACAAAAAGGGCATCTTTAAAGAATTTATTGCTTCTGTTATCTAAAGAACTTCTTTTCATAACCACAAGTTTCACAAGTTCCACAATTTTCTCCGGTTCTTTCCAGGATTCAAAATTGAGCAGGCTGTCGTAACCTATTATAAGTTCGAGATGGCCGTATTCTTTTTTAAGATGGTTTATGGTATCAATGGTAAAGGAAACTTCTTCCTTCTCAATTTCATAGGAAGAGCAGATGAATTTTTCTTTTCCCTCAATTGCCAGTTTAACCATATTAAGCCTGTGTTCAGGGGGTGCCGAGTTTTTTCCCGTTTTATGCGGGGATATATAGCAGGGCATAAAGATTATAAGGTCGAGCCCCCGTTCAATAAGGACTGACTGGGCGGTTATAAGATGCCCGATATGAATTGGATCGAAAGTGCCGCCGAAAATTCCTGCTTTCATTCAGTTCTCAAATTGTGTAGATAGTTCCATTAGTTTTGATTTATAGTAAGCCACTTCCTTTTGGTAGAAAGGAGATTTATTGCCCGAATTTTTAAGCTGTTTTTTCCTATAAGCCAGTTTAATAGCCGTTTCGGTATAATTGGTCCGTATCTCCTCTTTAACCCACCCTTTCTTATCCTTAAGCCCCGATGAGAGAATTGGTAGGTGGTGGTAGGGGATTAGTCCTTCTTCGCATTCCTCCTGCAGTTCAGTAAGAATTGTTTTTCTCTCTTCGGCAATCTGCTTTCTGAAATAAACCACAAACAGAACTGTAAGGATTAGCATAAAAAGAATGCCTAGATAATAGCTGTATTCAAAACTGATGCTTAGATTCCATATGAAATGGATAAAGGAGGCAAGGATGAGCCCGCCGAAAAAGAAAAAAACGCTCTTTCTTGAAGGGTTAAAAATGGCTTTAGCCACCAGTGCGCCAACCGCGGCAGAGGCTACAGTATGCATAACGGCAGAAAAGAAGGAACGCAGAAGCACTACACTTATCCAGTCCCATACGGCAGAATCATAAAGAAGGAAATAAAAGAAATTTTCAACCATCCCGAAACCGAGTCCTATTGAAGCCCCATAGATCAGTCCGTCTGTTACATTGTCTATTTTTTTAGACCTGACGGTATAAATCAAAAATGCGGCCTTGCTAAGCTCTTCAAAGAGAGGGGCCATATAAACAGATTCAATAAAAAAGAGTTTATTTCCCCTGGGAATCAAAAATTCGAGAAAGTAGGAATATGCCTTTCCAGCCAGAAGGCTCAGGACAACAGCCCCCAATGCCCCCCAGAAGAAATGGAGAAGAAGGTCGGGAAAAGACTCTTTTTCGAAACGGTCGGCTCTCCAGAGGAAAAAGAGATAAACCGCTACCGGCAGTATAGCCGCTAATATGGATGCTTGTATAGACATATCTATTTATTATAGTAAATTAACAATCTTTTTGGTCAAATGTTAATAAGTATTTTGAACTATTGTTCGCAAACCCTGTAAATCAATAGAATTACAGATTGGAAAGGGGGGGCTAAAATTTCTTGATTATCACCTATTATGTCTTTATATTTATGGACTCAATTTTTGAGTATTTGAAAAATGATGATTAAGATAACTAATCTTTCAAATGGCGTTCATTGTTTTGATTTTGATAAATCTGTTGAAGATTTAGAATTAGAAGACATTTTTGTCGGTACTGTCTCTGCAAATATAAAACTGGACAAGTCGGCGCATCAGATTGTTTTGGATGCCGATGCGAAAGCAAAATATAAATTCCTTTGCGACCGGTGCAATACCGATAATGAAGCCCTTCTGGAGACTAAATTCCAACTGGTTTATATATTCAGCTCCCATAAGGTGGAATCGGAAGATTCAAATGTAAAATACCTTACTCCGGATATAGACAAAATAGATATTTCGGAGGATTTGAAGGAATATTTTGAAATTTCCCTTCCAATGAAAAACCTCTGCAGCGAAGACTGCAAAGGGCTTTGTCCTTCCTGCGGCGTTAATCTCAATAAAAAGAAATGCAAATGTAAAAAGGAAGTGATAAATGATATTTGGGAGCCTTTGAAAAAATTAAAGGATAATCTGAATTAAATAATATATATAGGTAATTATATGCCAAATCCGAAACGTAAAATGTCAAAAAGCAGACGTGATAAGAGAAGGACACACTATAAAGCTGTTGCACCAACCTTAACAGCCTGCTCAAACTGCGGTGAAATGAAACTGAGCCACAGAGCTTGCCCTAATTGCGGTTATTATGCAAGCCGCTCAATGTTTGTGCCAGAGGCTTAATTCCACTAATTCGTAATGAATAATAAAATTACAGGTTTCAACTGCACAATTGCACTCGATGCGATGGGGGGCGACTTTGCCCCGCGCAACGAAGTGATTGCTGCAGTGCAGGCTATTAATGAATTTCCCTCTCTTAAAATTCTTCTTGTAGGCAAAGAGACGGAAATTCTTAAGGTCCTGAAGGATGAAAACCTTTCTTTCCCTAAGGAAGATATCATCAATGCAGATGAAGTTATAACCATGCATGATGTTCCAACAGTAGCTCTTAAAACAAAGAAAAATTCTTCTCTTGTTATCTGTGCTCAGCTTGCAAAGGATAAAAAAGCAGATTGTTTTGTAAGTGCCGGCAATACAGGCGCTGTTATGGCTGCTGCTACTCTTCTAATCGGAAGAATCAAAGGAGTCAGCCGCCCGGCAATAGGAGCAGATTTTCCTACCTCGGCAGGCACTAAATGTTCTGTTTACGATGTGGGGGCGAGTGTGGACAGTAAGCCGAATCACCTTCTTGAATATGCAATTCTCGGTTCTATTTATTCCAGGGAGATTAATGGGGTAAAAAATCCAAGGGTTGGACTTTTAAGCGTAGGCGAAGAAGACAAAAAGGGGAACGAGCTGGTTTTTGCCACACAGGCACTTCTAAAAGGAGCCAACCTGAATTATATTGGCAATGTAGAAGGGCGGGATATACTTAACGGAAATGCCGATATAGTGGTCTGCGACGGCTTTGTAGGAAATATTATTCTTAAATTCGGCGAAAGTGTTTTATCATTCCTTAAAACCACGGTAAAAAATTACGCATCTCTTGGTTTTGTAAACAAATTGAAGGCTCTGGTTGTTAAAGGCGTGCTTAAAGTAGCACTTAAAGATATGGATTATCAGACGCACGGCGGAGTTCCATTGCTTGGTGTTAATGCAGTTACAATTATCGGGCACGGTTCAAGCTCTCCGCTTGCCATTAAAAATATGATCTATGCTGCAAAAAGGATGCACGAATTAAATCTTATTCAGAAATTTGAGGAAGAACTGAGCAATTATGGAAAACAGTAAAAAAATCAATGCCGCTATTACTGCGGTAGGAATGTATGTACCGGAAAAAGTCCTCGATAATAAGTATTTCGAGTCGATTGTTGATACTACTGATGAATGGATTATGACACGTACCGGCATTAAAGAAAGAAGAATGATGGAAAACGGAGCCACTAGCGATATGGCTACCAAAGCGTGCGAAGACCTGTTTAAAACTACTAATGTTAAGCCTGAGGAAATTGATATTATTGTCCTCGCTACAGTTACTCCTGATATGATGTTTCCATCCACTGCCTGCCTGGTACAGAAAAATATCGGCGCAAATAACGCCTGGGGATTTGATCTTATTGCTGCCTGCTCGGGATTTCTATTTGCTCTTCAGACAGGTGCTTCATTTATTGAAAGCGGCCGTTATAAGAAAGTTCTTGTAATCGGTTCCGATAAGATGACTTCAATTACTGATTATACCGAAAGGAATAATTGTATCCTTTTCGGAGATGCATCTGCTGCTGTATTGCTTGAGCCTTCAGTAGATTCTGAATACGGCATTATAGATTCGATTCTTCATATAGACGGCAGCGGTAAAGATGCCCTTAATATGAAAGGGGGCGGAAGTCTTAATCCGGCTACGCACGAAACTGTCGATAAAAAATGGCACTACATCTATCAGGATGGTAAGGCTGTTTTTAAGGTTGCAGTTAAAGGAATGGCCGACGTATCCTATGAAATGATGCAGAAACATAATTTAAAAGCGGAAGATGTAGCTTACCTGATTCCGCATCAGGCTAACTTAAGAATTATTGACGCCACTGCCGAAAGAATGGGCATTACAAAAGATAAAGTTACAATTAACATAGATAAATACGGCAATACAACAACTGCCACTATTCCTCTTTGCATTACCGAATATTACAGAGCGGGAAAAATTAAAAAAGGGGATAATATTATATTGGCCGCATTCGGAGCAGGTTTTACCTGGGGTTCAATGTTAATTAAGTGGAGCATCGACTAATATGGGTAAAATAGCGTTTGTATTTCCGGGACAGGGATCCCAATATGTAGGGATGGCAAAAGACCTTTTTGAAAATTCGGTTGAAGCCAAAGAAATGGTTAAAACCGCCGAAGAAGCGGCAGGAGTTAATCTATCCAATATTATGTTTAACGGTCCAGAAGATTCTCTTAAACAGACCGACATAACCCAGCCTTCCATTTTTCTCCATAGCGTTATAATTGCATCCCTTATCAGGAATATCAATCCTGCTATGGCCGCCGGGCATTCCCTGGGAGAATATTCGGCTCTTGTTTGTGCAGGCGCGGTTCAGTTTTACGATGCCGTTAAATTGGTCAGAACCCGCGGTATGGCTATGCTTAAAAGCGGAATTGAACAGCCGGGCACTATGGCTGCAGTTGTTGGAATGGAAGGAAATAAATTAGTAGAAGTATGCCTAAAAGCCTCAGAACAGGGAATTGTCCAGTGCGCTAATTTTAACTCACCCGGGCAGGTTGTAATTTCCGGTTCTGTTAGCGGTGTTAAGGCGGCAATGGAACTGGCAAAACAGGGAGGAGCTAAGCTCGTTAAGGAACTGGTAGTAAGCGGCGCGTTCCACTCTCCATTAATGGAAAGCGCCAGAACCGCGTTGAAGGCAAAACTGGACGAAACACCTTTTTATACAGGTAAGATTCCGGTTTATGCAAATGTTACAGCAAAACCGGTTACAGAACCTGAACAGATTAAACAGCTCCTTGACGATCAGCTTACGATGCCTGTAAGATGGGAAGAAACTATAGTAAATATGATTGCTGACGGCGCCGATGAGTTTGTTGAAGTCGGGCCAGGCAAAGTACTGCAGGGACTTATAAAGAGAATAAATCCTGATGTTAAAATAAGCGGTATTGACAAATATTCAGACTTGGAAAGGTATCTGTAATGCAGAAAAAATTCGAAAAGCAGATTAATGGGCTCTGGATTGACCCGCTGATCTTTACACAGAAATTCGTTCACCACTGCGATATACATATATGTTCGGGAGAATGCTGTTATTACGGCGTTTATACCGATCTTAAGGAATATGAGAATATTATGGGGATTAAGGAGAGAATCATCAAATCGATGGATGAGACTCAGCCTAAGAACCCGGATGTCTGGTTTGAGGAGCAGGAAGAAGATGACGATTTTCCCTCTGGAATAGCAGTTGGAACAGAAGTACACAATGGAAAATGTGTTTTTCTGGATAAACAGGGGTTCTGTACCCTTCAAAAAATTGCTATGGAAGAGGGGGAATTTAAGTGGAAATATAAACCGATATATTGTATATTATTTCCGCTTGTTATTTTTGAAGGGGCTCTTACAGTTGACGATGAGCACCTGGCAAGAATGCATTATTGCAGCGTTGTGTCCAATCAGGTTTCAACCGTTTTCGAATGCTGCAAAAATGAGCTTCTCCATCTTTTAGGGGAAGAAGGCTTTCAGGAATTGGAAGAGTACAGGAAAGTTTATTTACAAAAACAAGTTGGAGTTGAAAGTGCAAAATAAAAGAGCTATTGTAACAGGCGGTTCCCGCGGTATTGGCAAAGCCATTGCCAAAGAGCTTTCGTCTGTTTGCGGAGGACTTCTTATTTCAGATATAGTATTTGCCAATAACAGTCCCGAAGAATGCGCAGCCGAATTTCATAAGGAATTCAGCAATCCTGACCTGAAAGTGTTCGCATTCAAAGCCGACGCTTCTTCATTTGCCGATGCACAGGCGACAATAGATTTCGCCGTTGAAAAAATGGGGGGGGTTGATATTCTTGTTAATAATGCGGGAATTACTAAAGACCAGCTCCTTCTTAGAATGACCGAAGATGATTTTGACAAAGTTATAAATGTTAATCTAAAAAGTGTATTCAATTACAGCAAAGCTGTCTTAAAACCTATGATTTCGCAGCGTTACGGCAGAATTGTTAACGTTGCTTCGGTTGTCGGCGTTATAGGAAATGCGGGACAGGCGAATTATGCCGCATCGAAAGCCGGCGTTATCGGTTTCACTAAATCGATGGCCAAGGAAGTAGCTTCAAGAAATATTAATGTAAATGCAATTGCCCCCGGGTTTATTGAAACAGATATGACCCATAAATTATCCGATGCTCAAAAAGAAGCATTAATGAAAAATGTTCCTATGGGGCGTATGGGAACTCCGGAAGACGTTGCAAAAGTCGTAGCGTTTTTATGCAGTCCTGCTGCCGATTATTTAACCGGTCAGGTTATTAATATCGACGGCGGAATGGTAATGTAATTTTTTTTAATAAATAAATTCCAAAAAATAAAAGGAGAAAATCAATGGACGTTCAAGCTAAGGTAAAAGAGATCGTAGCTGACAAATTAGGTGTAGAAGAATCACAGATTACACCTGAAGCATCTTTCACAAACGATTTAGGTGCTGATTCATTAGATATAGTTGAATTAGTAATGGGTTTCGAACAGGCTTTCGATATTTCCATTCCTGATGAAGACGCCGAAAAAATAGCTACAGTAGGCGACGCTGTTAAATATCTTGAAGAAAAAGCTAAAAAGTAATAAATATTTTTTTTAAGGCCGCGCTCATGCGTGGCCTTTTTATTTCATTTACTTTCAGAGGAATTTTACGATGAATAAAAGAAGGGTGGTTATCACCGGTGTTGGTGTTTTAAGTCCAATTGGAAATAACGTTGATGAATTCTGGAAATCGTTGCTAGAGGGGAAAAGCGGTGTAGGACTAATTACAAAGTTCGATGCTGCTAATTTTAAAACAAGGTTTGCATATGAAATAAAGAATTTCGATCCCGTTCTTTTTATGGATAAGAAAGCGGCAAAAAGAATGGATACCTTTACACAGTACGCTGTTGCTACATCTGTTATGGCTTTCGAAGATGCTAAAATCGATTTGACAAAACAGAATCCGGAACGCATCGGCGTTGTATTCGGAAGCGGAATAGGCGGAATGGAAATATTTGAAAAACAGCATAAAATGTTCCTTGAAGGGGGCACTAAGACTGTTACTCCTTTCTTTGTTCCGATGATGATTTCCGATATTGCTGCAGGCCAGATTTCAATTAGATACGGCCTTAAGGGTCCAAACTATGCTACAACTTCCGCGTGCGCCACATCGGCTAACGCTCTTGCTGATGCTTTTATGCTTGTTCAGAGAGGAAGTGCCGACATTATTTTCTGCGGCGGTTCTGAAGCATCTATTACTCCGATGGCTGTTGCCGGTTTTAATGCCGCTCAGGCTCTTTCGGAGTGGAATGACAAGTGGGAAATTGCCTGCCGTCCTTTCGATAAAGACAGAAACGGTTTTGTAATGGCTGAAGGTTCGGCTACTCTTGTACTGGAAGAATACGAACACGCTGTTGCAAGGGGAGCCAAGATTTACGGTGAAATGGTCGGTATCGGCCTTTCAGGAGACGCATTCCATTTAACAGCCCCGGCTCCCGAGGGAGAAGGCGCTGCCCGTTCCATGAGAGAAGCTCTAAGAGATGCAGGTATTAAGCCGGAACAGATAGATTATATCAATGCTCACGGAACTTCTACAGAGCTTAATGATATGAACGAAACAAAGGCAATTAAAACCGTTTTCGGAGAACATGCCTATAAAATTAATATCAGCTCAACCAAATCGATGACAGGTCATTTACTTGGCGCTGCAGGTGCAATGGAAGCGGTTGTTTCTGTATTTGCACTTAAAGAAGGTATTGTTCCGCCTACAATAAACCTGGACGAGCCGAGCCCTGAATGCGACTTAAACTACACACCTAAAACTGCCGTTAAAAAAGAATTGAAATATGCTTTAAGCAATTCTTTCGGTTTCGGCGGTCATAACGCGTCACTGGTTTTTAAAAAATTCGAAGGTTAATGCTTGTTTGAAGAATTCTTCAAAAAATTGAGAAGTCTTTCTTTCTTCCGGAAGAAAGACTTCTCTTCTACATATCTTCTTGATGAAGAACAATTAGAGAAGATAAAGCTGATTGAAAAGAAATTCAACATTACAGTCCGACTCCCTCACTACTACATTAAAGCCTTAACACACAAATCATTTCCGGAGCAAAAAGCGGGTTATTTTAAAAAGTCCAACGAAAGGCTCGAATTCCTGGGGGATTCAGTACTCGGTATGGTTGTGGCAAAATACCTTTTTAAAAAGTATCCAACTGCCTCCGAAGGATTTCTTACCAAGACCCGTTCTCAGCTTGTCAATAAGGAAGCCCTGGTTATTGCTGCGGAGAGAATTAAGCTTATAGAACTTGTTTCATATAACGAAAGATTTGTAAACGGTTCTGCCGAAGGGATTAATACAATTATTGCCGATGCACTCGAAGCGCTTATAGGCGCTATTTATATTGACCAGGGATTAAAAATAACTGAAAAAATAATAGGCAAATGGATTCTGAAACCCCGTTTTTCGGACGATACAGCAACGGTGGACAAAAACTACAAAGGACAGCTTCTGGAACTTGCTCACGCCCGTAAATTGCCTGAACCTTCCTATAAAATTATTAACCTTGAAGGTCCTGAGCACCAGAAAAAATTTACAGTTGAGGTCTCAATAGACGGTGAAATTCTTGGGACCGGGATAGGAAACAGTAAAAAGGCTGCCGAACAGGAAGCTTCTAGGCATGCATTGGAAGATCTTAAACAGAAAAAATAATTCTTTCTTGGTAATTGTACCTTCCCTTATTATTTTATTTTATCCAATTATTTTATTTGAAATGCGGAGGCTTTATGGGAGTCCTGCTCGATAAATCAATTATCCCGGATGATTTGAAGCTGAATGAGACTTTGGGAAAATCTTTTGATCTCTGGGTTGAACTTAAAAATGTTGTAAAAAATGAGATTGGGGTTGTATCGGAGGAATGGAAATTCTACTCGGCTAAGTCAGGCTGGACTATGAAACTCATTTATAAAAAGAAAAACCTATTCTTCTTTTCGCCATATAAAAAGTACTTTCTTATTTCATTTGTTTTTGGCAAAAAAGGGGAAGAGCAGGTACTAAACAGCGGTGTTGATGAAAGAATAAAAACGGATTTGTCGAATGCTGTTAAATATGTTGAAGGTAAAGGGGTAGCTATAGAAGTCCGTACCAAAAAGAATATAAAAGACATATTAGAAATGGTTAAAATTAAAATCAGTGCTTAAAAAGCTGCAGTGTCTTATACGTTAATTTATAATTAAATTTTATTCAATTACCCGTTTTTTTTCATAAAAATGTACTATTTGAGTATATTAGTAAGACTTTAAAAACCGGATTATTTATTAAATAACATAAATCAAAAAAAATAAAGCATACAGGGAAAAGAAATGTTTGAAGTAAAAGATCAGTTCGTTAACAGGCACGTAGGACCAACGCCGGATGAAATAAGCAAGATGCTTAAAGTGATTGGAAAGGAATCGCTCGATTCATTAATCAACGATACCGTTCCCGTTAAAATCAGACTTAAAGAGAAGATGAAGCTTGATGCTCCCGTTACTGAAAACGTTTTTCTTAAAGATTTAAAAAAATTAGCCGCAAAAAATAAGATTTACCGCTCATTCATAGGAATGGGATACTATCCGACTATTCTTCCTCCCGTTATTCAGAGGAATATCCTGGAAAATCCCGGCTGGTATACACAGTATACACCTTATCAGGCGGAAATATCTCAGGGACGTTTAGAAGCACTTCTTAACTTCCAGACAATGGTAAGCGACCTGACGGGAC
Organism: Bacteroidota bacterium; assembly: GCA_023453125.1. Taxonomy (GTDB): domain Bacteria; phylum Bacteroidota; class Ignavibacteria; order Ignavibacteriales; family Melioribacteraceae; genus JAEXUB01. The sequence goes on from JAEXUB010000200.1 coordinate 12,804, forward strand.
TGCCCGTTGCAAACGCATCGCTCCTTGATGAAGGTACTGCCGCGGCCGAAGCTATGATTATGCTTTATAACTGCAGGAAAACAGCTAAGAAATCTGCTTCAACCTTTTTTGTTGCCGATAACGTTTTCCCTCAGACTATTGATGTTCTTAAGACAAGAAGCAATCCGCTCGGAATTAATCTCGTCGTGGGTAAGCTTGAAGATCTTAAGCTGACTGACGACATTTATGGTATTTTAGTTCAGTATCCGGACCAGAATGGTGAGATAGTTGATTATACGGCATTGTTCAAAGAAGCCGATGAAAAAGGAGTTTTCAAGGCTGTAGCAGCAGATTTCCTATCGCTGGCATTAATTAAATCTCCGGGGGAATTAGGAGCCGATATCGCAGTTGGCTCAACACAGCGTTTTGGTGTTCCGATGGGATACGGTGGCCCGCATGCCGCATATTTTGCGACAAAAGAAGAATTCAAGAGACAGATGCCGGGAAGAATTATTGGTATTTCAATTGACGCACAGAATAAAAGAGCCCTTAGAATGGCTCTTCAGACACGCGAGCAGCATATCAAGAGAGAACATGCTACAAGCAATATTTGTACGGCTCAGGTTCTTCTTGCAATTATGGCCGGAATGTATGCTGTTTATCATGGTCCTGAAGGTATTAAAGCCATTGCCGAAAGAGTTCATGCTCTTACGGGACTTGCAGCAGCAGGAATTAAGGAAGCAGGTTTTACAATTGTTAATAAAACATATTTCGACACACTGAAAATAGCCGTTGCATCCGCAGAGGAAAAAGAAAAAATTAAAAAAGCTGCAATAGCCAAAGAAATTAACCTGCGTTATTTTGAAGACAATTATGTTGGTTTGTCTGTTGCCGAACCATTTACATCCGAAGATGTCGCAGATCTTATTTCCGTATTTGCCGATGTAAAAGGGAAAAAATTCGGAATTAATGATGTTGACGCCGCTTCAAAGAAAATCTCAGCAGCAATTCCGGATGCATTAAAAAGAACTTCAAAATATTTAACTCACCCGGTTTTCAATTCTTATTTCTCTGAAACGGAGATGATGAGATATATTAAATCACTTGAGAAAAAAGATCTCTCTCTTACACAGTCAATGATTTCTCTCGGCAGCTGTACAATGAAACTTAACGCGGCAGCTGAAATGCTTGGAATTACATGGCCTGAATTCGGGGAACTCCATCCATTCTGTCCACTCGATCAGGCGGAAGGTTACCATCAGATGTTTGCTGAACTTGAAGACCAGCTTTGCGCTGTTACAGGATTTGACGAAGTATCTTTCCAGCCCAATTCAGGTGCACAGGGGGAATATGCCGGATTAATGGTTATTCGTGCATATCATCACGCAAAAGGAGAATCACATAGAAATATAATTCTTATTCCGGCTTCGGCGCACGGCACAAATCCTGCCAGTGCTGTTATGGCTGGAGGTAAAGTAGTCGTTACAAAATGCGACGATAAAGGGAATATTGATCTCGCAGATCTTAAAGCCAAAGCTGAACAATATAAAGACACACTTCATTCTCTTATGGTTACATACCCTTCAACACACGGCGTGTTTGAAGAAGACATTATGGAAATATGTGATATCATACATAAAAACGGCGGTCTGGTTTATATGGACGGCGCTAATATGAATGCTCAGGTTGGTTTAACATCTCCCAAGACAATTGGTGCCGATGTATGCCATCTTAACCTACATAAAACATTTGCCATACCGCACGGCGGAGGCGGCCCCGGTATGGGCCCAATTGCTGTTACTGAAGAACTTCTCCCGTATCTGCCCGGGCATACTGTTGTTAAATACGGTACAGATAAGGCATTTACCGCAGTTTCTGCTGCTCCCTGGGGCAGTGCAAGCGTTCTCGTAATTTCCTACGCATATATCAAAATGATGGGAAGCGAAGGTTTAACCTATGCGACAAAACTTGCCATTCTTAATGCGAACTACCTAAAAGCAAGGCTTGAATCCTATTATAAACCCTTATATACCGGTACAAAAGGGTGTGTAGCCCACGAACTCATTTTCGATTGCAGAAATTTCAAGACCAGTGCCGGAATTGAAGTTGAAGATATTGCAAAACGCCTTATGGATTACGGTTACCATGCTCCTACTGTATCGTTCCCGGTACCGGGCACTTTGATGGTTGAACCTACGGAAAGCGAAGCACTTGCCGAATTGGAGAAATTCTGCGATGCTATGATTGCAATAAGAAAGGAAATTGAGGAAATTGAAAAAGGTACAGCCGGCAAGGAAGACAACGTACTTAAGAATGCTCCTCATACTGCCGAAGTTGTTGTTGCGGACGATTGGAAACATTCCTACAGCAGGGAGAAAGCTGCATATCCGGCTCCTTATGTGCGCAATAATAAATTCTGGCCCGGTTGCGGCAGAGTTAATAATGCATACGGGGACAGAAACCTTGTTTGCACCTGTCCTCCTGTATCGGAGTATGAAGAAAACTAAATTATGAAAGAGCTTAACAGGGCGGAAATATGTTCTCTGCTTAAGAGGGCTGAAACAATAGCTGTTGTAGGAATTTCCGGTACAGCGGGAAAAACAAGCCGTATTATTGCAGATTATCTGCTTGAAAATAATTACAGGGTGGTCGGTGTAAATCCGGCCGCCCCTTCTATACCCGGAATCCCGGTATACAAGTCGTTAACCGATATCCCGTTCAAAATTGACATTGTGAATGTTTTCAGGAGGTCTGAGGATATTCCGCAACTCATTCCAGATATATTGCAGATTAATCCTGAATGCTTGTGGCTCCAGCTCGGAATTAGCAACTCTGCAGCTGTTGAATCCGCTTTTGAGCAGGGTATAAGCATAGTCCAGGATAAATGCATTTACGTTTTACATCAAGATTGCAAAGCCTGATTAAATGCTTCCAAAAAGATTTACCTTCGTATTTATTCTATTCATTCTACCTCTGGCTATCTATTCTCAGGCCGTTAATTACAAAACCGGTCCTATTGGAGAACCATTTTTTAGGGTAGATTCAGTGAGAGTTGAAGGGAATAATATTACAGAAGAATATATTATTACAAGGGAACTTACCTTTTCTAAAGGCGATTCTGTCTCCGCATCCGTTCTTGAATATAACAGGGAAAGAGTATTCAGTCTGGGGCTGTTTAATGATGTAAGAATTAATCTTGAGACTGCAGCCGCCAAAAATGTTGTCTGTATAAGAGTTGAAGAAAGCTGGTATATTTATCCTATCCCGTTTATGAGATTTAAGGATAAGGAATCTGCCAAGGCTACCTACGGAGTAAATTTTCTATACAAAAATTTCAGAGGTAGGGATGAAACCATCCGCACAAATCTGGCATTCGGTTATGATCCCTCTTTTAGTATTCTTTACAATATACCTGTCCTTTTTAATTCAAAAAGTCTCGGTATAGGCTTTCTTTTTAGTTACTCATCCTTTGAAAATAAGACGGATGAAGGATTAAGATTAAACGGCGGCGACTACAGCTATGACGGAGTAATTTCGAGAATATATCTCAATTACAGAATTAACCAGTTTAACCTATTGATAGGAATAGCTGGATTTGAGTATTATGAAGCGCCAAATAAGAAATTCTCTACCATAACTGCATCGAATGAGAGAATAGACCGTTTTCCTATGGCGGGATTCGATTACTTATACGATTCCAGGGACTTAAAGCAGTATGCCGCAGAGGGAGCCTTTTTTAACCTCCGTTTCCATCATAAAGGATTCGGAATCAATGGGATTAATTATAATATCCTTGACGCGGATTTAAGAGGATATTACGGAATTACAAATGATTTAACCTGGAAAGGGAGAATCAGAACCAAAACTACAATAGGCGAAAATGTTCCCTTATATGACTATTCTCTTCTTGGATATGAAGATTACATAAGAGGGACTTCGCGCAGAAAATTTAACGGACGTACTTTTATGCTCACGTCAATGGAAATGAGCTACCCGATTATTAAGGAGTGGGATATGAGGCTTAAACTTCCTCTTCTGCCTGAAAGCCTAACATCTGCAAGAATTGGAATACAATTTACCATCTTTGCCGATGCAGGGACGGCTTTCGACAGTCATTCAGATTTTTCATATTCCAACTTTACATACGGTTGGGGATTTGGCATTAATGTATTATTATTGCCCTATAATGGATTTAGAATTGAATACGCATTTGATAAAAATATGAACGGGGAGGTGCTAATTGCATCAGGCTTTTCTTTCTGAAGTTGAATTATACTTTTCGGATGAACTTTATTTAAGCGAGAACAGGATTGTTCTATCGGAGGATGAAGCGCATCACGCAGGACATGTTATGCGTCATGACGAAGGGAATTTTATCTTTGTCACTGACGGGAAAGGGACTATTTACAAGACCGAGATTACTGAATTAAACAAAAATACCATAGAACTTTTGGTTGTTTCCGAAACAAAATATCATAATGATTTTGCAAATATCACGTTCTGCATTCCGCGTATGAAAAATAAGGAGCGTTTTGAATTCGCCATTGAAAAATGTGTTGAACTCGGCATTACCAATTTTATTGTGTTTGAATCTGACAGGACAATCTCTAAAGGGGACAAAACTGATAAATGGATTAAATTGGGAATGGGTGCCATGAAACAATCACTGCGCGCCTTTTTACCAGAGTTCCATTTTGAGGAAAGCATTGATGCTCTCATTAAAAAAAGCGCAAACAATGAAAGCACCCTGTTTCTTCTGGACCAGAAAGCGGATGAAAAATTCTCAACTCACGTGGATGACATCCTTAATTCGGAAAAGGATTCCTATTTTATTTTCGGACCGGAAGGGGGAATCTCTGAAAGAGAACTTTATTTGCTTAAAGACGCAAAATTTCTCAGACTTACAGAGAACAGGCTAAGGAGCGAAACGGCAATTATATCTGCCGGTATTCTTCTAACTCAGTAATCTAAACGTTCTCAATAAATCTTTTAATCAGTCTTTCGAAATCGCTTTTTACACGGTTGGCGGTTTCCATTACTTCCGAATGGGATAATTTATTCTCTGAAATTCCCGCGGCCATATTGGTTATGCAGGAGATTCCGGCAACATTCATACCTACTGAAGCTCCGTAAACCCCTTCGTGAGCAGTTGACATTCCAACTGCATCGGCTCCGAATAATGAAGCCATTTTAACTTCTGCAGGAGTCTCGTACATTGGACCCTTTGAAAGCCAGTATACTCCTTCTCTTAAAAGGATTTTTTCTTCGAGGGCTGCCGCTTTTATTTTATTATTTAGAAGAGGAGACGGGAAGTTGCGGAATGCATTTTTCTGATCCACCGAAATAACTCCGAACAATTCCATCATTTCCTTTTTCAGACTCATTGAATTGACGGATGTCAACAGCATTAAATCCCCTGCAGAGAAATCGGGATTTACACCTCCAGCGGCATTGGTCAATAATATATTCTTGCATCCAAGTTTGTATGCTATATGAACAGTTACTATACAATCGGATATTGAATACCCTTCATAAAAATGGATTCTTCCCTGAAAAAGAAGGAGCTTCTTTCCTTTGTATGTCGCAAAATGGATATACCCTTTGTGCCCTTCAATTGTAGAAACAGGATAGCCGGGAAGAGTTGTGGTCGAAATGGATTTTACAGTTTCAACTTTTTCGGCAAAATCCCCCAGGCCGCTGCCAAGAATAATTGCTATTTCGGGAATGAAAGGGGCGTCATTCTTTATTGATTTAACTACCTTGCGGAATTTTTCATTTATATCAATCATTGTACTAATATCCCTGCCAGAGTGGCTGTCATTAATGTTGCTAATGTACCTCCCAGGACTGCCTTCAGTCCAAGGGCGGCAATATCTTTTTTACGTGATGGTGCCATCGGACTAATTCCGCCAATCTGAATGGCAATAGAAGAGAAATTGGCAAAACCGCATAGTGCGTATGTTGCCATCATCATTCCTTTTGGCGTCATATTCCCGGCCGTAATTATTTTTGTAAGGTCAAGATATGCTACAAATTCATTTAAAACCACCTTTGTCCCAATCAGACTTCCGAAATTGAATGCATCGTTCCAGGGAACTCCAATGCCGAATGCAAGGTATTGAAGAACCATTCCGAAAATGAGCTGCATTGAAAGAGGCTGGCCATAAGTTGTTCTTAAATAATTATTGACTCCGATTAAATCCCCAATTCCGGTGAACAGATAATTAACCAGAGCAATTAAGGCGATAAATGCAAGAAGCATTCCTGCAACGTTAAGAGAAAGCTGCAGTCCGTCTGCTGCACCGGTAGCAGCTGCTTCAATTACATTGGATGCATTTTTTTCTACGTGAAGTTTAACTTCTCCTTTAGTCAAAGGCTCTTCCGTCTCGGGGAAAATGACCTTTGAAATGGCAAGAGATGCCGGAGCTGCCATAACGCTTGCAGCAAGCAGCTGAACAGCAAACTTTACCTGCGCTTCATTAACCGGAATCTTCATTACTTCGGCGTATGTCTGACCAAGCATCTGTATGTAGCTTGCCATCACTCCGCCTGCAATTGTCGCCATACCGCCAACCATTATCGTATATAATTCCGATTTGGTCATTGTTTCGATATAAGGGCGGATTAAAAGAGGAGCCTCTGTCTGTCCGACAAAAATATTGGCAGTATTCGAAAGGGACTCGGCGCCGCTTGTACCCAGAAGTTTTGACATAACCCAGGCCATTCCTTTAACAATAAGTTGTAAAATGCCCAGATAGTATAAAAGGGAAGTAAGGCACGAAACAAAAATAATAGTAGGAAGCACCTGAAAAGCGAAAAAGAAACCAAGGCTGTCGGGGCCGGTTCCTTTAGCAAGATTTCCAAAAACAAACTGGGCCCCTTCCATAGTAAAATTAAGAAGGCTTACAATAGCAGAACCGAGCCAGTTGATAGCATCTTTAGGCCATCCGAGCGGGGCAAACCAGCTTCTCAGTGTCTCGCTATGTAAAATAAATATGGCAAAGATAACCTGCATTCCGATACCGGTAGCTACGAGCCGCCAATTAATCCTTTTTTTATTATTTGAAAAGAGGAATGCAATACCCAAAAGAAGAATTACACCTCCCAATCCTCTAAGCAGAGAAACGGTAAAATCCATGCTGATCCTTATTTTTCTTCAGGAATATAATGACATTTACGGCAGCGGGCTTCGTAACTATCTGCTGCGCCTACAAGGACACGTTCATTTGACACTATTTTTCTTTGCGTCTTATCGGCAGGGTTACCGCAATTAACGCAAATTGCAAGTGTCTTGGTAATATATTCAGCAATAGCTAATAGCTGAGGCATCGGTTCAAAGGGAATTCCACGGTAATCCTGATCCAGGCCTGCTACAATTACCCTTTTCCCTTCATTTGCAAGCTTATTACATACATCTATAAGATCATTTGTAAAGAACTGAGCCTCGTCTATGCCTATTACCTGCGCTCCGGAAGCTAATTCAAGAATTTCCGACGGCGTTTCAACCATTATTGAAGGAAGCGATTGCTCGCTATGGGAGACTATATCGCTTGATGAGTATCTGATATCAATTTTCGGTTTAAATATTTTAACTGTTTGGCGGGCTATTTTAGCTCTTCTAAGACGGCGTATTAATTCTTCGGTCTTGCCGCTGAACATACATCCGGCTATAACTTCAATCCATCCTGTATTTACAGGAGTAGAGTGGGGGGTATATTCGTGCATTACTTCAAAAACTCCTCTCCGAACGAAAACGGAATTAATTCTCCCAGTTTAAAACTCTTAAGCTCGTTTTTTTTATTTATCATAATCACTTCAAGGTCATTTCCGCAGAAATCGTGCAATACGTGACGGCAGGCACCGCAGGGGGGGCAGAACTGCTCTGCATCGCTTGCAATTGCTATCGATTTGAACTTTCTTTCCCCTTCAAGAAGTGCTGTAAAAAGGGCAGTCCGTTCTGCGCATACAGTCAATCCGTATGAAGAGGACTCAATATTTGCCCCCTGATAAACCTTTCCATCTTCTGTTAACAGTGCGGCACCGACGTGAAAATTTGAGTAGACAGGAAGAGCTTTTTTCTTCGATTCAACTGCAATCTCAGCAAGTAATTTATTGTCCAAAATTTCTCCGAATTTATATGATATTGTGCAAAAATAGACGAATATGTCTATAAATACAAGTGAAGAAAAATAAACAGGCCGGCTTAATATTTCCTGCCGGAAAAGGTATAATGTATACTAATTAGGGAGTTAGAATTCCTCATCCAGAAGCCATTCTTCGGCAAGTTCTTCAGATACTCCCTCAATAAAGCGGGAGGGCTTTGCGAAAGTAACCCCCTTGTGCCTTTCGAAAATATGCATCGGATAGGATACATAAAGATTTTGTTTTGCCCTTGTAGAGGCAACATACATCAGCCTGCGTTCCTCTTCAAGAGAATCAAGGCTTTCAAATGACTGGCTTGAGGGGAAGAATCCATCAGCAGCGTGGATAATAAATACAGAATGCCATTCCAATCCCTTAGCCGAATGAATTGTTGACAGAGTGAGGTATTCCTTCTCCTTTTCCGTACTCTCAATGTCTATTACGCTATCGCTTGGGGGTTCAAGAGCCATATCCGCAAGAAAACTATCCAGACTCTTATAATTCTCGGAAATGTTGATAAAAATGTCGAGATCTTTTTTCCTTTTATTAAAGTCATCATATTTATCCTTGAAAATCGGGTCATAATATTCAAGTACTTTTTCCGCTTTCTCGGCAGGTAGTTTGTTGCCTGTGTGAATATTGTGAATTAGAGTAAAAAGATTGAATATGCTGTCTGAATACCCTTTAGGAACAACTGCCTCAGATGCAGCTGTAAATGTAATTTTAGATTCCGCAATTGCATCCATTATCATTTGAGCTTTCTTAGGCCCTATTCCTTCGTGAAGCAGGAGTACCCGGTACCAGCTTACAAAATCCCTTGGATTCTGAGCAATGCGAAGAAATGCAAGAACATCCTTTACGTGAGCAGCCTCAATGAATTTCATTCCGCCAAACTTAATAAATGGAATATTCGCCTTATTAAGCTCAATTTCCAAATCGAATGAAGAGAATGATGAGCGGAAAAGCACAGAAATGTCATTTAACGGAACCCCTTCCTCACGGAGTTCGAGAATCCTCTCTACAATAAACCGGCTCTGCATATTCTCATTTGCGGCCGAAATTATTGCCGGAAGCTCTCCTCCAGTCTTCCTGGTAAATAGGTGTTTAGGAAATTTTTCTATTGCATGCTCAATTATATAATTGGCGAAATTTAGAATTTCCTGTGTGCTGCGGTAATTTTCTTCGAGTGTAATTACTTTTGTACCCGGAAAGAGATTCGGAAAACGCATTATGTTTTTAAAATCGGCTCCCCTGAAAGAGTATATTGACTGTGAATCGTCCCCGACTACCATGATATTTTGTCTAAGCTGCGCCAGGCCTCTTATAATTTCTGCCTGCAGGTAATTGGTATCCTGGTACTCATCTACCATTATGAAATTTATGCCGGAGAGAAAAGTTTTAGCGGCAGGGGACAAGTCAAACAGAAATTTTTTAAGGTATACAAGAAGGTCGTCATAGTCCAGCAGGCTGTTCTTCTTTTTATACTCTGAATAAAAGATGCTAATCTGGCTGATTTTCTCCAGATACTCTGAAAAATGGGGATATTCTTCAGCGAGTACTTCTTCAATTGTTTTATTCGTATTAACAGAAAGACTTATAATTTTAAAGATAGTCTGCTTATTAGGGAAACGTTTTTTGCTTTCGCCAAGCTTAAGCTGCGCTCTTATTAGATTTATTACATCCTCGCTGTCCCCCTGATCAAGAATTGTGAAACCATTTTCTAGTCCTACTGCCTTGGCATATTTTCTAAGAGTAAGATTGGCAAAGGAATGAAATGTCCCTCCATTGATTTTAGAACATCTGTTATCCAGAAGAATAGCCGCCCGGTCAAGCATTTCCTTTGCAGCCTTTCGTGTAAAAGTAAGGAGCAGAATAGACTGGGGATCGTATCCGAGCTCAACAAGACGGGCTACCCTGTAGACAAGAGTTCTTGTTTTACCGCTCCCGGCGCCGGCAATTATGAGGTATACCCCTTCAACAGCCGAAACAGCTTCGTATTGGGAAGGATTTAATTGGTTCTGATAGTTTATAGAAAACCGGGATTCATCTGCTTTTAAGGCTTCAGATCCCGGCTGATTGACTCTTTTCAGTGTATATTTCTTTGCCATTTACGGTATGCTTTCGGTTTATTCATTATTTCGGATAGAAGAACCAGTTCCTGCAGCCCTTCCTTCTGCCGAAAAAGATTTTTAATAGCAACAAGCTGACGGTTATCGACTCTCTTAATCGATTCGACTGCAGGTATTGAGCTTGTCTGAAGAGAGGATGAAACATTAACATTGGAAAGTTTATCATAGTCAACGTCGGGTACGTCTTTAGGGACGTAGGCAGGATCCAGGGTTCTATAATCAGTATCCTTTTCCTTCGATGCACTCCAGTCATAGCTCAATCCGGAATCAAGGCCCCTGTCATTTTCTCTTTCAGTAGAAGAATTCCAGTCAAAAGTTGAATCGGAGTCGTATGAGAATTCGGTATCCTGATGTTTTACCGGCTCTTTGGAACGCGGAATACCGGCGGGTTCCCAGGTTCTCCTTATATTCCCGTCCCCTGGCTTTTTAACAGGAGGCTTTTTCTGATTCTGCTGCTGCTTTTTATTCGCATCCGAAATTATTTTGGCTACGAATACTATTATACCGATTATAATCGGAAGCAGGTCTGAAAATTTATCCATTTTGATCCTTATCTTTTTTTACCTCGTCAGGCTTTGCAATAGCAGTTCTCATATCAGTATCAGCCTGAATGTTTTTGAGATTATAATAATCCATAATTCCAAGGTTTCCGCTTCTGAAGGCTTCAGCAATTGAGCGGGGTATTTCGGCTTCGGCTTCAACCACGCGTGCTCTCATTTTTGCAACTTCAGCTACCATCTCTTGTTCCGATGCAACAGCAGCCGCTCTTCTTTCTTCGGCTTTGGCTCGAGCAACTTTAAGATCGGCTTCGGCCTGATTTGCCTGAAGGATAGCTCCTATGTTGCTTCCAACGTCAACGTCTGCTATATCAATTGAAAGAATTTCAAATGCTGTTCCCGCATCCAGACCTTTTGAAAGAACCACTTTTGAAATACTGTCCGGGTTTTCAAGCACTTCCTTGTGGGATTTGCTTGAACCGATTGTTGAAACAATTCCTTCGCCAACGCGGGCAAGAATTGTTGCTTCACCAGCGCCTCCGACCAGTCTTTCAATATTTGCTCTAACGGTTATTCTTGCAATTGCTTTTAACTGGATACCGTCTTTAGCAACGGCTGCTACCATTGGTGTCTCAATAACGCGGGGAATAACCGACATTTTAACAGCGTCAAGAACGTCTCTACCGGCAAGATCAATTGCGGATGCTTTCTCGAAACTTAAATCAAGATTAGCTTTGTGAGCTGATATAAGGGCGTTTACTACGTTTGTTACATTTCCGCCGGCAAGAAAGTGGGCTTCGAGATGCCCGGTTTCAAGGGGAATACCCGCCTTAGTCGCTGATATCAAATTCCTGACTATAACATAAGGGGATACCTTTCTTAATCTCATTCCGACTAAATCTCTGAATATCTTAACCTTCACGCCTGAAAAATATGCGGTAATAAATAATCCAACTGGTACAAAGTAGGTAAGTATTATAAGAAAAATTACCACTGCGACTATAATAATAACTGATAAAGCAACTACCGGCTCCATTCTTACTCCTTATTATTAGGGAAAAATTATTCGTTAAAATTATGAAAAAAAAAGACTATTACAAGTTCCATCTTTTGAAGAGCCTTTTTCCTCCCCATTTTGACTGGTATTTGTTATACATAAAGAGATTAAATGTCGTTTTAATAAACAATTAAAAAAATTAAAATCGGAATTTATTAAACTTCTCATTTCAATCGCCGAATATAACCGGGTTAGAGATAAAGTAAGAAAAACCTCATAAATAAGCTGAAAATGAGGTAATTTGTTAAAATCCAAAATTCTTGATAAGTCTTTTCTCTATCTGTATATTTATGTGAACATTTTAACCCGATTTACTGTTTAAGAATATAAAAGGAAAAAAAGGACTTTTTATGGAAGGAAATTTTTCAGAACGCGTTCAGGAAGTTATTAGATTAAGCCGGGAAGAAGCTTTACGTTTAGGACACGACTATATCGGAACTGAGCATTTGCTATTGGGAATAATCAGGGAAGGACAGGGGGTTGCAGTAAAAATTCTCCGCAATCTGGATGTTGACCTTGTTAAACTCAAAAAGGCCATTGAAGATACAGTCCGTTCTGCCGGAGGTACACTTACCATAGGAAATATACCTCTCACAAAACAGGCGGAAAAAGTATTAAAAATCACCCAGATTGAATCTAAGATCTTCAAGTCCGACATTATCGGAACAGAGCATATTCTTCTTGCCATCTTAAGGGACGAAGATAATATTGCTACCCAGCTTCTTCATCAGTTTAATGTTACATACGATAACACCAGAGCTGAACTGAATAATATTCTAAACAGCAGATCTTCTGAAAAAGGAGTATTCGGACAGCCCCAGGTTGGAGCAATTCCCGGTAAGAAGACCGATAAAAACAAGACTCCCGTGCTTGATAATTTCGGCAGAGACCTTACAAAACTCGCTATTGAGGATAAACTTGATCCTGTAATCGGAAGGGAAAAGGAAATTGAAAGAGTTGCACAGGTCCTCAGCAGAAGAAAAAAGAATAATCCGGTTCTTATTGGCGAACCCGGTGTAGGCAAGACTGCCATTGCCGAAGGGCTCGCACTTAAAATAATTCAGAGAAAAGTCCCCAGAATTCTGCAGGATAAGAGAATTGTTACTCTGGACCTGGCGGGACTTGTAGCCGGTACTAAATACCGGGGACAGTTCGAAGAAAGAATGAAAGCTTTAATGACCGAATTGGAAAAAGCAGACGACGTAATTTTATTTATAGACGAACTCCATACGATAGTTGGCGCGGGAGGAGCTTCAGGATCGCTTGATGCTTCAAATATGTTCAAGCCGGCATTAGCAAGAGGAGATATACAGTGCATTGGAGCGACCACTCTTGACGAATACAGAAAATTCATTGAAACAGACGGAGCACTTGACCGCAGGTTTCAGAAAGTTATGGTAGATCCTCCTTCGGTTGATGAAACGATTCAGATTCTTGAGTTTATAAAGTTCAAGTATGAAGAACACCATCACGTAAAGTATTCCAAAGAAGCTATTGATACAGCAGTAAAGTTGAGCGACAGATACATAACCGACCGGTTTTTGCCCGATAAGGCAATAGACGTACTTGACGAGGCTGGTTCGCGCGTTCATATGGGAAATTTTACCGTGTCGGAAGATATAATTAAACTCGAAGAGGAAATTGAAAAAATCAAACAGCAGAAGACTCAGGTAGTTAAACAGCAGGATTATGAAGAAGCTGCACGCCTGCGCGACAGGGAAAGAACTCTGCTGAATGACCTCGAAATTGCCAAACGAGAATGGGAGACAAAAACACGCGATATGGTTTATGATGTAAGCGAGGATGATATTGCTACCGTTGTCTCAATGATGACCGGAATTCCTGTTACAAGAGTAGTACAGGCCGAATCGGAAAAACTGATGAATATGGAAACAGCCCTGAAAGGGAAAATTGTCGGCCAGGATGAAGCTGTTATTAAACTTACAAAAGCCATACGCAGGACAAGAGCCGGATTAAAGAGAGCCAATAAGCCGATCGGAAGTTTTGTATTCCTAGGTCCTACAGGTGTAGGAAAGACTGAAATGGCAAAAGTACTGGCTAAATACCTGTTTGATAAAGAAGATGCTCTTATAAGAATTGATATGAGCGAATATATGGAAAAATTTGCCGTATCTAGACTTGTCGGGGCCCCTCCCGGGTATGTTGGTTATGAAGAAGGGGGACAGCTTACCGAGAAAGTAAGAAGAAAACCCTATTCGGTTGTACTTTTTGATGAAATTGAAAAAGCTCACCCGGATGTTTTCAATCTCCTGCTTCAGGCTCTTGATGACGGGCAGATGACAGACAGCCTTGGAAGAAGAGTGGATTTCAAGAACACTATAATCATTATGACTTCAAATGTCGGCACAAAGGAGATAAAATCCACCGGAGGAATTGGATTCGGCGGAGAAAACCAGGCAGACCAGTATAGTCATTTAAAGAATACCGTTGAAGATGCAATGAAAAAACTCTTCAATCCGGAATTCCTAAACAGAATTGATGAGACAATTGTTTTCAGGAATCTCGATAAGGAAGACATAAAACAGATTATTGCTATTGAAATGAAAGACCTTATTAAGAATCTGGCCAACAATAAAATGGAAGTTGAGCTTACTGACGATGCAAAGAATTTTCTTGCAGATAAAGGATACGACCCAAAATACGGGGCACGTCCTTTGAAAAGGGCTATTCAGAAATATATTGAAGACCCTCTGGCCGAAGAACTCCTTTTAGGCAACATTAAAGAAGGAGACAAAATAATTGTTAAGCATAAAGAAGGCACTGAAGGATTGTTCTTTGAACCGGAAAGGAAAGAAGAGGACCATAAGGAGAATGAATCCTTAAAGAAGGAAGAATAACGGTTTTTCTTCCGGTTAAAGCTTAAAAATTGGGATGACGGGGGTAAAAACTTCTCATCCCTATTTTTGTGCCCGAAAATGATAAATTCCTTCATATTCTTTATCTCATTTAAGCAAAAAGATGTTATTTTTGTACAAACAATTGAGATGAGTAAAATGGCAAACGAGAATATTTTAGAGATTTTTAAGAAGACTAATGCTCTCCTTTCCGGGCACTTTTTATTAACTTCAGGCAGACACAGCAACCAGTATTTCCAGTGTGCTATGGTTCTCCAATATCCGGAATATAATGGTATCCTCGCTTCAATAATTGCAGAACAGTTTAAGGATAAGGAGATTGATACTGTTATTTCCCCGGCAATCGGAGGAATCTGTGTTGGACAAGAAGTAGCCCGCCAGCTTAATAAGAAATTTATTTTTGCCGAAAGGGAAGACTCGAAATTAACTCTCCGCCGCGGATTTTCAATTAACGAAGGGGAAAAATTCCTTGTATGCGAAGACGTAGTTACTACAGGCGGCTCTGTTTTTGAAGTAATGGATATTGTGAAAGAAAATAAAGGAACTGTTGTTGGTGTGGGAATGATAGTTGACCGGAGCAACGGAAAAGTTGATTTCGGAGTTCCGCAGGTCAGCACTTTAAAGCTAGATGTTGTTTCATTTCAGCCGGATGAATGCCCGCTTTGCAAAGAGGGAATTCCCGCTGTTAAACCGGGTTCAAGAAAAATTAAATAAATTTTTTGAGGATTACTATGAAAAAGACATTGTTTTTACTTTTATTCGCCTCGGTGCTTTGCGCTCAGGTAAGTTTTGACCAGTATTTCGAAAAGAAATCGCTGCGCCTCGATTTTTTTCATACAGGCGATAAGAATTCAGAAATTATTTCATTCGACAAATGCCTTGTTGAGCCTTATTATGCCGGCTCTTTAAAGAATCTTATTGATACCTTTGAATACGGGAATTACTTTTTTAAGGTTTTCGATAAAGAATCGGGAAAAGTAATTTATTCGCGAGGTTTTTCAACATTATACCAGGAATGGCAGACCACCGAAGAAGCAAAAAGCGTTAAGAAAAGCTTCTCAGGCTCAATCTCTTTCCCTTATCCTAAAAGCAGCGTAAAAGTTGAAATTTACAGGAGAGACAGAAAAAACAATTTTGTAAAAATATTTGAGCATGCTGTAAATCCAAAGGACTATTTTATTTCTCCCGAGAGACGGGCGGAATTCCCGAATTTTAAAGTCCATTATTCCGGCGACCCTTCACAGAAACTTGATATCGTATTTATTCCGGAAGGATACACAAAAGAGCAGATGGAAGATTTTAAGAAAGACTGCGAAAGATGCGCCGGATATCTTTTTAACTATTCCCCGTTTAAGGAGCATAAAGACAAAATTAATATATGGGGAGTAGAAGCGTCATCCGAAGAGCCCGAAACTGATATCCCGGGTAAGAATGTATGGAAGAAGACTGTGCTTAACTCTAATTTCTATACATTCGACAGCGAGCGATATTTGATGACTGCCGATTATCATAAGGTAAAAGATGTTGCTGCCAATGCTCCTTACGACCAGATTTACATTCTTGTCAACACCTCAAAATACGGGGGCGGCGCAATTTACAATTTTTACTCAATGACAGCGGCAAAAAACAATATGGCCAAGCAGATTCTGGTTCACGAATTTGCACACGGACTTGCGGGTATTGCCGATGAGTATGAGGGAGATACTTCATATCAGGATATGTACCCGCCCGACGTTGAACCCTGGGAAGTTAATATAACAACTCTGGTTAACTTCGATAAAAAGTGGAAAAATCTTTTAGAAAAAGATACACCGATTCCTACGCCGAAAACTGCCGAAAACAAGGATAAATTAGGTGTTTACGAAGGGGGCGGTTATGTGTCCAAGGGCGTTTTCCGCCCGACAATGGACAGTATGATGAATACTTTCAGGGCAACCGATTTTAACATAGTTTGTAAAAAGGCAATGGAGCAGGTGCTCCTCTTTTATGCAGAATAAGGAATTATGGAACAAAAGAAACTTTACAGATTAATTGATACACTTGCTTCGAAGAAGTACGATAACGAAGAACAGCTTCTTATTGACGTCACCGAACAGATTATGCATCATCAGGATATTGATGTAATTGGGGGACGTATATGGAAACTGGATCCGATTAATAAGTGCTACCGGCTTCTTTTTCAGACGGGTAAAGTAAAAAAGATTGAACCCGATTTTGTGGTAAAAATAGAAGGTTATCCTCTTTTTGATGCAGTAACAGAAAACCGAACTGTACTTGCCGACGAGACAAATAAACATCTTATGAGCAAGGGAATCATCCGATATTCGGCATCGGGAGTAGGACAAAAAACCCGCATTAACGGCAAAAGATACTATCAGTACATGCTTGCTCTAAATGCAAAGATTATAGACGATGAGTTCCGGGATACAATTAACATAGTTGCCACCTTCCTAACATCAAAAATCAGGGAGGATTTTCTCTCTGCGGCCCAGAAAAATCTTATTAAGGATATTGACAAAGCCAAGCAGATTCAGAGAAGCATACTGCCTGAACACGAATTAAAATATGACGGCTACGATATTTTCGGCGTCACCATTCCGGCTGAAATAATCGGAGGCGATTTTTATGATTACCTTAAGATTGGGGATAATGGGGAAAGGCTTGCTGTTGTAGTAGGGGACGCAGCATCCAAAGGATTGGGAGCAGCCGCAGAAGCAATGTATATTTCCGGCGCAATCAGGATGGCAAGTACTTTCCATATTAAAATATCTTCTTCAATGTACCGTCTTAATCAGCTTATCAATAAAATATTCAAGGATGATAAGTTCATTTCGATGTTTTATTGCGAACTGATGCCCGATAAGAAAGGGCTTGTTCTTTATTCAAACGCCGGGCACAATCCTCCTCTTCATTTTATTGCAAAAACCGGGGAAGTGAATTATTTGGAATCTACAGGCCCGCTTTTAGGTCCTGTTCCCAATTCAAAATTCGAGACAGACAGTCTTAACATGTCCGAAGAGGATATCCTCGTTATATATACAGACGGTATTGTAGAAGCTGCCAATGATAAATATGAGTTCTATGATACAAAAAGACTAATTGATACGGTAAAAGGGAATAAAGAACTCTCTCCAAAAGAAATTGTATATGCAATCCTTGATGATGTATTGAAATTTTCGACGCCTCTTAGCAAATATCAGGATGATAAAACCATTGTGGTTATCAAGAAAGGAAAGAAATAATGAATCTTGAAGAAAAGATATTTAATGCCGGAGTAGTAGGTGCGGGAGGAGCCGGATTCCCCACTCACGTAAAATCAAAATCGAATGTTGAGTTTGTGCTTGCCAACGGCGCGGAATGCGAACCGCTGCTGCATAAAGATTATGAAATTATGTGTAATTATCCCTCAGAAATTGTAAGGGGGATGGAAATGATGATAGACGCCACTAATGCCAAAAAAGGAATTTTCGGAATTAAAGAAAAGAATACCGGAGCAATTGATGCAATTGGCAAAAACCTAAAAGGGACCAAAATTGAAATGTGCGGTCTTGGCGACTTTTATCCGAGCGGTGACGAATATGAACTTGTTTATTCGGCTACAAACAGGCTCATACCCCCATTCGGCCTTCCTCTGGATGTGGGATGCGTGGTAAACAATGTAGAAACATTATACAATGTATATAATGCCGCTAATGACATACCGGTTACAAAGAAATTTCTCTGCGTTACAGGTGCAGTAAAAAATCCGAAATCATTCTTTGTTCCAATCGGCACGCCGATAAAGGATCTGCTGGAATTTGCCGGTGGGGCTTCCGTTAAGGAGTTCGGCATTTTTTTAAGCGGTATTCTAATGGGAAAATTTACAACCGATTTATCAATACCGGTTACCAAGACTACGGCAGGAATAATTGTCCTCCCGATGGATCATTACCTTATTAAAAGAATGAGCCGCCCTGTTGAGGATATGAACCGGATTGGCAAATCGGCCTGCGACCAATGCAGCTACTGCACTGAATTCTGTCCGCGTTATCTTCTTGGTTATGACGTACAGCCTCATAAGGTTATGCGTTCACTTGGTTTTACTACTTCCGGAAAGGAATTCTGGAATAATTATGCCGACCTATGCTGTTCCTGCGGTCTTTGTTCTCTCTATTCGTGTCCCGAGGATTTATATCCGAGAGAGGCATGCGACCAGGGGAAGGCAGAAATGAGAAAGCTCGGAGTCCGGTATCAGCAGACCAAGCCTGTTAAGGTTCATCCTATGAAAGACGGTAGAAGAGTCCCGATTAAAATGCTAATGAAGAATATGGATATATACCGGTACGAAGCTAAGACCCCCTTTACAAAGGATACAATATCCCCATCGGAAGTAAAAATATTTCTTAAACAGCATGTAGGCGTTCCGGCACGGGCCGTTGTAAGTAAGGGGGACTCGGTAAGAGAAGGGGATTTAATAGGGGATATCGAGACCGGAAAACTGGGTGCTAAAATTCACTCATCTATCAACGGGCGGGTGCTTGAAGTCGCCTCAGACTATATTGTAATTGGAAAATAAGAGAAGGGAAAATAAATGAATTCGATAGGACTAATAGAATTGACAAGCATTGCAGCAGGAATGCAGGCAGCCGATATAATGCTGAAAACTTCGGCAGTTGAACTGATTATTTCCCGCACTATCTGCTCGGGTAAATATATGGTTCTTGTCGGCGGCGACGTGGCTGCTGTTCAAAGCGCGGTTGATAATGCCGCTAATCAGATTGAATTTGCGGTTATAGATACCTTTGTTATACCGAATGTACATCCGGAAATATTTCCTGCATTGGCAGGACATAATAGTGTAACAGAACTTGAAGCTCTCGGAATTATTGAATCGTTTTCAGTATCGTCATTAATTGAAGGGGCCGATGCTGCTGTAAAAGCTGCAAGTGTTAAACTTATAGAAGTCCGCCTCGCAATGGCTCTTGGGGGCAAGGCATTCTGTACTCTTACAGGAGAAGTAGCGGCAGTTACAAGCGCGGTTGAAGCGGGCGCAAGGATTATTGCTGATAAAGGGCTGCTGGTAAATAAAGTTGTTATACCGCATCCGCGGAAAGAGCTTTTAAGCGAAATGGTATAGATTAAAGCCCGCTCCAAAAGCGGGTTTTTTTATAATATACAAATACCATACTTATACAATATTCAAAAGAATTTATTAATTTCCCTTTGATAAACGCACAGGTTAAAATGGTAGAAAAATACGGCAGTTGGGCATTAATTACCGGGGCATCCTCCGGAATAGGAGAAGAATTTGCGAACAGGCTGGCCGAAAATGGATTCAATCTGGTAATTATTGCACGCAGGGAAGAAAGGCTAAAAGCCTTAGCCGATAAACTTTGTGAGAAATACAAGAAAGAGATTAAAATAATTGCCGGCGACCTTACGGAGGAGAGTTTTATTGAAAGAATAAAACTTGAATGTAATGGATTGGAAATAGGGCTCCTGGTTAATAATGCCGGTTTCGGTTCTACGGGGGAATTTTATAAATGCGATGAGACAGCAGAGGCAAAAATGGTGAAGTTGAATTGCCTTGTACCCACAATTCTGACACATCATTTCCTTCCCGGAATGATTAACCGGAAAAGAGGGGGAATAATATTCCTGGGGTCAGTTGTTGCATTTCAGCCGACTCCAATGATGGCCTCATACTCTGCGACAAAAGTATTCAATTTGTTTCTGGGAGAAGCTCTCTGGTATGAACTGAAAAATTACAACATTGATGTATTGGCACTCAATCCGGGAGGAACTAATACTGAATTTCAAAGAATAGCTGACGTTGATACAGGTCCGGCCGTAAGGAGTGCAGCCCAGGTGGTAGAAACAGCCTTAAAATCATTAGGCAGAAAACCGGGAGTGGTTGACGGAGTGATTAATAAAATAATGACCGTAAGCGGGAAATTCATCCCTAGACGATGGCTTGTTACAATGGCGGGAAATATTGCAGTCAAACTTTACAGCGCAAAAGGAAAGCAGGCAAAGTAACTTATTTTATTCCTACAAGGTCTTCATAAGTTATGGTCATAAGATCTTCATCGCTATGGGAGACAAGCTTTGCAATCCTTTCTTCCTGAGAACTGATTGCCTTAAATAGCACATTCTTTGCAAGTCTAGCGTTGCCGAAGTTTTTATCCCGTTTCTGATAAAGGTCATCAAATACCTCAAGAAGGACCTGAATAGCCCCTTCGTCAAGTTTATATCCGTTGGATTCCGCAATTGAAGCCGCTATGTCAAGAAGCTGTCTTGAATTGTAGTCCTCAAATTCGAAACTATTGGAGAAGCGGGATTGAAGTCCCGGATTTGATTCAATGAAGTGTTTCATTTCGGCAGGATAACCGGCAACAATTACAATGAATTTTCCTTTATAGTCTTCCATCCTCTTAAGTAGGGTATCAATTGCCTCCTGTCCGAAATCATTTCCGCCGCGGGCAAGAGTATAAGCCTCATCAATAAAAAGAGTGCCTCCCAGAGCCTGATGTATAATTTTATCAGTCTTTAAGGCAGTCTGCCCCTGATAACCGGCAACAAGATCGGCCCTGTCCACTTCAACAAGATGTCCCCGTTCCAGGAGTCCGAGTTCTTTATATATTTTGCTGATTAATCTGGCAACAGTGGTTTTACCTGTACCCGGATTACCAAGAAAGACAGAATGTAATCCTTTATCAATTACATGGAGCCCCCGTTCCTTACGCAATTTAGCAACTTTAAGACCGGTAATAAGTTTCGTTACTCCCTGTTTAACAGAATCGAGGCCGATGAGGGAATTAAGTTCAAAAAGCATTTTTTCGAGGAGTTCGGGATCTCCCTGTACTTCATACTGCCTTGCTCCGGAATCCTTTGATGTCAATTCCTTAAGGTCTTCAATCCTTATTTTTCCGGCAGATTCAGTTTTTCTATCCTCGGGCGTAAGCTCGCTAATTCTTAATAAATAGTTCTGATTTATGGTCTCTAATACATTCCTGACCAGCCGTGCATTGCCAAAGGTCTTGTCCCTGTTACGGTAAAGCTCGTTATAATATTTAAAGAGAGAATCTTCAACTTCCTTATCGAACGATTTTTTATCGGAAGCAATAATTCGTTTTGTCAGCTCGATTAATTCGGCAGGTGTATAGTCGTCAAACACGATAGTTTTGCTGAAGCGGGATTTGATGCCCGGGTTTGACTCTATAAAGTTGTTCATTTCCTCCGTATATCCGGCAGCAATTACAACAAATTTTCCTTTTTCGTCTTCCATTCTCTTAAGGAGAAGATCAATGGCCTCTTTACCGAAATCGGCACCCCCTTCCGCTTTTACAAGTGAATATGCTTCGTCAATAAAGAGCACTCCTCCTATTGCCTTATCAATCATCTCTGAAGTCTGCTGAGAAGTCTGACCAACGTAACCGGCGACTAATCCTTTTCTATCTGTCTCAACCAGATGTCCTTTCGGAAGAATACCGAGTGCAGAGTAAATTTTGCTTAGAAGTCTTGCTGCGGTCGTCTTGCCGGTTCCGGGGTTTCCAAGGAACAGGATATGCGAGCTGAATTTTTCAGAAAGATTCTGCCCCTGCTCATGATAATAGCGGGCGAGTTTAATTATTTCCTTGATGCTTTTCTTAAGGGAATCAAGACCAATAAGTGTGTCAAGTTCGGCCATTGCCTCAAGAAGTGCTTCCTCGTTAATAGGAATAATTACCTGCTTTTCATCCTTACTCTTAAATATTCCCTTTACGTCATCTATAGTTATTTGAGTAAGTACTTCTTTTGTCTGTTTGTCTTTAGGGAGTTTTAGATACCGTTTGCTTAAATTAAGCTTTGTATCTTCAAAAACAGATTTAACAAGTCTCGCGTTGCCGAAGGATTTGTCCCGTCCCCGGTAGAGATTAATGAATTCTTTCTTAAGAAGCTCTTCTGCTTCCTTTGAAATTGAGTATTCTTCTCCTTTAATAGTGCGTTTAAATATTTCTAAAAGTTCATCCGGAGTATAATCTTCGAATTCGAAGAAACGGGTAAAGCGTGATTTTAATCCCGGATTGGAAGTAAGGAATGAATTCATTTCTTCAGGATATCCTGCTACAACAACGAGGAATTCCCCCTTTTTATCTTCCATCCTTTTAAGTAGTATATCAATTGCCTCCTGGCCAAAATCGGTTGTAGCTCCTTTTTTTACAAGGGTATACGCTTCGTCTATAAAAAGGACCCCGCCGATAGCGTCGTTTATCAGTTTATCTGTTTTTTGTGCAGTTTCTCCTATATATTGACCTACAAGAGCAGAACGGTCAACTTCAATTACGTGTCCGCCCGGAAGAATTCCAAGCGCCCTCAGAATTTTCCCCATAAGACGGGCTATCGTTGTTTTGCCGGTGCCCGGATTTCCAAGAAAGACAGAATTGATTACAATTTGTTCTGAAGCTTTTAACCCGACTTTCTTTCTTTCTCCGATAAATCTCAAATAATCAATTAAGTCTCTTACAGAATTTTTTATGCTGTTGAGTCCGACGAAGGAATCGAGTTCAGCCATTAATTCTTCAATTGACTGGGGAGGTTCTTCCTTAATCTTTTGTTTTATTTCATCGGGCTGGTTTAGTTCCGGTTTTGAATATGCCGGATGTTTTATTTCTTTCATATCCTCGGACATAAATGAATTGCCGAGAATAAAATATTTTTCACATACCTTAAAGCCGCTAATATAGATTTCCACTTTCCCCTGGCCGAATTTCCAGTAGCCCTGTTCGTTTTCCCCCCAGGTCTGGGCAAATATTACGGAATCCCAATTCTTTTTTACAGCCAGAGAAAAATCATTCCTTCCTATCTCAACATCATTTAAATACCATACAGAACAGCAGCTGAAATTTTTTGTTTCTGAACGGTAGTACAGGTTATTAAAAATAACCTCAACACCAATATTGGCAACCACGTTAAAATCCAATGTGCTGTAATAGGTCCTATCCCTGGAGGTAATATCATTGGAGGAAATATCGAAAATCTTTACGGAGAATACGTCTGCGAATTCATTGGGATATGTAATATAATCGTGCCTGAAAATCTCTCTCTCTATTCCGGGTGCCTGTTTTATTTCCTTTTCTTTCGGTTCAATGACCGTAAGATTCTCTTCGCTTAAATCAGAATCGGAAATTTCTTCTTTTAACGCTTCCTGGATTGATTTGAATATCTGCTGGAATTTATCATTCTTGGCAAAATGTTCCTTAATTTCTGCGGCTTTCTTTAATGCCGGTTTAAATTGAAAAAGGTGAAATAATGCTTCAAGTTCAAGCAAATCAATTGCCGGTTTTTCCTTTTTCGATTTAGAAATTTCAGCCAGCCTTTTAGCAGCGAAAAGGGAAAACCAGTATTCCTTCTGTTTGATTGCTTCATTGCCAAGATTCAGCAGGTGTTCGGTTTCAATAGGAGACGATTTATGTTTTTCAGAAAAATATTCTTTTCCTTTTTTATAAAAAATCTTAGAGTCTTCCCAGGAGGGATTTTTCTTGTTATCTATGAGTAGGGCCAGATCGAAGGTCTTAGCTGCTTCGTCAAAACGTTTCATCCCGGCAAGGGAACGGGCTTTGGTAAGATATGTCCAGGCAAGCAATTCTTTTTGTTTATCAAGAGTTTGGTCAATATCGGCAAGAGCTCCTTCAAAAATGCTCATTCTCATCAGAATGTAGCCTCTATATAGCCTGGCCATAAAGGAATTCCCTTTAAGATCCACAGCAAGATTGGCAAAATCCATGGCTTTTACAGGAAATCCGTTTTCTAAAAGAGCCCAGGCATAAAGCACTATTGCCTCGCTTTCTTCTGGATGAGCTTTGTAGAGTTTTTCGGCGGATGTTAGTGCCAGGCGAAAGCGGCCGTTCCAAAGATGGTCAAGAACTTCCGTTTCCAGGGCGTTTATTTCATCAGGAGCCAATTTTACCTCGGGTAATTATCCGTTATTGGAATTCAATTAATAAAGTTAATGCTCAATTATTTAAAAGTAAATGAGAAAAAAATATCCTTTTTGAAAGAACTTTCCTCAATGCGGTGCGTCTTAAGGAGAGAAAAAAGAGAGGTTATTGTGAAAAAAGGATTACTTCTTCTGGTTTTAACGGGGGCATTTTTAATGGCCGGTTGCCGCGACTGGGGCATTATGGGGGTAAGAGGAAACGGGAAAGTTGTTACCGATGAGAGGAATATTGCCGATTTTACCGAGCTGGAACTTGGCGGTGCTTATTCTGTTGATGTTAAAGTGGGAAGTAAACCGAGTCTCGTAATTTCGGGGGTAGAAAACATTCTTAAGTACATTAAAACTTATGTTGAAGGGGACAGGCTGATTGTTGAGACAAGAAAGAATATTTCCCCCAGAAAAGAGATTAAAATTAAGATAACCGTACCGCAGCTTGAGGTACTTGATGCAAGCGGAGCATGCGATATTTATGCCGAAAACATTCAGAGCGACCGTTTTAAGGTAGATTTGAGCGGTGCCGGATCAATAGAGCTCAACGGTAAAACGGATAAGTGCAACATAGAGATTTCAGGAGCCGCAAGCCTCGACGCAAAGAACCTTAAATCCAGGAGTATGAAGGTTAATATAAGCGGTGCCTCCAGCGCAGATGTCTATGCTTCCGATTATATTGATGCCTCAGTTTCGGGAGTTGGTTCAATTACATATTACGGTAATCCTAAAGATGTAAGAAAAGAGGTAAGCGGAGTAGGCTCAATCTCAAAAAAGTAGATTTTTCGGAAAAAAAGAAATAAAGATGCATAAATCTTGTTTGAGTGGATGGTAGAAATATCATCCACTTTTTTTATATTTAATAAACCAAAAAAAAGGAGCAAAATGGAAAAGAAACCTGTAGTCGGAATTATTATGGGAAGCGATTCCGATCTTCCCGTGATGATGAAAGCAGTAGAGGTATTAAAGGAATTTGAACTCGCCTACGAAGTAAAAGTTCTATCGGCCCACAGAACTCCTGAAGAGCATTCCAATTATTCCAAAACCGCCCTCGAAAGGGGATTGAAGGTAATAATTGCCGCAGCAGGCGGCGCAGCCCACCTTCCGGGGGTTACGGCGGCCAATACTCCGCTTCCTGTTATAGGAGTTCCGATAATGGGTAAAGCATTTAACGGAATGGACTCTCTTCTTTCGATTGTTCAAATGCCTGCAGGAATTCCTGTTGCAACTGTTGCAGTTGACGGAGCAAAAAATGCAGGATTGCTGGCCGTTCAAATTATAGCAACAGGGGACTCTTCTCTTATGGAAAAATACCTTGAGTACAAACTTAAAATTGCACTTGAGTCAATGAAGAAAAATGACAACCTTGGTAATGTCTGATATTCACAGGGAAAGGTGTTAAACCTTTCCCTTTTTCTCCCTCCCTCATATAAATCATTCAAATAATAAACCAATTGAAAAGCATTTTATTCCGGATATAAGGATTACTTATCTTTTTATTTGAAGGAATGGGAATTGCAAATTTCTCACAATTTGGAAAAAATAGGAGTGTAGCCGCTTAAAATAAGCCAAATTTCAAATAAATAATCATAGTGCAGTGTCTTTTTTAATTGGCACATTATATGCAATAATAGAGTAGAATTTTTGGAGAAAACAAAATGCATAAAGAAATATTCAATCATTATAAGGCAAAAGACAGAAGCAATCTTATAGCAATGCTTCAGGATATCCAGGGAATCTACGGCTATCTTCCTGAAAAAGCATTATCGGATGTTGCTGATTTTGTCGGTATGCCTTTAAGCAGTGTATATGGAGTTGCTACTTTTTATAATCAGTTCAGATTAACCCCGCTCGGAAAGAATGTAATAAGAATTTGCAGAGGCACTGCATGTCACGTTAAAAATTCGGCTAATATCCTCTCTGCAATTGAAACCGAACTGAATGTGAAAGCCGGAGAAACAACAAGAGATAAATTATTTACTGTTGAAACTGTAGCCTGTATTGGAGCATGCAGTATTGCACCGGTTATTAACATCAACGAAGAGTATTACGGAAGGCTTACAGTGAAGGAAATTCCCAAGATTTTAGCCAAATACCGTAAAGAAGAAGCGTCAAAGTCAAAATCAGAACAAACTGTGAGTGTGTAATGAAGACATTTTTAGATATCTGCTGCAAAGAATGCTGGCATTCGGCCAAAAATCCGTGCGAACAGTTTGTCGCATGCTGTACTCAAGGTCCATTATGCCATCACGATGACAAATGCAAAAGCGAAATTATTGAATTAAATAAGAGATTAACCTACCGTGTCCACGAAAAACCGGTTATTTTTATCGGTATGGGGACCTGTGGTCTTGCCTCGGGCGCTGAAAAAGTAAAGACAGCTATTGAACAGGAATTGCAAAAGAACGGATTGACTGCCGATATAGTACCGACAGGATGTATTGGATATTGCGCAAAGGAAGTAATTGTAGATATTAAACTCCCTGACGGAGAACGAGTTACTTACTGCGAAGTGACTGTTAAGGATGTTCCCGAATTGATTAAAAAGGCGATTATTGAAAAAGATGTTTATACAAAGAAAGTATTAGGAACACACGGCGAAGGTAAAAACGGCGTTACTCCTCTCAAAGAAGTTCCCTTTTTCAAGAGACAGCTTAAGCTTGTACTTGAGAATTGCGGTGTGATTAATCCTACTTCGATTGATGAATACATTGCAGCCGGCGGTTTCAAAGCTCTTGATAAGACATTGCGCCTTATGACTCCTGAAGATGTAGTTAATGAAGTATTGGAAAGCGGTTTAAGAGGAAGAGGGGGCGGAGGATTTCCTACAGGTAAAAAGTGGGAACTTGCACTTAAGATGAAAGCGGAACAGAAATACATTATCTGTAATGCCGACGAAGGAGATCCGGGTGCGTTTATGGACAGATCTGTTCTTGAAAGCGACCCGTATAAGCTTGTTGAGGGTATGACTATAGGAGCATATGCAATTGGTGCTTCATTCGGTTACATTTACTGCCGTGCAGAATATCCATTGGCAATTGAAAGATTATTGAATACTATAAAAGAATGCAAAAGATACGGTTTGTTAGGTGAGAACATTTTGGGAAGCGGTTTCGATTTCGATATTAAGATCAAGAAGGGTGCGGGCGCATTTGTCTGCGGCGAAGAAACGGCTTTAATAGCTTCTATTGAAGGGAAGAGGGGAATGCCGAAACCCCGTCCTCCTTATCCGTCAGTTTCCGGTTTATGGGGTAAACCGACTGTCATTAACAACGTCGAGACATTTGCAAACGTTCCTTCCGTGATCGTTAGAGGCGCTAAATGGTTCTCTTCGGTAGGTACAAAAACCAGTAAGGGAACAAAAGTATTTGCATTGAGCGGCAAAATAACAAACAGCGGACTTGTGGAAGTGCCTATGGGAGTTACTCTTAAAGATATCGTATTTGATATCGGCGGAGGAATTCCTGACGGTAAAGATTTCAAGGCTGTTCAGATTGGCGGACCCAGCGGCGGCTGTTTGCCAATGTCTGTTATTGAAACCCAGGTGGATTATGAATCGCTAAAGGAAGTCGGTGCTATGATGGGCTCCGGCGGTTTCGTTGTAATGGATGAAGATACCTGTATGGTTGACGTAGCGAAGTTCTTCCTTACATTTATTCAGAATGAATCCTGCGGTAAATGCGTACCCTGCCGCGAAGGTACAAAGAGAATGCTCGAAATTATTGAAAGAATTCCTCAGCGTTATACAAAAGACGGGAATAAGCTCGATCAGCTGCAGAGATTCAAAGGTATTATTCATCTTAACAGACTGGCTGATGTAATTAAAGATACATCTCTATGCGGACTCGGGCAGAGCGCGCCGAATCCGATTCTCTCAGGCTTGAAATACTTCAGAGAGGAATACGAAGAGCATTTATACGAAAGAAAATGTTCATCGGGCGTATGCAAAGAATTATTAACCTACAGCGTCATTTCCGATTTGTGCAGCGGCTGCGGCTTATGCGCTAAAAAATGTCCTGCAGAAGCAATTGTTGGTGATAAGAAACAGCCCCACCTTATTGTTGACGTTAAATGTATTAAATGCGGAATGTGCGTTGAAACCTGCCGTTTCGATGCTATAAAGGTAAATTAAGGAGTTGAGGATAAAATGATTGAATTGACAATAAATAATATTAAGGTTAAAGCAGAAGAGGGAATGACAATTCTGGATGCCGCTAAATCGGTAGGAGTTCATATTCCGACACTCTGCCATATGAAAGATCTTTTCCCTTCAGGCGCATGCCGTATTTGTGTTGTTGAAGTCGACGGTATGAGAGGGCTTATTCCAAGCTGCGCTTATCCCGTTTTTGAAGGAATGAAAGTTCAAACAAATTCACCGCGTGTAAAAACTGCACGTAAAACCATTGTTGAACTCCTAGTTGAAAATCATCCGCAGGACTGTCTTATCTGTGTACGCAACAAAAACTGCGAATTGCAGGATTTGTCAGAGACATACGGTTTAAGAGAGCACCGTTTTGCAGGGGAAAAGAAAGACCATGCAATAGATATATCCAGCCCTTCGATGGAGAGAGATCCGGCAAAGTGTATTCTATGCGGACGCTGCGTTAGGACTTGTGCAGAAATCCAGAAGGTCGGTGCCATCGATTTTACAAACAGAGGTTTTAAGAGCAATGTTACAACCCCTTACAACAAGGGACTGAACATAAGCGATTGTATTTTATGCGGACAGTGTATTCTTGTTTGCCCTACAGCTGCATTGCGCGAAAAAAGCCATGCAAGAGAAGTAATTTATGCTATTAACGATAAAGACAAATATGTAATTGCCCAGGTTGCCCCGGCCGTTAGAGCTTCAATAGGAGAGGAATATAATTTCCCTCTCGGTACTAACGCAACAGGCCAGCTTGTAACAGGTTTAAGAAGACTTGGATTCAAGAAAGTATTCGATACGAATTTTGCGGCAGATTTGACAATTATGGAAGAAGGACACGAGCTGATTAAGAGAATCCAGAAAAACGCAAACCTCCCAATGTTTACAAGCTGCTGCCCTGGCTGGGTTAAATATATTGAACAGAACAGGCCGGAAATGCTGAACCACATTTCAACCTGCAAATCACCCCACGAAATGGAAGGTGCTGTTCTGAAAACCTATTATGCAAAAAAAATGGGAATCGATCCGAAAAATATAGTGGTTGTTTCCATAATGCCCTGTACAGTTAAAAAATTCGAATCGAGCCGTCCCGAACTGAATGAAGACTACCACGCAGACGTTGATGCCGTTCTTACAACAAGAGAACTGGTACGTCTATTCAAGATGGCCGGTATAGATTTCAATGATCTTCCCGAAGATAAGTTTGACGATCCGTTGGGAGAATCGACCGGTGCTGCCGCTATTTTCGGTACTACAGGCGGTGTAATGGAAGCTGCAATAAGAACTGCTTATTTTAAGCTTACCGGAACTGAACTGGAAGACCTTGAACTTAATGATATCCGCGGTATGGATGGTATTAAGGAAAGCACACTGCATATAAATGGAATGGATGTAAATGTAGCTGTTGTAAACGGAATCGGAAATGTTGATAAGGTTCTCGATCAGATTCAGAACGGTACCTGTAAATATCATTTTATAGAGGTAATGGCTTGTCCCGGCGGTTGTATTAACGGAGGCGGACAGCCGATTCATCAGAAACCGGAAAAAGTTAAAAAACGTGTAGCTGTTTTATATGAAATCGATTCGAAAATGAAGAAGAGAAGATCGCACGAAAATGAATCGGTAATAAGATTATATAAAGAGTATTTCGGAGAACCAAACAGCCATAAATGCCATGAAATTCTCCATACTACTTATACAGATAGAAAAAAAATACTTAAAGGCGAATAATATAAAGTGCTCAACGGTATTGTAAATACTATCAGACAAAATTGCAGGCGGTGTTATTCCTGTGTAAGGGAATGCCCCGCCAAGGCAATCCGTGTTGACGGAGGACAGGCGGTT
Organism: Bacteroidota bacterium; assembly: GCA_023453125.1. GTDB lineage: Bacteria > Bacteroidota > Ignavibacteria > Ignavibacteriales > Melioribacteraceae > JAEXUB01. The sequence continues at coordinate 43,422 of JAEXUB010000200.1, forward strand.
GTAATTGTGGACCGATGCATAAGCTGCGGCCACTGTGTTAAAACCTGTTCCCAGAATGCAAAGATTGTATTTAACAATGTACCACAGGTGCTTTATGAAATTCTTCCTGAAGGTAATGCAGTTGCCATTATTGCCCCCTCATTTGCAGCATCTTTTCCGGATAATTATTCAAAAGTGCCTACTGCACTAAGGGCAATCGGATTTACAAAAGTAATTGAAACTGCATTCGGCGCAGACCTTATCAGTCCTCTTTATCAGGAAATATTTGACAAGGATAATACAGGTACAATCATAAGCTCTGCTTGTCCGGCTATTTATAATTTTATTGAGAAGTATAATGTTGAACTTGTTCCGAATCTGGCAAAGGTAGTATCCCCGATGATAGCGATGGGGAGATACGTTAAAAAGAATTTCGGAGAAGACACGAAAGTTGTTTTTATCGGCCCCTGTGTTGCTAAGAAAAGCGAATATATTGATGAAGATGTTGATGATGCCATAGACTCTGTAATTACATTCAGGGAACTGAAGGATATATTTGAGAAACTTAAGATCGATTTGGATAAACTGGAAGACTCGGACCTTGATCCGCCCCACGCGGTTGTTGGAAAAACTTTTCCGCTTACCGGGGGACTGATAAAAACAGCGAAAATAGATTCTGATATATTGGCCAAGGATGTGATTGTTGTTGAAGGCAAAGATAAGGTGATGGAAATAATCAACGATATCGCACAGAATAAGATAAAATCGAAATTTATTGATATTTTGTTCTGCGAAGGGTGTATAAGCGGCCCTGCAGTTGATTCGGATTTAAATTACTACTCCAGACGCGAGAAGGTGATTGATTATATCGATAATACGATTAACAGCGTTGACAAAAATGTCTGGAAAAGTGAATTGTATAATTCGCGCGACCTTAACCTGTCGCGCGAGTTTACTCCCCGCAACCAGAAAAGAGTTACTCCCAGCGAGGAGGAAATTAAGAGAATACTTATTGGAACAAATAAGTTCACAAAGTCTGACGAGCTTAATTGCGGTGCCTGCGGGTATGCTACATGCCGCGAATATGCTATTGCCATCGGCAAAGGGCTTGCAGAAGAGGATATGTGCCTTCCATTTCTGATTGATAAGCTTGAAGAGGCTAATAGAGAATTGAAAAGCACACAGAATCAGCTTCATACTGCAGAAAAGCTTGCTTCAATCGGGCAGCTTGCCGCGGGTGTGGCGCACGAAATTAACAATCCGCTCGGTACAATAATGATTTATGCATCAATGCTGAAAAAAGAACTCGAAAGGAGCATTGAACTTTCAAAGCGGACCGATGATGTTAAAATGATTATTGAAGAAGCATCCCGGTGTAAAAATATTGTGTCTAATCTTCTCAATTTTGCCCGCCAGGGTAAGCTTAAGTTATCCAAAGTAAATATTGTTAGTATGCTGCAGGGAATAATAAAGTCGGTAAAATTAAATCCCCTGTACGAAAGCCTCTTTATAAATCTTAATATGACAGGGCAGATACCCGAGATAGATGCCGACGGTGATCAGCTTAAACAGGTATTTATAAACCTGATTAACAATGCCTGCGAAGCTGTTGAATTTTACGAAATAAAATCGGTTACTATAAACCTATCATTGAAAGATAATTTTGTAATTGCCGATATTATAGATACTGGATGCGGCATTCCTGCCGAAAATATGAATAAACTTTTCACTCCTTTCTTTACGACAAAGAAAATGGGAAAGGGAACCGGATTGGGACTGCCGATAAGCTATGGAATTATAAAAATGCACAAAGGGGATATAAGGGTAAAGAGTACTCCTAACGGAGGCTCCACTTTTACTTTAAAACTGCCCCTTTGCCTAAATCTTCAACAAGTAATTGTAAATTAAAGGAGAATTGAGATGAATTTGCTCGATAAAGTAAAAAAAGTGCTTATAGTTGATGATGATTTCGACCTTTTGGAACAAAATAAGATGCTTATGGAAAGTAAGGGATTTACTGTAGTAACGGCTGAATCGGGAAAAGAAGGATTTGAAGTCTTTCAAAAGGAAAAACCGGATGCAGCTATTATTGACCTTATAATGGAGGAGATGGACTCCGGTTTTATTCTTTGCCATAAGATCAAAAAGACAGAACACGGCAAAAAAATACCCGTTTTCATGTTGACTTCTGCAACATACGAGACCGGATTCAAATTTAATTCTTCTACAAAAGAAGAAAAAGATTGGATAAAATGCGACGGATTGCTCAATAAGCCGGTAGTTGTTGAAGAATTATTATCAAAAATGGAAAATTATTTCGGTTTATAGGAAAAATAAATTATATTTCAGTGTCCTATATCTTATTTTAGGTTTTGTACACTAATTCCGATATAGTTTGCCAGAAATGAAACCAAATATTCTCATTGTTGACGATGAGAGAGGCCTGCGAATAGGAACTGCAAGGCTGTTGGAAGAAGAAGGATACGAAGTTACTGCTGCCGAGAACGGATACGAAGGAATTGCGCTAGGTACTTCATGTAATTTTGACATTGCCATTATCGACATGAAGATGCCCGATATAGATGGACTGGATGTTTTAAGTGCGATAAAAAAGGTTTTTCCAAACACCATTTGCATAGTGGCAACAGCATTTGCCAGTTACGATACGGCTATTGAGGCCACACGGCTTGGGGCTTTCAGTTATATTCCAAAGCCATTCACTCCCGATGAATTAATTTACCAGTTAAAGCTTGCATACCAGCAGAGAACCCTACTTCTTGAGGCGGAACGCCTTAAGAAGGAAAGGGAAGAGCAGATGCTCGAAATAGCCAATGAGAAATCGCGTCTTAATACAATAATAAAATCTATCAGCGACGGGGTGCTTGTTTTCAACAAAGAAGGACTCGTTGTCTATTTTAACTCCAGTGCCCTGAAATATCTCGATTTAAAAGAAATAAAAATCGGGGAACCGATTCCCAAAAATATTCCCACCCAGATTACCGCATTGATAAATAAATACATTGAATCGGAAGAGTTTATTGAAAAATCTTTTATGACTCAGGTGGACATTCTTCCTCATAATGAATTGATTGTTGAAGCTGTATGTTCGCCGATAAAAAATTCCGATAAAACACTTGCCGGTGTGGTTGTAGTTTTAAGAAATATAACAGAAATGAAGAAAGTTGAACTGATAAAATCTCAGTTCGTTTCTATGGTTGCACACGAATTAAAAACCCCTATGGCTGCAGTTCAGGGGTTTTTGAATATAATGCTGGACGGACAAATTCCTCTTACCTATGAAAAGCAGCAGGAATACCTCTCCCGGTCCGTTGTCCGCCTTAAGAGTCTGCTTGATCTTGTTAATGACCTTCTGGATATATCGAGAATGGAACTCAAAACCAAGCAGAGAGAGATCGTAAATATCGATTTGGTCGAAGTAGTTAAATCGACCGTGCTTATGTTAGAACTGGAAATTGAGAAGAAGGGGATTGTTATAATCCAGGAATTCGGAGACAATTTACCGGTTATTAAAGCCGATTTAAATGAAATTACCCGCGTTATTACCAATCTTCTCAGCAACGCGATTAAATATAATGTTGACAGGGGAAAGGTAACAATTTCTCTGGCCTCTGAGCAGAATTATCTGGTCATTAAGATAAGCGATACCGGTATTGGTATGAAACCGGAGGAAACCGCTAATCTTTTCCAGGAATTCTTCAGGGCGAAAAACGAAAAAACCCGGAATATTTCGGGTACCGGCTTAGGACTTACTATTGTTAAACGTATTATTGAGTCGTACAATGGAAAGATTAAAGTCTCTTCAGAGTACGGAAAAGGCACTGAATTTATTATTCAATTCCCCATAAACACATAAACTAACTAAACAGTAGGAGTTAAAACATGGCACTTATAGCAATTATCGACGACGATCCCGATATCCTAGAAGCCAGCAGCCTTGTTCTTAAATCGAAAGGTTACGATGTTGTTACGGCAAACAACCCGACCGACGGATATAAGATCATCATTGAAAAAGCGCCTCAACTTATTATTCTCGATGTAATGATGGATGAACCAGATGACGGATTCTTTTTAGCGCAGAAACTAAGAAAAGAGAAAATCACGACTCCAATTCTTATGTATACTTCAATCTCTAAAGCAGTCGGATTGGATTATGATAAGAGCGAATTGATTCCGGTTGACGATTTTGTTGAAAAACCGATTTCTCCGGAACAGCTCGCAGCCAAAGTTCAAAAATTGTTACATAAGAATTAAGGGGCCAGACAATATGCTAGTATTAGAAAAAAATGCGCTGACAGACGAAATTGAACAGCTAGTTGAAAAATACGGTAAAGACCGTTCTTCGCTTCTTCCTATTCTTCAGGATATTCAGAGAAAACACAGATATATTTCTGATTTCGCCCAGCAGGAAGTTGCGCGTATTCTCGATATTCACCCGGTTGAAGTATGCAGTGTAATCTCCTTTTACGCCTTTCTCAATACTGTTCCAAAAGGAAAAAACATTGTACGCTTATGCCAGACTATTTCATGCGATTTTCAGGGTAAAGCAGCAGTTGCAAAGGCTATTGAAAGAGAACTTGGTATTTCATTCGGCGAAACCACCAAGGACAATAAAATTACTCTTGAATATGCTAACTGCCTTGGAATGTGCGATCAGGGACCCGCTCTTCTGGTTAATGACAAGATTTATTCCCATTTAACACCGGAAAAGGCTGTCCAAATCCTAAGTGAGATAAAGTGAGGAGAATATGGAAATGAAAAATAATAGAACAGGTACCGTAATCTTCTCCGAATATAAAAGAGGGGAAGGAATTAGAAAAGCACTCGAAAAATCGCGCGAAGACGTGTTATTTGAAGTCCGCGAATCTAAGCTTAAAGGCAGAGGGGGTGCAGGCTTCCCGACTGCTACAAAATGGATGCTAACAGCAGCAGCCAAATCGGATGTTAAATATGTAATCTGCAATGCCGACGAAGGGGAACCGGGAACGTTCAAAGACAGAGTCCTTCTGCTTGAATACCCGGAACTTGTTTTTGACGGAATGGTTATTGGCGGATATGTAATTGGCGCTGCAGAAGGTATTCTCTACCTGCGCGGCGAGTATGAATATATGCTCCAGTCACTTGAAGATTATCTTGAAGAAATGAGAAAAGACAACCTTTTAGGGAAAGACATTCTCGGAAAGAAAGGATTTAATTTTGATATTAAGATAAGGCTTGGTGCAGGAGCCTATGTATGCGGCGAAGAAACCGCTCTTATCGAATCCCTTGAAGGGCACAGGGGAGAGGCACGAAACAGGCCTCCTTTCCCGGTTAACAGGGGATTTATGCATAAACCAACTACTGTAAACAATGTTGAAACCTTTGCTGCCGTTTCCCACATTTCGATTAAAGGGGGAGCATGGTATGCAAAGCACGGCACAGACAAATCATCCGGTTCAAAACTATTCTCCATTTCGGGGGATTGCGAGAAACCGGGAGTTTATGAACTCCCCTGGGGGACTAAGATTTCAGAACTGCTCGAGATTGTAGGAGCAAAGAATACAAAGGCAGTTCAGGTTGGCGGAGCATCCGGCATCTGCCTGCCGAAATCGCAGTTCGACAGGACACTGGCTTACGAAGATGCCGCAACAGGCGGTTCCATAATGGTATTCAACGAAAGCCGCAATATGCTAGAAGTTCTTAAGAACTTTATGGAATTTTTCGTTGAAGAATCGTGCGGTCAATGCACCCCCTGCCGTATAGGCAATACTAAATTGCTGGAAGGGGTAGAAATGATAGAAAACGGTTCATTTACCTTTAATTATATAAATAAATTAAAGGACTTAGGAAAAACAATGCAAGTTGCTTCTAAGTGCGGATTAGGCCAGTCCAGCCCAAATTCATTTATATCTATTCTTGAAAATTTTAAGGATGAAATATTCAATGGCAACGGAGGGGTTCATGCAAAATAAAGATAATAAAAGAGCACCGGTAAGCCAGACTGCTCATACAATTGAGAAACCGGCTGACCTTAATACAATAGGCGGAATGATTACTGTTGAGATAAATGATAAAAGCGTTTCCGTGCCACTTGGTACCACAATCCTTGAAGCGTGCCGCCAGGAAGGAATTCATATTCCTACACTGTGCCACCACGACGATCTCTGCGTGGCTGGCGTTTGCCGTGTCTGCGTGGTTGAGGTTGAGGGAATGAGAACCTTGCAGGCATCCTGCGCTTATCCGATTTCCGCTCCGATGAAAATTAAAACATCTACCCCCTCCGTTAGAAAAGCCAGAAGGCATATTATTGACCTCCTCCTGAGCGAGCATTATGGAGAATGCTACTCCTGTTTCAGAAACGGGAAATGCGAACTCCAGAGCCTGGCAAAGGAATATGGTGTTGATGAATATACTTTTGGCCATGTTGACAAGCCAACCTACGAAGTGGATAATTCTTCTTACTCCGTAATCAGGGATATGAGCAAATGCGTCCTCTGCAAGAGATGCGTAAGAACCTGTATCGACCTTCAGGAGGTCGGTGTTCTTGAGGCAATTGACAGAGGGGATAAGACCAGAATTTCTACATTTATGGATAAGCCTCTTTCAGACGTAATTTGTATTAACTGCGGACAGTGCATCAACCGGTGCCCGACAGCTGCATTAAGAGCAAATGATCCTTCGGATGAAATCTGGGCTGCAATTGACGATCCGAAAAAACATGTGGTAATTCAGACCGCTCCTTCACCCCGTGCGGCTATTGGAGAAGAATTCGGACTTCCTGCCGGACATTCAATGACTATGGAATTGAATACAGCACTCCGCCGTATCGGATTCGATAAAGTATTCGATACTAACTTTACCGCAGATTTAACCATTTTTGAAGAGGGAACAGAACTCATTCTCCGTTTATACAAAGCGCTTGTTAAAAAAGAGCCTAATATTGCTCTTCCTCAGTTTACTTCCTGTTCTCCAGGATGGGTTAAATATCTTGAGCACTTCTATCCGGATTATATTCCAAACCTCAGTTCGGCAAAATCGCCTCAGCAGATGTTCGGTGCAATTTTAAAGACTTTCTATGCTCAGAAAGCAGGTATTGACCCGGCTGACATAGTCTCGGTTGCAGTAATGCCCTGTTCGGCAAAGAAATTTGAATGCAACCGTCCAGAAATGGCAGACAGCGGCTTTAAGGATGTAGATTACGGCCTTACAACCCGTGAGCTTGCCAGAATGATTAAGGAAGCAGGAATTAACCTTCCTGAGATGCCAAAGAGCCATTTCGATACTCCATTCGGAGATGCTTCGGGTGCGGGACTCATATTCGGCGCTACAGGCGGTGTAATGGAAGCTGCTGTAAGAAGCGTTGTTGAATTCGTTCTCGGCGTTCAGGTTGAAGATGTATTCGCAAAAGCCAATGTATTGCCTGTAAGAGGATTTGAAGGAGTAAAATATGTCGAATTGCCTTTAGGCGATAAGATGGGACCGGTTCCGGATATCCTGAAACCTCTGGTTCCTAACTGGGATTGGCTGAAGGGAGCAACTCTAAAGGTTGCAGTTGCTCACGGAACTGCCAATGCCAAGAAGATTATGGAAGATATAAAGGCAGGCGGAAAGTTCAGTGAATGCCACTTTATAGAATTTATGGCCTGTCCGGGAGGTTGTATTGGAGGGGGCGGTCAGCCGATTCCAACCACTCTCGAAATCAGGAAAAAACGCGCTGAAGCAATCTATGCCGAAGACGAATCCCTTGAAATACGCAAGGCGCATGATAACCCGAATGTATTAAGAATTTATAATGAATTCTTTACTGAAGGGCCGTGCAGTCATCTATCGCATGAACTGCTGCATACTCATTATACTCCGCGCGGCAAATATATTGCATAAACTTGTCTTTAGAGCCCGGCAGTCAAATGCCGGGCTTTTTTCTAAATTCAAAAAAAAATAATGCAAAAAAAATAAAATAGTAATATCTTGTGCTATTATCTTAATATACTGTTTTATTAGATAACTATTTGTCTGATGAAATGTAAGCGGTTTTTATGATATTAAATCCAAGCTGGACACATAAGTATGAAGCCTACTGGAATTCAATTCACAAGTATAACAGGTGGTTTATACAGCTCAGGTTCGGCGCTGCAGTTGGTTTGATTGCACTTACATTATTCACCTTTCTAACTGATTTCTTCCATTTATCAGCTGTACAGTTTACCGTTGTTCTGCTGACAGGTATTTTTATAATTGCTTATAATGTTTTCTTTAAAATACTCTCCTCACGGTCATTAAAAGGGGACAAATTCAATGAAATTGAATTTTCTCTTTTTCAGATAATTCTCGATTTGATGAGTCTCAATATAATAATTTATTTTACCGGGGGAATTGAGACCCCTTTCATTTTGTTTTATATCTTTCATATGATTATCGGCAGTCTTATACTTCCGGTAAAACTTGTAAGGCTTATTGCCGCTTCAATTATGGCATTCCTTTTTACCTTCTCGATGCTTGAATATAAAGAGATAATCTATCATCAAAGAATAGAAGGTCTTCTTCACTTTCAAATTTATAATGATTTTGTCTTTATATGCGCATATCTCTTTCTTATCGGATTTGTAATGTTTGTGGCCATTGCGTTAACAAACAAAATAGCACAGGACTTATATCAGCGGGAACTGCAGCTTAAACAGGCTTTGGAAGAACTGCGCGAAGCCGAGAAAACAAAACAGAAATATGTAATGACAGTCGTTCACGAACTGAAGTCCCCCATTTCGGCATCCGTTTCCATTCTGGACCTTGTATTGGGTAATTTTTACGGACCTCTGGATGAAAAGATAAGAGAACGTCTTGAACGCGTAAGGCACAGAATTGAAGATTCAATTGAAGGGATAAATAATATTCTGCGGCTTTCGCGTTTTAAGCTTCTGAACGTAATTGACAAGGAAATATTCGATATTTCGGAAGTAATTGAAAAAATTATAGATAACCAGAAGCCTATTGCGGATAGAAAAAAAATCAGAATCTATCCGGCTATTCAAAAGACAGAATTTTACGGTGACCGGACTCTTCTTCAGCTTTCTTTTTCAAACATCATTAACAATTCAATAAAATATACAAAGGAAGGGGGATTGATTGAAGTCCTTCTTGAAAACAAGGATGGAATGCTGGTTTTTGAAGTCTGCGATAACGGCCTGGGAATTCCAAAAAGCGAAATTGAGAAAATTTTCAGCGAATTTTACAGAGCAAGCAATGTTAAGGGAAAGGAAATTGAAGGAACGGGTACGGGGCTTTCAATTATTAAGCATATAATTGAAGCAAGCGGCGGCGAAATTAAAGTTGAAAGTCCTTCAAGGCTGGGAGATGAAACAAGACCGGGTACATCCTTTATACTGACATTTCCTTTGGAGATGAATTCCTAAAAGAAATAATTCTCCGGCTTACTGATAAATCTGAAGTAATTTCCCGGGAATTGACTCTTTGCTTTTTCTGCTTCCTCGAGTGTATTAAAAAATCCGTAAACTGTAGATCCGGAACCGGACATCAATGAGAAGCAGGAGCCCGATTCATACATTTTTTCTTTAATTTCTTTTATTACCGGGTGGCTGGCAAATACGGATTCTTCAAAATCATTTCTGATTCCATTGAGCGCATTCTTAAAATCGGGTTTTTGCACACTGAAAATTTTTTCATATTCAACGTTTGAAGGGGAAGGGGTGATTTTAGAAAATGCCTCTCCGGTTGAGATATGAATGCGGGGATTAATCAAAAGGATGTAACGGTCAATTTCTACCGGAAGATGAGTTAATATTTCCCCTCTGGATTTGCCGGCTGCCGGTTTTGATTTAAGAAAGAAGGGGACATCGCTCCCTAAAAGAAGGGCCAATGTAACAAGCTCCTCATATTTTAATCCAAGGTGATACATTTCATTAAGACTTAGCAGAACCGCGGCGGCATCCGAACTCCCTCCACCCAGTCCGGCACCAACCGGAATGTTCTTTTCGCATATAATATTAACATTAAAATGGATCTTCTTTATTTCTTCAAGAAGACGGACTGCCTTAATTACAAGGTTTGTGCCGTTATCCAGTTCCGGCAATGTGCATTTGAAGCTGAAAGAATCAGCTTTCTCAAAAATTATATGGTCGAATAAGTCGTGTATAGGATAAAAGAAAGTTTCAAGATTATGGTAACCATCCTCTCTTTTTGAGACTATGTTCAATCCAATATTTATTTTGGCAGGAGCTTTAATTTCAATTCTTTTCATCCAGAAAGGCTCTTATTTTTTTAGTGTGGGCCGGATTGGAACCGCAGCAGGAACCGACAAAAACTGTATTACCTGTTATATAACTGCGTGTAGTTTCTATATATTCATCGGGAGAAATATGGCATTCAATTTTACCGTCTGTTGTGTTAGGGCTTCCGCAGTTAAAATAAAATCCTGTTTTAAGTTCCTTTGGAAGAATCTCAGAAAGCTTTTTGTAGGAATAGGGATGAAAACAGTTAAATGCTACAGCCGATGGAGTGTATTTTGTAAGAAAATCAATTACAGTCATAATATCTTCGCCGCTTAGCATTGTAAGGTCTTCCCTAAGAAAGAGAGAAACCACATAAGGGATATGATTTTGTGAACAATGCCGGGAAATTACCTGAAGTTCGTCAAAGTGGCTTTGGGTTTCGTTTAAAATGAAATCAACTCCCGATTCCAGAAGCAGGTTAATATGCGAAAGGTGATTTGCCTCCATTTCTTTGAATGAAATCCTCCTTTCCTGCTGATAACAATCCTCGGCCGGCGGATTGGACCCCGCAATAAGCACTTCACTTTCGCCCCGAGCGAATTTAGCCAGATTTACACCTGCAGTTACAAATTCTCTAAGGGAGTATTTGAGCTTATACTTTTCGTAGAAATAGGGATTTGTTCTGAAAGTGTTTGTAGTTAATATTTCCGCCCCGGAATCAATATAATCCTTATGAAGTGAAATGACAGAATCGGGATCTTCAATATTAAGCCAGCTTGACCAGAGCAGATTCTTCTGCTTCAGTTTGTCCTGAAGAATACCTCCGTTTGCACCGTCAAGTACGAGAGGTCTTTTCTTAGACTGCCAGAATCTAATTAAATCCAGTTTTTTCATTTTTTATCAAAGTAATTAATTGTTTCTTTTACTATTCTTTCCAGATCAATCATCTGGATGCATTCCAGATTATATGGGCATTTTTTCTTCCAGCAGGGGGCGCATTCAAGTCCTTGCGGAAATAGTTTAACACCTCTGTCGTAAAGATCAATTTCAGTCCAGCAGCTCATACCGAACCAGGCAATTACATATTTTTTGAGTGCTATTGCCAGATGCATTCCGAAAGAATCTCCTGTTATAATCAATTGAGGGATGCTTTCGTAACAGGCCCCTTTTCTAACACCGTTTGTAGTGGGGGTATTAATAATCCTTTCACCGAACTCGTCTGCAAGTGCTTTATTCCTTTCTGTATCCTCAGGACCACCCAAAAGCATAATTTTGAATTTATTATAGGAAAGGAATTTATCAATCAGTACAGCGTGCTGTTCCAGAGTCATTTTTTTGTTCGGGAAAAGGTTAGAACAGCCGGTATTAAAGCCAATAATCATATCATCCGGCTTAATTCCAGCTTCCTTTTTAAAATTTTCAATGAATTCATTCTCTTCGTCCGTAAAATTAAACACATACTCATCCCTGGTGTAATCGACTTCAAAAGTCTCTGCAAGGTAATCCTGCCCGAGTCGCTGGTTAACCTTGAATTTAAGATGGTCATCCATTCCAAGCCTGAAATTATATTCGGCCCCCTTGTTTAGGGGAATGATCTTGCCATTGTTGTCCATCCCGAATCCAAGCTTTGAGGAAGCCTTTACCTGATTCAACAGAGAGGCGGAGCGCTGGCTTTTGTCAACATTCATCGCAATATCAAATTCCATATTGGAGAGAATCAGAATAGATTCGAAATCGAAAGGATATACTTTTTCAAGATATGGATTGTTTTCAAGCAGGGGAGCGGCTATTTTCAGTGTAACCCAATAAATTGAAGAAACGGGATATTTTCTTTTCAATGCCGCAAGCTGGGCAGTGGTCATTAATACATCCCCCATGGCATCAAGATTAATAATTAAAATTTTTGTGCCTATTGGATTATTCGATTTACATCCGTTGTCGAAACAATTATGGTCCCCGTAACAGGGTTTATATCCGTTAAAATTCTTGCACGATGGAATTGAAGGATTATATTTCTGATTGTCCATTTACCTTAATCTCATTATTTAGTTCTACAAAGTTATTAAATACTTCATCAATTGAAATAGAGTTCAGGCTTTCCGATGAGGAACGGATAGCCCTGTTAGGTACCCGGTAAGGGCTCCAGCTGGCGAAATTCCATTCGGAATCGGGGTATAGTGCCAATACGGGCACATTAAAAGCCGCTGCAGCGTGTACTGCAGATGTATCGGGGCTAATTAACAAATAGCTGTTTTTGATGAAGGAAACGAAATGCTGAAAAGATTTGTTTTCCGGAATTATTATTTCAGCTTTTTCAGCGATTGAGGCAATTTCTTCGGCTATTATCCGGTCCTCTTTAACGCAAAGAAGGAGAAAAGTAAAATTGCTATCTAGTGAAGCTATTAGTTTAATCAAACTGCCCCAGTTAGAAGCATTCCAATAGCGTATTGGGGCTCCTGCTGAAATGTTAATTGAAATAATCTTTTTACCCTTCAGATGTGCAATAATTTCATGTACGGCATTTTCTTCCTCTTTTCCGGTATAGAAAAATGGTTTCTGAATCGAAGTATCAATCTCAAATCCCGCTGAATTGAGGAAGTAAGCCATTCTGTCAATTATATGGGTCTTTGTCTGGTCAGGGCGGGGGATTTTTATATCCAGGAATTTTTCATACAATTCAAATTGGTAACCGCATTTAATATCTGCATTAAAGGAGGAAAAAATCATCCGGGTAGTTCGGGATGGATTGTCATTGAAATCCATTATTAAGTCGAACCTTCTTTTTTTTAGTTTCAGAAGCTGAAAATATCTTTTTATTCCTGAGGCGAGATAAAATACCCCGTCAATCTTAGTATTGTATTTTAAAATATTCCTGTTTGTATCCTTTGTTAAAAGAAATACATTTGCCCCCGGATTATTTCTCTTAATCACTTCAAAAACAAAAGAGGTGGCAATTATATCACCTATTTTGCCGATCCTTACGATTAATATATCTCTTATATTTTCAGGAATTATTTTATTCATTTCTCAATACCGCTGAGATGTTATTTTTCTTTATCATTCCGGTAAATTTACCAAGCACCAGATCAGCAGGCATTTCATTAAAGCATTCCTGATTTTTGGGGCACTCAGTCAGATTGCAGTTTATGCATTCAAGAGATTCGAGTCTTACTGTCTCATTCTTTTCTCCGTATGGCCCCTGCAGTCTTGGGTCCGTGGGGCCGAACAATGCAAGAGTGGGGACCCCCATAGCTGCAGAAATGTGCATCGGACCGCTGTCATTTGCAATTACTGCACTGCATTTTCCCATCAATGCTGCCATCTGTTTTATTGTAGTGGGGGGCGCAAGGTAGGTCTGAAAAATAAGGGATGATTTTATAATTTCAGCATCATTATAATCTCCCGGACCCCACACAATTAAAAAATCAACATTAAACTTATTGTGTATCGCAATGACAAATTCAGCAAATTTTTTCGGATTGCATTTTTTCGAATTCCATCCTCCGCTTGGTGATATTCCCACCACAGTTTTGCCGGTTAGGCCGGCATTATTAAAGAAATCATCGGCGAAGTTTTTTTCATCATTTGTAAGTGAGAATGCCAATTCTTTAGAACGGATTGGAATACCCAGATTTTCAAGGGTTTTAAAGTGGAGATCGGCAGAATGAAATGCCTGCCTTTCCCGCGGGCCGAATAAATTATACGCATATTTCCTTCCACGGTAAGGAAATCCGCATCTGTACTTTGCACCGCTCAAAAAGGTAATAATTGCAGTAGTTGGATTTGAGAAGAAATCAAGAATCAGGTCGTAATTGCTTTTTCTAATTTCACGTATCAGTTTAATTTTTTGGGCATTTGAATTCCTCTCTAGGAGGAGAATCTCGTTTATATCATTAATCCCGGTAAGAGCAGTCTTACTCGGTTTTTCGGTAAGATAGTCTATCTTTACTCCGGGAAATTGGGCAATAAGATTTTTAATGATTCCGGTGGATAGAATTACATCCCCGATTCCCCTCAGCTTAATTATGAGAATTTTTTTAACCTGCCCCTTATCTATGATCATATCAATACTTTTAATTTTTAATTTACTAAATTACAAATAAAGAAAATCCTCTTCCAGAGCAATAAGTTAAAATAGGTAAATAATATGAGATTAAAAGGAAAAAACGCCATTGTAACAGGGGGTGCCCTCGGCATCGGCCTGGCTCTAACAGCCAGACTGCTGAATGAAGGATGCAAAGTTACAATTTGGGATTTGAATGAAGAAGCCTTGAAAAATGCACAATCCAGGTTTAGTGATTTCGGCGGAAATGTAATCGGTAAAATCTGCGATGTTACCAATAAGGAAAGAGTTTATCAGCTGGCACTGGAAGCTAAAAACGAGATGGGTAAAGTTGATATTCTGGTTAATAACGCAGGCTTTGTGAAAGGGGGGAGCTTTCTTTCGCAGCCGGATGAAGTGTGGGAAAAGACAATAGAGATAAACCTGACTGCTCTAACATATACCATACGGGCATTACTACCCGAAATGTATGAGAGGAATGAGGGGAATATTGTGAATATTTCATCGGCTTCGTCGGTGCTCGGCGTACCTGATCTAGCGGTTTATACTGCCACTAAATGGGCAGTTTGGGGATTAACGGAATCGATGCGCTTTGAGGCCTGGAAAGAAGGAAAGAAAGGAGTTAAGTGGAGCTCAATTCATCCTAGCTATATTGCAACCGGAATGTTCGAAGGGGCTAAAATCGGATTCCCGGGAAATCTTATAGTGCCTCTTGTTAAAGACCACGATGTTATTGCCCGGGCTGTAGTCAATGATGCTATTTTGAAGGGGAAATTCTCTGTTAAACGGCCGCGGACTATCAGAACTGCCATTCTGCTGAGGGGAATTCTTCCCGACAGGTTGTACCAGAAAATGATAGTCTGGCTTGGAATTGCAGACAGTATGAAGCACTGGAAGGGAAGAAGTTAATCAGATCAAATCCTGAATAACCGATTCGCATCCTTTAGGAATTTCCGGTTTTACAAGTATTACGCTTTCCTTGGATAAAATTACCTGTCCCGGTTCAAGTC
>JAEXUB010000230.1 GCA_023453125.1 Bacteroidota bacterium
AAAGTAAAAGTCTAAATAATATCTGTTTCATACACCTATTATCGGAATTTAACAGGAAACCTTTATACTGTTAAACGGATTTTCCTTTTTCGAGTGATGCAAGAAAATCCACAGCTTTATCTATTTCCTCCTTAATATTATAGAAATGGGGGGAGAAACGGATATATCCCTCCCTCAGAGAGCATTTTATATTATTCTTTTCAAGGAGTAAAAACTTTCTCTGCGCATTGTTTGTTTTAACGGTTACTATTCCGGAAAGATTTTTCTCCTTAACTCCATTCAGCACTGTTTCAATTCCTGCGGCATTTAATTTTTCAATAAAGTATTTTGTATTGCCGAGGCAATTCCTTTCAACATTCTCCATTCCATAACCGAAGAAAATATCCAGCGATGCGTCTATTGCCGCCATTCCGATGTCATTATATGTCCCGGTCTGAAAGCTTTCGGCTCCTTTTAGAAGGGTCAGATTATAATCAAGCATATTCCAGGGGTCTTCAACCGAAGTCCATCCTACAATTTTCTGTTTAACTCTGCTCTGCAGTTCTTCGGTTATATAGAAATAACCGAGCCCCTGCATTCCGAGAAGCCATTTATGTGTGCCCCCGGCGGCAAAATCGGCCTTCATTTCCTGTACGTCTATACGGACATTTCCCCCCGCCTGAATTACATCAACGCAATAGATTATTCCATGTTTTTTGCACAGATCCCCGATTGCATTAACATCGGTCCGGTAACCGCTTATAAACTGCACCATGCTGATGGAAACCAGTTTTGTCCTGGGAGTAATAAGCTTTTCAATATCTTCTGCATCGACCATTCCGTTGCGGCTTTTGGCAAAATCTATTTCCACCCCCTGCTCTTTCAGCACCATAAAGGGATAAACGTTAGATGGGAATTCAATGTCGTTAAGAATTATCCTGTCCCCCGGTTTCCATTCAAGCCCCTGAGCAAGCATACTAATAGCGTGGGATACATTCTCGCACCAGGCCACGCGCGCTGCATCTGCATTAATCAGCCTTGCAATCTTTTTCTTTCCATCTGCGCCGTAACGCATCATATCTTCAAAATTAGATATTTCCCCTTCGCTTCTTATTGCCAGATGACTATTTATTCTTTCCACCACAGGAACCGGCAGAGCCCCTACCGACGCATGATTAAAATATATCTGTCCGCTCTTTAAATAAGGGAATAGCTTTCTTATCTCTTCCATAAATTTTTCTTCCGGGATTATTTATTATTAAATAAATTGCACCTGTAAATCTAACAAAACTTGATTAATTCTGTCATAATCACAAAAGTTGGAAGAAGAATGAAGAAATTATTGTTTGTAATAGTTTTTATTCCCCTGCTTCTTCAGGCACAGGGAATAAAACAATTTGAAGGAAACTGGAAGGGGGACCTCTATGCATACAGCAAAAAGGGGGAATTCAAAGCCGCAGAGATGAAACTGAATATTGAGACTACAGATTCCTTGGGAGTCTGGAAATATCAGATGATTTACGGTGATAAGGATGTGCGCAATTATAAACTGCGAGCTTTTGACGAGGCAAAGAACAAATACGCCGTTGACGAAGGGAACAATATAATATTAACCGAAGATCTGATAGGAAGCCGGCTTATCTCCTGCTTTGAGGTTCAGAATTCTCTTTTGGTAGTTACTCTTGAGAGGAAGGAAGATACTCTCATATTCGAAGTAATTTCCCTTTCCCCGGGGGGTAAAGTTAAAAGCGGCAGCGGAACTGAAGACTCCCCTTTTGTTTACAGCTATCCGGCAACCGGATTTCAGAGATGCATCCTTAAAAAATAGTGAGGGCGGATAAAAAAAATGCCGGCTAAGCCGGCATTTTTAATTTGATTTATACTCTCATTATTCTTCTTCTTTTTTAGCTCTCATCGAATCCCATACTATATAAGCACACAATAGCGCAAACAGCATTAATGCCAGAACGTGAGCTGAATTTGATTCTGCCCATTCGGTCATATATACTGTACCGAGATTGTAATTTGTAAGGACAGTCTTAAGAATAACGCTCAGCACTCCGAACAAAGCGCCGCCTGCAATAAATCCGCTCGCAATAAGAGTTCCCTTATCGGCTCTTGCCTTATTGAGTCCTTCATCGCCGCTTCTTGTTGATACATAATGCGCAATTAAACCGCCGACGAGGAGAGGGGTGTTAAGTTCCTGAGGAAGGTACATTCCGAGCGCGAATGCAAGTGCCGGCACCTTAAGCATAGTTAGAATAAGAGCTATTGCCGCTCCGGCAAAATAGAGAATCCACTGAACGGGCTGATTTGACATAATAGGCTGAATAACAGCAACCATTGCGTTTGCCTGCGGAGCCGGAAGCGCTTTATCCCCTGTAAAACCAAACTGGTCATTCATAAGCTGCATAATAAGAATTGTAACAGCGGCGGATACAAATATGCCGAGGAATTTCCAGGTCTGCTGCTTATATGGGGATGTGCCAAGCCAGTAGCCGATCTTCAAATCGGTGATAAATGAACCTGCGACCGATAAAGCGGTGCATACAACGCCGCCGATTATAAGAGCCGAAAGCATTCCTGCCGTTCCCGACAATCCCACCGACAAAAGTATGATGGATGAAAGGATAAGGGTCATAAGGGTCATTCCAGATACCGGGTTGTTTCCGGTAATTGCAATCGCGTTTGCCGCAACTGTGGTAAAGAGGAATGCGACTATCATTACAACAAACAGTCCCACAAGCGCGTGCACTATGTTATGAACAACGCCGAAAAGGAAAAATACAAAGAGAATAATTGCCACTACAAATAATCCGATGGCAATAATCTTCATCGATAAATCTCTCTGAGTTCTAATTGTTTCAGATTCAACAGCCTTTGCGCCGCGGAGTTCTTTTGCGGCAAGCGAAACCGCAGATTTAATAATCTTTGATGAACGGATAATTCCGATGAATCCCGCCATCGCAATTCCGCCTATGCCGATATGGCGCACATAATTGCGGAATATCTGGTCAGGCGACATTTCTTTAATAAGCAGTGTAGCTGTCCCTATCGGAGCAGTAATATAATCTCCGATATAGGCAACCAGCGGAATAAGAACAAACCAGGATACAAAAGAACCGGCAACAATTATCACTGAATAGCGGAGCCCGATAATATATCCAAGTCCGAGAATAGCTGCGTGCACATCCAGCTTAAAAATAACTTTTGCTTTTTCTGCTATCTTGTCCCCTATTGGAATAACGGCAGAGGTAAATTTATCTGCCCAGAGTCCGAATGCGTCAATTATAAAATCGAATACGCCTCCCAAAAGTCCTGCTAATGCAAGAACCTTGGCCTGGTTTCCTCCCTTTTCCCCTGTTACAAGAATTTCGGTAGTAGCCGTTCCTTCAGGGAAAGGAAGTTTACCGTGCATTTCGGCAACGAAATATTTCCTGAATGGAACCAGGAAGAGTATTCCGAGAAAGCCGCCAAGGAGGGTGGCTAAAAACATCTGGAAAAATGTAGCATCAAGATTTAATATGTACATAGCGGGGAGAGTAAAGATTCCCCCTGCAACTACCGCCCCCGATGTGGAGCCGATAGACTGAATAATCACATTCTCTCCGAGAGCACCTTTTCTGTTTGCCGCTCTCGAAATACCTACCGCCATAATCGCAATCGGAATTGCGGCCTCGAATACCTGTCCTATTTTTAAACCAAGGTAAGCAGCCGCTGCTGAAAAGAGTACTGCCATTACAAGTCCCCAACCGACAGACCAGGTATTAACTTCGGGATAAGCCTTATCGGGAAGCATTATGGGAATATATTCTTCCCCCGGCTTCAGTTCGGTATATGCATTCTCCGGCAATCCCTTAATTTTAGTTGCATGTTCACTCATCTACTTCTCCATTGAGTTTGATTTTTAACTGTCTTTAACCGTTAATTTATTTTTTCTATCGGGAGCCCGCTGCTTCCGACTTTACTATTATCCAGTTCATTATAATCAAGTTCCGACCCTAATACGCTGTGAGGTATAAGGAACACAATAAACATTACAAGTGCGCCAATTAGCACGAGCCGTTTAGGATTCTTCGATTTACCCAGCCTGAAATAGACTATCAGCCATACAATAAGAGCAACAAGAGTCTTATTGTCGGTTAGGTCGAATCCGAACGGGAATCCGGTCCATAAGGCGCCGAATGCATAATACTGCATCAGAGGTCCAAGTATAAATCCTCCCAGAATCAGCATCCCGATAGTCCACTGGGTTAATTTTTTAAGCTGAGGCTCCTTTGAAAAATATTCAAGCCCTGTTCTAGTTGAAAGAAGCATCGAAAGGAAAATCACAATAACGTGAGGAATAAAAATTACCGGTGAAACAGGGTCGCGGAACCTGATTACAACAGGTGCCTTTTCGGGAATCACTATTTCCTTATCCCCTTTCCTTATTTTAACTTCATATACAAGTTTACCTGCGGAAGGCTGTTTTGGAAGTTCGGCCTGCAGTTTTCCGTCAGTTACACTCATATTAATTTCGCTTAATTCGTCGTTGGTTTTAAATCTCTTCCACAAAATTTTTGCAGTAACCGCAGAGTCATTAATCGGTAGTTTAACGTAGGTGTGCTCTGCTCCGTCGCTGCTGCGCGGAAGGGAATATTTATATTGTGTCCCGTCAAGTTCAAATTTTCCTGATGTCGGATAGGTTGGGCCTGTTACTCTCTGGTAAATGGCAAGAAAGATTGTAAGGACTATTGATACGGTCCAGAACAGGATCTTCTGTTTCATAGATTTCCCCTTAGAATTTAAAAATATTAACCGTAACTTAAGGCTAAGTTACCAACATAATCAACTATTAATTTAACGGTTTTCCCTCATAATTAGCCCCGGGCGGGCATAATTTTAGGGGCCTAAAATCGGAGTTCCCGCCTTAATTTCTCCAGTCCCCCCGGCATATAGGAAATAATGATTTTTAAGCAGAATCTAAGTTCATATTTGTTTAATTTTGCCTTAACAATTTGAATAATGAGTAAATGACAAAAAAGAAAATTCTATTTATCTGCGGCTCCCTCAATCAGACCACAATGATGCATAAAATATCTAAACATTTTGAGGGTTATGAATGCTTCTTTTCCCCCTACTACGCGGATAAATTTCTTGATTTCTTTGCCCAAAGGGGAATTCTCGATTTCTGCATCCTGGGGGGACAGTTCAAGAAAAATACACTCGAATATTTAAGGAAAAACGGCCTTAGTATAGATTATAAGGGAACCAATGATAATTATTCCCTGGTTTTTACCTGTTCGGACCTTATAGTGCCATCGAATGCAAGGAATAAACCTCTTATTCTTGTCCAGGAAGGAATGACCGATCCGGAAAACTTAATCTACCATATTGTTAAAACCTTTAAGCTGCCAAGGTGGATTGCCAGCACTTCGACTACCGGAATTTCAGACCTTTACGATAAATTCTGCGTAGCGTCTGAAGGTTATAAGGAGCATTTCATTAAGAAAGGGGTGCGCCCCGAAAAAATAGTTGTTACCGGAATACCTAATTTCGATAATGCGGAATCTTTCCTTAACAATGATTTCCCCCATAAAAACTATGTTATGGTTGCAACCTCCGATATGAGAGAAACATTTAAGTATGAAAACAGGAAAAAATTCATACAGGAGTGTAAAAGAATAGCGGGTGAAAAGCAGCTATTGTTTAAACTTCACCCTAACGAAAATGCCCAAAGAGCTCGCCGCGAAATTGATACATACGCTCCCGGTTCTCTCGTCTTCTCCGAAGGGAATACAGACCATATGATTGCCAACTGCGATGTTCTTATAACAAAATATTCCTCAGTGGTTTACGTAGGGCTCGCTCTCGGTAAAGAGGTCCATTCCTATTTTAATCTAGATGAGCTTAAGAGATTAAGCCCCATACAGAACGGGGGCAAATCGGCAGAAGCTATTGCCCGTGTAGGAATTGAACTTATGAACGAGCCGGTTAAAAAGAAAAACAGGGCATTTGAACCGGCCGCAAAACTCACTGAAGCTTTTGATCATCAGTAAGATGAATAATAAAAGAATTGTTACGGTAATTCAGGCCAGAACCGGATCAACAAGACTGCCGGGAAAGGTCCTTATGCCCCTTTCGGGGAAACCGCTTCTCATACGCATGGCAGAACGGGTATTAAATGCCCGGCTCGCCGGAACGGTTATAATTGCCACTTCAACCGATATAGGGGACGACCCGATTGAAGAGCTTTGCGCAAAGGAAGGATTGAACTGTTTCCGCGGGCATCCTACTGACCTGCTTGACAGGCACTATAATGCCGCAATTTCCTTTAATGCCGATGCCGTCGCAAAAATACCCTCCGACTGCCCCCTTATTGACCCGGCTGTTATTGACAGGGTTTACGGCAGTTTTATTGAAGGGGATTTCGATTACGTGAGCAATCTGCACCCTGCAACATACCCCGACGGCAATGATGTAGAGATATTTAAATTTTCTCTGCTTGAAACCGCATTCAAGGAAGCCAATAAAAATTTTGAAAGAGAGCACACAACCCCCTTTATGTGGGAAAATCCGGATAGATTTATAATAGTAAACATTGAATGGGAAACGGGGCTGGATTACTCTGCATCGCACCGCTTTACTATTGATTATAAAGAAGATTATGATTTTATAAGTGCCGTGTACAATGAACTCTATCCTTCAAATCCATTATTCGGACTAAAAGACATTCTCCGTATTTTGGAAGAAAAACCGTATATTAAAAATATCAACAGCGCCCATTCGGGCAAATACTGGTACGATAACCATCTTAACGAACTAAAAAACATTAATGAGTATAAAAATAAAAGAAACCTGAAATGACTGAAGAAAAATTAAAATCGCTCAAACAGACGTCGCTTAAAGTGCGCGAGCATATCATCGATATGAGCACAAACGGAGGATGCTTTATAGGCGCTTCCCTTTCCTGGACCGATTTATGCGTTTACCTTTACAAGGAATTTCTAAATATCAGTGCCGGAACTCTAAAGGATCCCGGAAGAGATTATCTGTTCCTCTCAAAAGGGCACACTGTTCCCTCTCTCTATGCCACTTTTGCCGAATTAGGATGGATTGAAAAGGAAAGGCTTTCAAACCACCTTAAGACTAATGATTTCATTTACTGGCATCCAAACGTGAATATACCCGGAATTGAATTCCATTCCGGCTCGCTCGGGCATAATCTTTC
The DNA here is from genome assembly GCA_023453125.1 of Bacteroidota bacterium. GTDB lineage: Bacteria > Bacteroidota > Ignavibacteria > Ignavibacteriales > Melioribacteraceae > JAEXUB01. The sequence continues at coordinate 7,193 of JAEXUB010000230.1, forward strand.
TGTTGCCTCGGGTGTTGCTGTTGACTGCAAACTGAAAAAACAGAATAATAAGATTGTTGTTGTTGTAGGTGACGGAGAATTAAACGAAGGCTCAAACTGGGAAGCTCTTCTGGTAGCTGCCGCATATAAACTGGATAACCTTCTGGTTATAGTTGACCGGAATAAATTCCAGGCAAATATCCAGACTGAAGATTTAATTCCGCTCTCTCCATTGGATGAAAAATTCCGGGCATTCGGATGCACGGTTAAGCAGATCAATGGGCACAGCTTTGAAGAAATTGAAAACGCTCTCTCCTCTTTCCCCTTTGAAAAGGATAAAGTATCTGTCCTTATTGCCGATACAGTAAGAGGAAAAGGAATTCCGAGCATTGAAATGAGAGCAGACCGCTGGTTTGCCAATTTCCCTCCTGAGGAAATTAAAAAACTCAAAGAAGAACTTCATCTAAATGCCGTTAAATAAATTTTATATAATCCTAAAGTGATAATATGACATACGAAGAACTTTTACTTGAACTCGTTACTAAAGACAGCCGGTATATGGTTATGACCTCTGAAAACCGGGCAGCTATGAGAAATATAACTTCAAAGATAAAAGATAATTTTATCGACACCGGAATTACTGAGCAGACACAGGTCGGTATGGCTGCCGGACTTGCATTGCGCGGAAGAATACCTATTGTCCACGCACTGGCTACTTTCATTACTATGCGCTCATTTGAATTCATCCGTACCGACGTCGGAATTCCCGGGCTGCCGGTTAAGATTGTAGGGGGTGTTCCGGGATTCCTATCCGATGGAAACGGCCCTACCCACCAGGCAATTGAGGATATCTCTATTATGAGGGGCATACCGAATGTAAACGTATTCTCCCCCGCCGACGAAGATGATATGCTTAAATGCCTCCCCGATGTTTTTGCAAGCAGCTCTCCATTCTACATCCGGTATAATAACTCAAAGCCGGTTGTTGAACATTCATCTTTCCAAATGGGAAAGGCTGAGGTTTTTGGAAACGGAATCGATATTGCCCTGATTACCCACGGTTTTCTTTTCGCGCAGGCTTACAAAGCGAAGGAAATCCTTGAATCGGAAGGAAAAAGCGTACGCCTTCTTAACCTGCGTACTTTAAAGCCGGTTGATGAAGATGCCCTGCTGAATGCATCTAAAGAATGCAGGCTCGTCGTTACAATTGAAGATCATTTTATTACCGGCGGACTTTACACTATTCTTGCGGAAGTACTTCTTAAAAACAGGTTTACTGCCGATGTTTTCCCCTTTGCCCTTAATAATAAGTGGTTCAAGCCGGGGCTTCTGAATGATGTATTGGAATTTGAAGGCTTTACCGGCGAGCAGATTGCCGCCAAAATTGGCAGTTATGTAAGTAAATGATGAAAAGATTATATTAATTAAATCGAAAAAGAGATTTAATATGGCAAATAAAATTTCACTTGAAAATAATTTCCCGGTTATAGAAAAATCGAATCAGCTCTTCAACCGGGCGCTGGGATTGATCCCCTCTGTAACACAGACTCTTGCAAAGGGACCCGGGCAATGGGTTAATGGAATTGCCCCCAAATACCTTGCGAAGGGAAAAGGATGCCACGTTTGGGATGTTGACGGAAATGAATATATCGATTATATGATGGCAGTTGGACCTCTCTCGCTCGGCTATTCCTATCCGCGCGTTGACGAAGCCATTAAGAAACAGCTTGAAGACGGTATTACTTTTTCTATGATGCATCCTCTGGAAGTAGAAGTTGCCGAACTTATGAGGGATATTATTCCCAATGCCGAAGCTGTACGCTACAGCAAGACAGGGGCTGATGCTACAAGCGCTGCCGTAAGGCTTGCACGTGCCTATACAGGCAGAAATAAAATTCTATGCTGCGGCTATCACGGATGGCACGACTGGTATATTGCTGTTACTGCGCGCAATTACGGAATTCCGGAAGCAGTGCAGGCAATTACTTATACATTCAATTACAACGATATCGATTCGGTAAAAAACTCCATAGATGACGATACCGCGGCCATAATTCTTGAACCGGTAGTATTTCAGGAGCCGAAAGACAACTTTCTGCACAAGCTTGCGGAATTATGCGAAGAAAAAGGAATTGTATTAATTTTTGACGAAATGTGGACCGGATTCAGGATGGCTCTGGGCGGGGCTCAGCAGTTCTTCGGGATTACCCCCGACCTGGCGACTTATTCCAAAGCTGTTGCCAATGGAATGCCTATCTCCATTCTTACAGGCAAAAGAAAAATTATGGATCTCGCCGAAAATGATATATTCTTTTATACCACATTCGGAGGGGAAGCTCTCTCATTAGCCGCCGTTAAGGCTACAGTTGCAGAAATGAGAGACAAAGACGTAATTAAGCATCTGTCAGTGCAGGGGAAAAAGCTAAAAGACGGTTACAACGAAATTGCTCAGAAGCTTGGAATTGATTTTACGAGAATGTCAGGATATAACTGGCGCTCGGTTGCCCAGTTCGACGAAAAAGCGGGGGACCCTCTCGTTCAGAAATCTCTTATGCAGCAGGAAATGATTAAAAGAGGAGTTCTCTGGCAGGGATTTTTCAATATGTCTTTTTCGCATGCCGATTCCGATATCGACTATACTCTGCAGGCACTGGAACAGTCCCTGGCGGTTCTTAAAAAAGCCGTTGACGAAAACAGGCTTAAGGAGCAGCTGCTCGGTATTCCGGTTCAGCCTGTTTTCAGAAAAGTTGATAATTTTAATATGAAACCGGTTAGGAAATAAAATGGATTTATTTTCTTTAAAAGGGAAAACGGCCATAGTAACAGGCGCTGCGGGACTCATAGGAAAAGAGCATTGCAAAGCCTTAAGCGAAGCGGGAGCCAATGTAGTTGCGGCAGATGTGGATAAGGAAAAATCGGCCGGTATTGCATCTTCACTTCAAACGGAATCAATTGGAATTGAACTGGATGTTACAAATCCCGATTCAATAAAAAAACTCCGCGATACGGTAATAGAGAAATTCGGGCATATAGATATTCTGATTAATAATGCCGCTATAAATGATATGTTTGAAAGCCCCAAAGCCGCATTGGAACAGAGCAAATTTGAAAATTACCCCCTTGAACTGTGGCAGAAATCGGTTGATGTTAATCTAACCGGCGTATTCCTATGCTCCCAGATTCTCGGCTTTGAAATGGCAAAACAGAAAAAAGGAAGCATAATTAATATTGCTTCTACTTACGGAATAACTGCACCCGACCAGTCCTTATATATAAATAAGGAGGGAGAGCAGTCGTTCTATAAACCCCCTGCATATTCTGCTACAAAAGGGGCTATAATAATGTTTACAAGATACCTCGCTTCATATTGGGGAAAGGATGGAGTAAGGGTAAATACACTTACACCGGGGGGAGTAGAAAACGGGCAGGATGAATTTTTTATTCAGAAATATTCGGCAAAAACTCCCTTAGGCAGAATGGCTGCGCCTTCCGATTATAAAGGCGCTGTAATTTTCCTTGCAAGCGATGCATCTGCTTATATGACCGGAGCCAACCTTGTAGTTGACGGCGGGTGGACCTGCTGGTAATAAAAATTGAGGATAAAATGGCAAAGAAAAAACTAAGCAAAAAAGAGATATACAAAAAGGCGGCAAAAGTTAAACTGCTCCTTACTGATGTTGACGGCGTTCTTACAGATACCGGAGTTTATTATTCCGCCGACGGTGAGCAGTTGAAACGTTTCTCAATAAGAGACGGAATGGGAATTGAACGTCTCCGCCAGATATGCGGAATTGATACCGGCATTATAACGCGTGAAAACACCCCGATTGTTGCAAGCCGTGCAAAGAAACTCCATATTACCGAACTTCATATGGGAGTAATGGAAAAAGGGGCAACCCTGGATGAAATCTGCATTAGCAGAAGCATTAAACCGGAAGAAGTCGCATATATGGGAGACGATACTAACGACCTTGATATTATGGCTAAAGCGGGACTGAGCGCCTGCCCTAACGACGCAACAAAATTTGCAAAAGAAGCAGCTCACCTTATTGTTGAAAGCAAAGGAGGTTTTGGAGCAGTAAGAGATCTTTGCGAAATTATTATTGAAGCTAAACGCACCCCTGCTAAAAAGAAAAAGAGCAAAAAATAATATGAACGGAATAAAAGTAGGAAAAAATATTGTTGGAAACGGGCATCCTGTTTATGTTATAGGGGAAATTGGTATTAACCATAACGGCTCCCTGGAACTTGCTAAAAAATTAATTGACGGCGCCCTTTTTGCAGGATGCAGCGCAGTTAAGTTCCAAAAGAGAACACCGGAGGTATGCGTTCCAAAAGATCAGTGGAATATTGAAAGGGACACCCCCTGGGGACGGATTAGTTATCTTGAATATAGAAACAAGGTTGAATTCGGATTTGAAGAATATAAAATAATTGACGGGTACTGCGCTTCGAAAGGAATTGACTGGTTTGCATCCCCCTGGGATATTCCGTCTATTGACTTCCTTGAGCAGTTCTCCCCCGTTGCCTATAAAGTAGCTTCGGCATCAATAACAGATATGGCGATGCTAAAGAAGCTCCGCTCCACCGGCCGCCCTGTTTTTATTTCAACAGGGATGAGCACAATGGAAGAAATTGAAAATGCGGTAAATGCTCTCGGACGCGAAAACATTATGATTGCACAGTCCACATCCTCTTATCCCTGCCCCCTTGAAGAATTAAACCTGAATGTAATTAAAACATATAAGGAAAAATTTCCCGGCATACCCATCGGCTATTCAGGACACGAGACCGGACTTGCCCCTACTCTGGCGGCAGTTGCATTAGGGGCTTCTTTTGTTGAAAGGCACATTACACTCGACCGTGCAATGTGGGGTACCGATCAGGCCGCCTCCGTTGAAATAAACGGAATGTTCCGCCTTGTAAAAGATATAAGGGATATTGAGAAAGCTCTTGGCGACGGCATTAAGAAGGTATATCAGAGCGAAAAGGGGAGCCTAAACAAACTAAGGAAGATTAAATAATTCCGGATTGATATAACGGGCTGATTCTTCTTATAATTGCCCATTACGGGCACTTGCCTCTATAAAATAATTTGGCTTAATTGAGTTTGATTATTTGGCGGACCATTGGATGTTAAATAAGTATCTTTCTCTGTTTATTATTATTCTCCTTCTAACCGGCTGTACAGCCAACCAGGAACTTAAAGAATTATTCCGGGCCGATATATCAAATCTTCTGTCCGCTTATAATAATTCAGAATGGGAGAAAGCCGCCGATATGCTGTATCCGAAATTTTTCCTTGCAGTGCGCCGCAGCCAGGTAATTGAAACCTGGAAACATCTCGATTCTGCCGGTATGACCCGCAGATTTAAATTGAAGGATATTGATAAAATTTCCGAAATTCTTTCTGCCGGAAACGAAGATTTTTGCCGTGCCTATTATTCAGTGGAAATTGAGATTACACTGAATCCTCTTCAGTACGGTAACCTTGAGCATTTTATTGAGGACTTTAATGAAGATTACGGCAAAGAAAATGTTTTATACAATGAAGCAGAGCACCAATTTATCATTAATGCGCAGCAGTCCGTAATAGCCGTATCATTAAAAGGCTCAGGAGTCTGGAAATATCTTGAACTGAATAATGAACACGCCTTTGATACAGTTGCCCAGGTTGTGCCAAAAGAGATTATGGAGAAACTTATAAATTAACCAACTTAAACATTAATTTTCAGGACTAAATCCCCGGGGGAAATTCAGATGAAATTAAGATTATCCGTTTTATTAACTGTTATACTGCTTATTACGGCCTGTTCTGTTAAAGAAAATCTCCAGGACCGGTTCAAAGCAGACATCGATTCATTTACGGGAGCATATAACAAAGCCGATTGGGACAAAGTGACATCTATGATGTATCCAAAGCTTTTTACCGTTACCTCAAAGGAGGAACTTATCAATACTTTGAAATCGCTCGATTCATCCGGTATGAAAACGCAGATAAAAGTTAACAGCATCGATTCCATTTCCCCCGAGGAGATTTCCGGGGAAGAAAAATTTGTACTCATAAATTACAGCACCAGCCTGCAGATTGAATTAGCGGG
>JAEXUB010000270.1 GCA_023453125.1 Bacteroidota bacterium
AAATTCCATAAGGAGACACAGAGCTTTTTTAAGACAAATCTCAGGATCGCAAGGATAAGGAATATCGCCAGTCCGACTACAGAGACCTTAACGGTAATTATAGCCGCATTTATGCTTTATTACGGGGGTTCCCTGGTGCTCATTGACAAAACTTTATCTGCCGAAGCATTCCTTACCTTTTTTCTTGCCATTTCTCAGATGATGAATCCCATTAAAGAACTGAGCGGTGTAAACAACAGGATACAGGAATCTTCCGCCGCGGCAATAAGGGTATTTGAAATCCTCGATACCGAACCGAAAATAAGGAATTATGAGGATTCGGTAGAGAAAAAAGGTTTTGAAAATTATGTGAGATTTGAAGATGTATCATTCAAATATGACGATGGAATTGAACAGGTTCTTGACAATATATCATTCGAAGTAAAGAAAGGGGAAATAATTGCTTTTGTCGGAAGCTCCGGCTCTGGCAAGACTACTCTTGTAGACCTGATACCCCGCTTCTTTGACCCGACGGGGGGACGCATTCTGATTGACGGAACCGATATTAAGAAAATTAAGATTGAAGACCTGCGCAAGATGATGGGTATTGTAACTCAGGAAACGGTTCTCTTTAACGAATCGGCAAAAGCCAATATTGCGTACGGAATGTTCGACTGTTCTATGGAAAGGATTGTTGCAGCAGCTAAAGCCGCCAATGCGCACGACTTTATTATGGAGCTGCCCAATAAGTATGATACCATATTAGGAGAGAAGGGGACAAAGATATCGGGGGGACAAAGGCAGAGAATTTCGATAGCACGGGCAATCCTTAAGAATCCTCCCATAATGATTCTTGACGAAGCTACCTCGGCCCTTGATAATGAATCCGAAGTGCTTGTGCAGGAAGCTATTGAGAGGCTAATGCGCGAGAGGACTACATTTGTAATTGCGCACAGGCTCAGCACTATAAGGAATGCCGACAGGATTATTGTTCTGGATAAGGGAAAGATTGTGCAGGACGGCAAGCACGAACAGCTTCTTACCGATAAGGATGGCATCTACAAAAAACTTTATGAACTCCAGTTCAGGGATTTTAATGGATAATAAAAATTCTAAAGTACTCAAATATTTAGACGGCGCCATTTACGTTTTTATTTTTGTTTATCTGGCCAGCCTCACAAATTCAATTTTTGTTAATCAGATTGGCTATTTTATCCCCCTTATTCTGCTTGCCGTCCGCTTTTATATTACAAAGGAAAATGTATTCAAAAAGACCGGACTGGAGGCTGCAATAGTTTTTATGATTGCCGCAGAAATTATTTCTACCATATTTTCCCTTAATAAGGGGCAGTCATTCAACAACTTTCTTAAATTCGCCCTATTAATTCCAACTCTTTATTTATTCTCTTCTGATATTTTCAATTTTGATCAGTTGAAGAAATTCTTTAAGATTTATATGGGCTTTGCCCTTGTCAGCTGTATGATTTATCTGGTTTTATCCTATGAATATTTTATTTATAACCAGTTCCAGATACAGCAGTCGGGTCCTTCTCCCTTTAAATACCCCATTACAGCGAGCGAGCTGTTAAGCTTTACGGTAATATTTTTCTTCGCTTTTCTGATAAATGAAAAAACAAGCAGGAAAAACAAGATTCTTCTTTTTATCGGATTTATGATTTCGATTATGGCGCTTCTGGTAATTTATAAAAGGACCGGGTGGTTTGGAACAGCTGCGGGGATTTTCTTTGTGCTTGTATACGCGAAAAAATGGAAAATGGTAATTCCACTAATTATTGCGGCAGCAGCGCTCCTTTTTTATGAAAAGGGGATAAGCGAGATTTCGGTATTCAAAATTGAGGGGGCGCAATTACAAATTGTTTCAACTTCGCAGGCTCCCGGAAGAGCATATGACATTCAAGAAGATTCCAATAAAGTTTATTTAAGCTCTTTTGAAGAGGGCTTGTATGAAGTTACCCCGGAGGGGAGAACTGAAAAGATTCTTAATGCCCCTTCGGCTCTTGCCTCGTTTACCCGCTGGAAAGAGGATTATTATATTGGTTATCTTAATGATACCCGTTTTGTTCTCTACAAAAGGGAAAAAGATAATAAATTTACCGAAAAGGGTAGGTTTATATCCCCCGGCTTTACCACCTCTTACAAGATAGCCAACGGGATGCTCTATGCGTGCGATTCCGACAGCGGTTTGACGGTATTTAAGAATCCCGCTAATCTGGCAGATACTGTAAACTACAGTTCTATAAGAGGGATAACCAAAATATTTGCCGATAATTCCGTGTTAGTTACATTCAATCCTGTTGAAAACGAAATGACCTGTTACCGGCTTAAAGATGGACTGATTTATTCAAAAGGAATTACATATAAGGAAAAGGATAGATTTGAACCTGTTGGTGTGCGGAACGGGCAAATAATTGTAAGCAGCAAGAGGGGATTATCCCTTTTCAGTGCGGCGGAAGCCGGAATTGGGGAAATTAGAAATTATGATAATCTAAAGAATGTGTACCTTTCGGCAGCTGCGGGTGATACCGTAC
>JAEXUB010000278.1 GCA_023453125.1 Bacteroidota bacterium
GCGTGGACTGGGATAAGATGAAGAAAACTTACGAACCTCTTGTTAAATATGTTAATCACCGTGCCGACCTTACTTACATTATCGGCGAGTTAATAGGTGAACTTAACATAGGACACGCATACGTCGGCGGTGGAGATTATCCGGTTCCTCAGAAAGTTGATATGGGGCTGCTTGGCGCAAGACTGGAAAGAGACGCTAAAACCGGTTTCTACAGGATTGCAAAAATTCTAAAGGGACAGAACTGGGATAAATCGCTCCGTTCGCCTCTTACGGAAATAGGAGTTAATGTTAATGAAGGGGAATATATTATTGCAGTTGACGGTAAAAAGACAAATGAACTTACAGATATTTATCAGGCTCTCATAAATAAATCAGATAAACAGGTTACCTTGACTGTCAATTCACAGCCAAAGGCCGAAGGAAGCCGAGAGACAGTTGTTATCCCGATTCAGGATGAACACCCCCTCTATTATTTCAACTGGGTTGAAGATAATGTTGAGAAAGTTAATAAGGCTACCGGAGGAAAGGTAGGCTACATACATATTCCCGATATGGGAGTTGCCGGATTGAACCAGTTCTCAAAATATTATTATCCCCAGCTTAACAAAGAAGCATTGATAATTGACGACAGAGGAAACGGAGGAGGAAATGTTTCTCCGATGATTCTTGAAAGACTCAACAGAAAAATGTCTTTCATCACCATATCGAGAAATACAACTCCCAATGTTGACCCGAGCGGTACTCATATTGGTCCAAAGGTTCTTCTCTTCGATGAATTTTCGGCTTCGGACGGAGATATATTCGCTTACCGGTTTAAAAAGGCAAAACTGGGAGTTACAATCGGCAAGAGGTCCTGGGGGGGTGTTGTCGGTATCAGCGGCTCGCTTCCATTTATGGACGGAGGAACCCTTAACAGACCGGAACATTCAAGGTACGACAATGAAGGCACAGAGTGGATTATGGAAGGCTACGGTGTTGACCCGGATATAATCGTTGACAACGATCCTGCAAAGGAATTTGAAGGGATTGACCAGCAGCTTGACCGTGCAATTGAAGAGGCATTAAAGGAATTAAAGAAGAATCCTGTTAAGCTTGCCAATCCTCCTAAATTTCCCGATAAAAGCAAATAAATAATAACATAAAAGGGCCCGGTAAAACCGGGTCCGGCTAAAAGGAGCAGTATGAAAAACATTGCAGTAATTCTCTTCGCGGTTCTTATCCTGACCGGCTTTTCTCAGATAAGAGCGCAGAAAGTCTATTCTCCCGATCAGGCGAAATCCCTTGTAGATTCCCTTGTAACAATTAAAGGGGAAGTCGCACAGGTATCAACTACAAGGAGCGGCCAGGTTTATCTTAATATGGGGGGTAAATATCCTAACAATACTTTTTCCGCGGTCATTCTTAAGAATAATCTTTCAAAGTTCGAGAACTACAAGGATTTTGAGGGAAAAGTTGTTGAAGTAACGGGAAAGGTAAAGATTTACAATAACAAGCCTGAAATTCTCCTAAAGGAAAAGGAACAGATAAAGATCATCCCGGCGGAGAAAAAGAATTAAATTATTGAATGAATGCCGGATATTATCCGGCATTTTTTTTATCCGTTTTTCGGTTTAAATGCGGCAATTAGCATTACCGTTGATGTATAGATTATAACGCAGATTACAACCCATTTTAGTATCTCAAGGGGGAGCGATTTTACAACGAATGCTGCTATAAGAACCGCAATTGATCCCGGAATTGCCATTACAAATGATGCCTTTCTGTTATATGCCCCCTCCTTAATGAATTTAGCCGAGGCAGCCGGCATCAGAAAAGCACAGGAAGCCATCATAATCGGAAATGCAACTTCGGGAGACATACCGAGCGCAAATACAAGCGCCATACAGGGGGCATAGAGCCCTATTCCGGCTGTCATAAGAGCTCCGAGAAGAAAATTAACTGCGACAGCAATTACAAGTTTAACTCCGGTAAGGCCTATAGAATTTCCTCCCCCTGTAATCCAGTTCATCTGGTTTGCAAACATAAAGAATGCCGCTATAAGCAGGGCGAATCCCATTACCATCCTGATTTTCTTTTCCGATAATTTGGAAACAATTCCGGCTCCGATTATGGAACCGATTGTTGCCGAGGCAATCATTGAAACCAGCGTAACAGTTTCCACTTCAACTATCTGGATGAATATTAATGCCTGCAGAAGAACAGGGATTGCGTTGGATATATTTAACGTACCGGGTATCAGGCGGTCCTCTGTTTGCTTTGTGAATTTAAGCAGGGCGGTCTGCGGAGCAAAAGAGCCGATGCCAAGTACATCGAAAAAGTTTACGACAAAACCTATTACGGATGTCTTTACGATGCTTACTTTCTCAAGAACTTGTTTATGATTACGTATATCTCTAATGAGCACGTATCCATACCAGAGCGCAAGAATTATTAATGCAATCCAGATTGCTGTTACCATCGGCCGGTCCCTCAATTTAGTGAATGAATTTTAATCTGCAATTTCAGAAAAAATATTACAATTATCATCCGAAATTTTTAGTTTAGCAGTAGCGGTTCGGCTTAGTTAGGGACAAATACAATTTATGGAGCAGCTATTGAAGATCGCCTTTTTTGATTCGGGCATCGGAGGAATTACGGTTTTAAAGAATGCCGTCGAATTAATGCCCGATGAAGATTACATTTATTTTGCCGACACACAAAACGTACCGTACGGCACAAAGCCCAAAGAAGATGTTAAGCGGTTTGTAATGCAGGCGGCAGACTTTCTAGCCTCAAAAGGAATTAAAGCGCTCGTGGTTGCCTGCAACACTGCAACATCTGTAGTAATTCAGGATCTAAGGGAAAAATTCGATTTTCCGATAATCGGAATGGAGCCTGCGGTTAAACCGGCAATTGTTAATAACGGGGGGAAAAAGATTCTCGTAACTGCAACTTCCCTTACTTTAAGGGAAAGCAAGCTTGAATCACTTATAGAGACTCTTGAGGGGAATGAAAGAATTGAAAAGCTTCCTCTTGATCCGCTGGTTAAATTTGCTGAGAGCTTCGATATCGGCAGCAGGGAAGTAAGGGAGTTTTTAATTGATGCCTTCTCCCGATTTAATCCTGACGAATTTGAATCTCTTGTACTCGGATGTACTCACTTTATTTTTTATAAACCCGTGCTAAAGGAGATTCTTCCCGCTTCAATAAAAATAATAGACGGCAACGAAGGGACAATCAGGCATTTGATGGCGACTCTCAATAGCAGGGGCTTGCTCAGAAAAGGGAAAGGGGATATAGAATTCTATTCCTCCTGCGTTGAAGAGGGGGAGGAAAGGAAAGCCCTCCTGAAAGGGCTCCTTAAATTGGAGTATTGAAATAAGACACATTAACCATTGATTATATAAAACTAAAGTAATTTTCCTTTTTCCCGATAATAATAGTAGAATCCACAAATTCTAATTCTCAGGGTCTAAAGGAGTGTATCATCCCGTCTTCTCATTCTGTGTTGAGGTATTCCTTTTATTTAAAAACTAAATAGAGGAATTTATGCCCGATACTGTAACTGCCCAGGCTAATGTTCTAATTGAAGTAACCGATAGAAATATGAAAGCCTATCTCGAGGTTAAGAAACCGGAGGATGGGGCCGATCTTAATTTTACCTATCAGGAGCTGGTTGATATTATTGCCCAGAAGGGAATTGCGTTCGGACTTAATACCGACCTTATTAAGGATATTGCCGATAATAAAAAGTGGGGGGAGAAATTCTTAATAGCAGAAGGGCTTGCCCCTCTTCCGGGGGAAAATGCAAGGCTTGAATTCACCTTCCCGACCGATAAATCATACCGTCCGCAAATTACCGAAGACGGGCATATAGATTACCACGAACTCTCTCTCGTAAACAGCGTTCAGAAGGATGGAATCCTTATAACCAAGATTCCTGCTCAGCTTGGCAATAAGGGAATGAATATTATGGGGCAGGAGATTCCCGCGGTATTCGGTGAGGATATTAAGGTGCAGACCGGACCCGGCACTGTTAAAGACCCGAAAGATAATCTTATCATACGCGCTTCCCAGGAAGGGGTTATCTTCTACGACAGCAGTAAATGCTATGTTGAAGTCCAGAAGATGTATCAGGTAAAGGGCTCGGTAGATTTTTCAACCGGAAATATAAATGTCAAAAGCTCAGTTGAAATTATGGGGGATGTTAAACCCGGCTTCAGCGTTAAGACCCCGTATAATGTCCAGATAAACGGTTCCGTTGAACAGGCTACAGTTATCTGCGACGGTACGCTTAAAGTAGCAAAAGGGGTATTGGGGGATAACAAGCAGGTTTTACAGTCGGGGAGCGATATGCATCTCGGTTATGTAAATAACCAGATAATCAGGTGCAAAGGGAAACTCTATATTCAGACTGAAGTTAGGAACTCGATAATTGAATGCTGCGATGAAGTGCTTATAATGAAAAACATCGGCACAATTCTCGGCGGAAAGATTTTTGTAGCAAATAAACTTACAGCCTCTACCATAGGCAACAAGTATGATGTTCATACCGAAATTGAAGTGGGAATGAATTTTGAACTTAAGGAGAAACACGATAAGAAACGGGAAGAGATTTTCAATCTCCACAAAGTGATTGAAAATGTGAACAAGAATATCTCGCTCATTTCCCACAGCGATCAGAATGAAGATAATGAGATTAAGCTTATTACTCTGAGGGAAGAAGCAGAGGCTTATATGAGGCAGCTAGATACCTTGCGTAAGGACCTGTTTGAGATAGAAAAAGAATTTTACAATGTAGAGAATCCGATGGTCATTGTCTCAAATAAAGTCTATCCGGGGGTATCAATCAGGCTGAGGCACGCTACTTACGAAGTTAAAGAGGAACTTCAGCATATTAAGTTCATTCTTGAGAACGACCAGGTCGCAGTTAAGAAACTGTAAAGTTTTAAAAATGTTTTTGCATTTGTAGATGCGCGTGAACTATTTTTGTGGTGTGTTTATGCTGACTAACGCATCATAAGAAGAACTTTACAATTGTTGGGAATAGAATGGAAGAAAAACGCGCAGAAAAGAATCCGATGATTAATGTTTTCGGTGTAAGGGATTTCAGGCTTCTCCTTGCGGGGGCGGCAACTTCTCTTCTGGGAGATCAGCTCGTTCTGATTGCTACCCCGTGGCTTGTCCTAAAAATGACAGGGGATCCGCTGGCTCTCGGTATTATTATGGCGCTCGAAGGAATTCCAAGGGCACTCTTTATGCTCCTCGGAGGGGCTGTTACAGACCGCTTTTCACCAAGGTTAATTATGCTCCTCTCCGATATAATCAGATTTGCGGTAATATCTCTGATGGCTTTGGCACTTTTTATGGGGAGCGTCCAGATCTGGATGCTCTACGCATTCGCTCTTGCATTTGGACTTGTGGCAGGTTTTGCGGTACCCGCGCAGAGCAGTATTATACCTCTTATCGTCCAGGAGAAAGACTTGCAGGCGGGGAATTCGGTTATTATGGGAATTACGCAGCTTGCCGGTTTTGTGGGGCCTACTGCGGCGGGAATCTTAATAGGCACAAGTTCCACTTCAATGAAAGGAATATTCCTTGCATTCGCGGTTGACGCGGTTACTTTCGCAGTCTCTGCTCTATGCCTCTGGTTGATTAAAACAGGAAAGGTAAAAGAGGCTCCAACTGAAAAGGAGAATATCCTTAAGTCCATTAAGACCGGAATTGCCTATTTATGGAACGACAAACCGATGCGAGTAGTATTCTTTATTGTATCCGCTGTTAATTTCTTCTTTGTTGGACCTTTCCTGGTTGGAGTGCCGGTGCTTGCAGATACAAGGCTTAAAGAAGGGGCTGTGGCATTCGGAATTCTTATGTCTGCCGTTTCGGGGGGTAACCTTGCAGGTTTTATTCTTGCAGGTTCTCTTCCAAAACCGAAAGCGGCCTTTATGAAGAAATTTCTCGTTGCGGTCTTTGCCGGCTTTGGAGTGTTTACAATCTTGATAGGCTTTATTAATTCTACCTGGGCAGACGCTATTCTTCTTGCCCTTCTTGGAATAGGAAACGGTTATATAGCAATCAACTTTTTCACCTGGATTCAGAAAAAGACTCCCCCTGATATGCTAGGCAGGGTAATGAGTATCCTGATATTTGCCAATACGGGGCTCATTCCTGTCGCGCAGGCAATTTCGGGGGCTATGATAAAAATAGATTTAACAGCATTCTTTATTGTGTGCGGTTCGGTTATTATTCTTGTATCGGCGGCAGGGGCATTCCTCCCCGAAGTTGACCGATTTGCCGAAGGGCTCACCGGAAAAGAGGATTAAGGTATGAGCTTTCTAAAGATAAAATTATTACCGCCGGCAATTTTGCTTTTTGCACTGACCCTATTGAGCTGTAATGATAAGGAACTTATTGTTGAGCCGAGGGAATACTGGCCTGCGTATGAGAATGACTCTACTCTTCTCTGGATGGGGAAGGTTTATCACAAAGTTAAGATCGGCAGCCAGACCTGGCTTAAGGAGAATCTTGATGCCGGCGTTATGATCCATTCCTCGCAGAACCAGTCCGATAACGGAATAATTGAAAAGTATTATTACAACAATGACTCCATAAATTACTCTTATCTCGGGGGATTATACCAATGGAATGAGGCAATGGCTTATAGAAAAGAGCCGGGCAACAGGGGAATTTGTCCCCCGGGATGGCATAT